>DASWLV010000022.1:0-44288 GCA_036400075.1 Pyrinomonadaceae bacterium
AAATAAAAATCAGCAATGTCTTCATCTTTTTGGCTCTCCTTTGTTGGTTCACCAAATTTATGAAAATTGATCGCCCGGCGTCTTACGCCCTCTTGCTGTTTATTTTCTCTGTTTGCTTTAAGCGTGTTTTAATTCGCGCCAAGCCTTTGGCGTCAGGCGGGTAAATTTGCGAAAGAGCGTCGTGAAATGGCTTTGATTTTTAAATCCTGCGCGCAGAGAAACTTCGACCAGCGGCAAATCGCCATCGGCAAGAAGATGTTTCGCGCGTTCGATTCGTTTTTGCGTGATGTATTGCTGCGGCGTCAATCCAGTTGTGCGGCGAAAAGCGCGGGCAAAATGAAATTGACTCAAACCCGCAACTTCGGCGATTTCAGTAAGAGTTAAATCCCCTTCGAGATTTTCGTGAATAAACTCGGTGGCGCGGCGCAATTTATAGCCTGAAAGCCCGCCGTTAAAGTTTCCCCGCGTAAAACGCGCCGTGCTGTAATTTCGCAAAATGTGCAAAACGAGCGTCTGCGCGAGCGATTCGGCGTAAAGTTTTCCCGCCCCGACTTCCGAATCGAATTCCGACAGCAAATTAAGCGCGACATGCTGAATCAACGGATCGTTTTTCTGGTAAGTTTCGATTAATTCAAAATTAGGAGAAAGATTGATTCCGAGTGCGGTTTGAATTAACAGAGCCGGTTCGAGATTGATTGACAAACATTCAAACTCGTTTTTCCACGCGGCGGAAATCGGCTGTCCGGCGGGAGTTAAACAAACATTTCCGGGTGTTGCGTGTAAACGCCGCATTTTTCCCACAGAAGCGTGCCGCTCGGTGGTCATACTGCCCGACAGAGTTATATTAAGCTCGTGTTTTGAGGAAACGTGTTCGGGCATTTCGCCAGCCGCAATGCGCCAGTGATTGATTTTGAGACCGCCAACGGAGGCTTTGCGGGCGAACAAAAGCGATGATTGCTTTTCGTCTGTTTTCCAGTTAACCTTCACAAATAAATATTTAGTCCAGAGCGAAACAAAAAGCAAATTCCAAGTCGGAGAATGTGAAAAAATGGCGAAACTAATCGGCAAACCGACCAGCCGCGTTGACGGCGCGGCAAAAGTGACGGGCGCGGCAAAATATGCGGCGGAATTTTCCGCTCCGAATCTGGCGCATGGCTATCTTGTTTTAAGCACGGTGGCAAACGGCAAAATCAAATCAATTGATGTTCGCGAAGCCGAAAAACAGCCGGGCGTCATCAAAATTTTCACGCACCAAAACGCGCCGAAACTGGCTTTTACCGACAAGCGCGACAAAGACGAATTAGCGCCCGAAGGCATTTCGTTTCGCGCTCTGCAATCGGACAAGATTTATTTTAACCAGCAGCCGGTTGCGCTCGTCATCGCCGAAACTTTCGAGCAGGCGCGCTGGGCGGCGCGGCAGGTAAAAATCGCTTACGACGCCGAAGCGCACGAAACCGATTTGCACACGGCGCGCGTCAACGCTTATTTTCCGGGTAAGGAAACCAAAGCTCCGCCGCCGAAACCGCGCGGCGATGCCGATGCGGCGATGAAAACTGCGGCTGTCAAAATCGAAGCCGAATACACGATTCCGGTCGAACATCACAATCCGATTGAGCCGCACGCTTCGGTCGCCCTTTGGGAAGGCGAGAAGTTAAAGATTTTCGATAAAACGCAATACGTTTACAACGTCCGCAATCATCTGGCTTCGATTTTCGGTATTCCGGCGGAAAACGTAACCGTGATCTCGCCGTTTGTCGGCGGCGCGTTCGGCGCGGGTTTGCGTCCGACTTATCAAGCGATGCTCGCGGCAATGGCGTCGCGCGAATTGAAACGCCCAATCAAAATTGTTTTCACGCGCAAACAGATGTACACCGGACACGGTTATCGCCCGTACACAATTCAAAAAGTCGCGCTCGGCGCGGACAAAACCGGAAAATTAACCGCAATCGTTCACGAAGGCGTCGGCAACACATCGCCGTTTGAAGATTACAAGGAAGACGTGACTGCAGTGTCGCAGCAAATGTACGCCTGTCCGAATGTGCGCGTTGATTACAAAGTCGCCAAAACCAATTTGTCAACGCCGTTTGCGATGCGCGCGCCTGGCGCGGTTTCGGGAATGTTCGCGCTTGAATCGGCGCTCGACGAATTGGCTTACGCGCTCAAGATTGATCCGCTCGAACTTCGCCTGATTAATTACGCCGAAACCGATCCGCAAAACGGCAAACCTTTTTCGAGCAAGGCTCTGCGCGAATGCTACACGCAGGGCGCGGAAAAATTCGGCTGGAAAAACCGCAAAATGGAGCCGCGCTCGATGCGCGACGGCAAGTTGCTCGTCGGCTGGGGCGTGGCAACCGGACGCTGGGGCGCGTTTCAAGCTCCGGCGACGGTGAAAATCGTTTTAAAACCCGACGGCACGGCGCTCGTGCAATCGGCGGCGAGCGATATGGGACCGGGAACTTATACGACGATTACGATGATTGCCGCGGAAAATCTCGGCTTGCCGATGGAAAAGGTGAAATTTGAACTCGGAAATTCCGATTTGCCGCAAGCTCCGGTTCACGGCGGCAGTTTGACGACGGCGAGCATCGGCTCGGCGGTGCAGGAATGCTGTCAAAAAATGATGAAAAAAGTCGGAGAACTCGCCGGACAGCAAACCGCAGATTTCGCTTCAGTCTTGCGAGCTAAAAATCTCGACAAATTAGAAGAAACGCATCAATCAATGCCGAATTTCGGCGAGCGCGGCAAATACTCGATTGCCTCGCACGGGGCGCAGTTTGTCGAAGTCAAAGTTGACGAGGATATTGGAAAAATCAGCGTGACGCGCGTTTTAGCAATGACGGCGGCGGGAAAAGTCATCAATCCGAAAGCCGCGCACAGTCAGGAAATGGGCGGCGCGGTTTGGGGAATCGGGATGGCTTTGACCGAAGAAACCGAAATTGATCATCGCTACGGGCGTATAATAAACCCGAATTTGCAGCATTATCACGTCCCGACAAACGGCGATGTTTTTGAAATCGAGACGGTGTTTGTCGAAGAAGACGACAAAATCGTTAACCCGCTCGGCGTCAAAGGAATGGGCGAGCTTGGAATGGTCGGCGTTCCGGCGGCAATCGCCAATGCCGTTTTTCACGCGACCGGAAAACGAATCCGCGATTTGCCCATTACTCCGGCAAAACTTATGTGAATCGGTTATTGAAAAGGTTCTGCCAGGCTTCCGCCCGTTGACCAGATTTTTAGTTCGGTAAACGGATCGAGTTCTTTCATTAATTCAACGGCGTTGGAGAAACGCGCTTTCGGAGATTTTTCCAGACAGCGATAAATTGTTTCTGCCAAAGCCGCGTCAATTTTTTGCCCGCTTTCTCCAAACTTCTTCGGATCTTCAACAAGTTGCGGATAACGCTCGGAGAGCGGAATTGATTCGCCTGACTCGTTTCCGCGCGAAAACGGACGCTCGCCCGACAGCAATTCAAAAAGCAGCATTCCCAAACCGTAAACATCGGTTGCCGGCGTGAGTTTTTCCCGCTTGATTTGTTCGGGCGCGAGATATTGCGGCGTTCCGCTGCGATCCGGCGGCGTGCGTTCGGGTTCTACTTTCCAGACAACGCCGAAATCAATCAAAACCGGGCGACCGCCGCGCAAAATGATGTTTGAGGGTTTTAGATCGCGGTGCAAAAAACCTTTCGAGTGAATGTGGCGCACCGCCGCCGCGACGTGCTGAACAATCCGAACGGCGCGCGATACGGCAAATGCCCTGTTTTCTCTCAATTCGTCGCGCAGCGTTCGTTCGCCGATGTGTTCGAGCAGTAGATACGGCAATTCCGCGTGCTCGTTAAATTCAAATAGCCGTACAATTCCGGGATGATTCATCGCGGCGAGCGCCTTGGCTTCTTCAAAAAAAAGCCTTCGATATTTCGGATTGTCGGCGGCATCCGGTTTCAGCCGTTTGCAAATCAGCGGTGCGAGCATTTTATGATGCCAGACGGCGAAAACGTCCGTGTTCATTCCGCTCGAAATGCGGTAAGCAATCGTGAAATCGCCGATGCGCTTACCTTCAAATGTCGCATCATCGAAACTCAAAATTTCAGGCATCGCAGTTTTTGTTTTGACCGGAATCTTGCGAAAATCAACATCATAAAAACGCCGGATAAAATTGTGATTAAAACTAAAATCACAATTTTATCCGGCGTTTTTCTTCAAATAAAAATCAATCTCTCGATTACTCTCCACCAGAAGAACCGCCCGAACCGCTGCCGCCGCTCGTTCCGCCGTAACCACCGGTTCCGCCGGTTTGCTGCTGTCCGGCATTGCCGCCGCTGCCGCCTGAACCTTGCGAGCTGGTGTAACCGGGTTCGCCCGGACGCGGCGGATGCCCGTCGCCTGTGGTTGAATGTGTGTCTTGTCCCTGCGATTGATTTTGCGGGAAACCGCCTTGGTTTTCCTGATTATTTGCCATTATTTTCCTACTCCTTGTTCTTTTTTCGCCGCTCGTTTGTACGAACTGCGTGCAATTAAATTGCTTTTAAGCGTGTCATAGCAAAGAACATACCAACGTTATAAATTCGCCTTGTAAACTGTTTCATCGAGATAAGGTTCATAACAATAGAAAATATCTCGAATCAAAATTTATATGAGAAAATAACGAATTGCATAATCGAATTATTTCGGGTGTAATTTATATTTTTACCGGTAAGCGAATGAAAGAGTTGCAAAACATTCTCGCCCAAATGCGGGAGATTGATTCAAGCGGCGCAAAAGCGGTTCTAGCGACTGTTGTTGATGTTAAGGGTTCGAGTTATCGCTTGCCGGGCGCGAAAATGTTGATTCTCGAAACGGGCGAAACTTTCGGCACGGTTTCGGGCGGCTGCCTCGAAGCCGATGTTTTGGAACGAGCTAAACGAGTTTTGCAAACCGGCGCGGCGCAGGTTTTTACTTATGACACAACCGCAAATGACGATTCGGTTTTCAGCCTCAATATGGGCTGTCGCGGCGTAATTAGGATTTTACTCGAAACGATTGACCGTCAAAGCATCTTAATTGGAACTTTACAAACGGCTTTTGAAAATCAAGAATGCCAAACTATCGCAACGCTGATTTCAGCGGATTCCAGCCTTGATATTCCAATCGGCGGGAGGGTTTTTTACAGCGAAGTAGAACAATTTGATTTCAAAAATCTCCCGAAGTTTTTGGAAAGCTCTCGCCGATTGCTTAATGATTGCGAGATTTTTTTTGACGAAAATTGTATTTCGCAGATAAAAACTTATGAGACCGAGCAAGGAAGCTTTGAGTTCTTCTTTGAAAATATCAAACCGCCTGTTTCGCTCGTAGTTTTCGGCGCAGGCGCAGACGCCGTTCCGCTTGTCAGTTTTGCCAAAGGTTTGGGTTGGCGTGCATCAATTGTTGATCACCGCCCGGCGATTGCGACCGAAGAACGTTTCCCGAAAGCAGACGAAATTGTCATCTCACGCCCCGAAAATTTAAACGAAAATTTATTCGTTTCTGCGCAAACCGTCGCTGTCATGATGACGCACGATTACTCAAAAGACAAGGAAATCCTGCGCCGAATTTTACCGCTCAATCCGATTTACGTCGGAGTTTTAGGACCGAAACGCCGCACTGAAACTATGCTGCAGGAATTAGCCGACGAAAGCGAAAAGTTTAGCGAGGAACAACTGCAAAAACTTTATGCGCCCGTCGGTCTGGACATCGGCGCGGATACGCCCGAATCAATCGCGCTTTCGATTATTGCCGAAATAAATGCTGTTCTTGCCAATCGCGCGGGCGGTTTTCTGCGAAACCGAACGGGTTCGATTTACGAGCGAAGCTGATGCAAAAAATCGGAATTATAATTCTCGCCGCCGGAGCGTCCACGCGGATGAATGGCAAGCCGAAACAACTGCTCGAATTTGAAGGAAAAACGCTTTTACGCCGAGCGGCGGAAACCGCTCTGTCTTCCGGTTTGCGCCCAGTTGCCGTTGTTTTAGGCGCAAATGCTGAAAAATTGCAAACGGAAATCAAAGATTTACCCGTTCACCCGGCAATCAACGAAAATTGGGCAAGCGGAATGGGCGGTTCAATCAAAACGGGCTTATCTGTTCTGCTGGCGGAAAACATGGACACCGAAGCGGCAATTCTGATGCTCTGCGACCAGCCGTTCGTCACGGCGGAAACTCTCAACCGTTTAGTTGAAACTTTCCAAAAAACAAAAAAGCCGATTGCCGCTTGCCAATACGCCGAAACTCTGGGCGTCCCGGCTCTGTTCACCCGCGAAATGTTCGCCGAACTGTCCGATTTGCAAGGTGATGCGGGCGCAAAAGCCGTTATCAGAAAACACGCCGCCGAAGTTGCCAAAACGCCAGCCCCCGAAGCCGCTTTTGACGTTGATACACAAGCCGACTTTCAAAACCTTTTCAGCATAACTTTGCATGATTAATCCACTATCCAAATTTAGTGCAACTATTAACATCCTATGTTAGTATTCATTTTCGGAGGGTACGCGCGAATATGCCAAAAGGTAAAATTTCACCACAGTTAGCTGCTGTTCTTCGTGATAAAAGAGCAACTGCTCAAATTCGTGAATCAATCACAAGCGGAAAGGCTATTACAGTTCGCATTGATGGTAAAACCTATCGGGTTTCTTCTAGAGGTGCGTCCAAAGGTGAAGCCTACACTTCTAAATCAATTTCCAGCAGAACTAAAGCTACAGTGAAGTAATTTTTCTAAATGGAATTTGCGTTTTCTGCGCTACTCCTCCTCATTCTAATTTTACCCGGCTTTATAATTCAATTTACCTATACACGGGGCTTTTGGCGTTGGAATAGTCCTAATGCTTACCGACCGTTAACGGAGCAAATTCCAAGTGGAATTGTTGCGGCTGCAGTTCTACATCTAATCTGGGCATCTATTTGTACCCTACTCATATCCCCTATTAATTTAAAAGCATTGATGATGCTTTTATTGGGTAATTATGGACATGATGAGCAACACTTAGAAACTGTCCTTGAGTCTGTAACTAATAGTCCATATAAAATTGCATTCTATTTTTTATCACTTTATGTATTTTCTGCTTTAATTGGTTACCTCCTTCATTGGTTTGTGCGTCGAGTAAAACTTGATAGAAAAACAAGATTTTTTAGATTCAATAACGAATGGTTTTACGCCTTGCGTGGAGAACTTGCACAATTTAGAGAGACGCCAGACGTTGAAGGAATGATAGCCGGAATATTGTTAACCACCATAGTTCATCACGAAGGACAAAACTATTTGTACAGAGGCTTTGTTTATGATTTTTTCTTCGACAAAAGCGGTAATCTCGACCGAGTGATATTGTTGGACACAGACCGAAGGGATTTGTCACAAGATCGGGTGTTCAATGAAGAAGATGAAGGTAGATATTATGAAATTGAGGGAGATTACTTTATTCTTCGTTATTCTGAAATGTCCACAATAAATTTATATTATATTACGTTTGAAGAAGAAGCAGATGATTCAACACCGGATGTTGAAATAGTTGAATCTGAGATTGAGGTTGCATAGAAATTCGCCAAGCTTTTCCTTAAAATTTTATATTAACTGGGACATTGCAAACTAACTATTACCTACACAATATCGTTACCACCAGCCTAAAACTTTCCACCAAACGAGTCCGAAAACTGTCCAAATCAGAATATTGGCGATTGAAGCCAGAAAGCCGATTGTCCACCAATTGCCTTGTCGGACATAGCCTGTGCCGAAATAAACCGCGCCTGATGTTGTGCCGTAATGCGTGATTGAAGCGTTGAGATTCGAGAAATAAGCGAGCAACAAAACGGCGAGTCCGGCGGGCGCGCCCGCCGTCAGGCTGACGGTTAAAAACGGGATGAACATTGCCGTTACGTGAGCGGTGATCGAGGCGAAGGCGTAATGCGAATAAAAATAAACGAAAACTAAAACGGCGAGCGCCGCCGACCATTGCCAGCCGGTTGTTAGCCCGGCGGCGCGTTCGGCGAAGAGTTTGGTCAGCCCGGTTTCGCCCAGCGCGCCAGCCATATTGACCAGACCGCCGTACCAGATGAAAACTTCCCATGCCGCTTTTTCCTGAATCAAATCCTCCCAATTCAAGACCTTAGAGACGAGCAGCCCGACAAGTCCGATCAGCGCGACAACGGTCGTGTCCAAATTGTGCAGCCAGGCTTTTGTCATCCAAAGCGCAGCGGTGGCGATGAAAGTCAGCAGCATCAATGTTTCGTGGCGGCTCATTGCGCCCATTTTTTCGAGTTCTTCCGATGCCAACTGCGCGGCTGCGGGTGTGTGTTTGATTCCGGGCGGAAAAAAGCGATAAATAAGCAGCGGCACGACCGCGAGCGAAATTATCGCCGGGACAATTGCGCCGATGAACCAGCGCGCGTAGGTGATTTCGATTCCGGCGGTTTGCTGGGCGAATTTGGCGATGATGACATTTGAGGCTTGCCCCGTTAAGAAAGTGGCGCAGAAAATAACGTCGCATTGATAAAGCAGATTCATCAAAAACGTGCCGAGTTTTTCCGGGTTTTCTTCGGGCGTCGAGTCGTAGGTTTCGGCGACCGAACGCGCAATCGGCATTACAATTCCGCCGTTGCGCGCACCGTTTGACGGAACAACAGAGGACAAAACGCCGTCCGTAAAAGCGAGCGCGTAACCGAGTCCCAGAGTTGTATGTCCGATGGCTCTGACAAAAAGCAGCGCGATGCGCCTGCCCAAGCCGGTTTTAATCATTCCGCGCGCCAGAAAAAATGCGATTAAAACGAGCCAGACGACCGGATCGGCGTAGCCTTTGAGCGCGTCGCCGATTGACAGCGCGCCGAAAATCGGCAAAGCCGCGACGCCGATTAAAACCATTGCGCCCGCCGGAACCGGGCGCGCAATCGAACCGACAATCGTCGCCAGAAAAATCGCCAGCAAAACCCACGATTCGCGTTTGATGCCTTCGGGGACTGGAATAAAAGCAACTGCGAGAGCGCAAGCCGCGACAATCAGCCAGCGATGCCAGGTTTGAAATTTTTCCGATTTTTCTCCGGGCATTTTGTTTAATCAAAAACGGCTTTCGGCGCAGCAGTTTTGCCACTCCGAAAGCCGCGATTTAAAGTTGAAATTTACCAAACGGACGCGAAATCTACATCTTGTGTAGTTCGGGACGAAGCACTAAAAGCCAGTAAGTTACGCCAGCCCAAATCAACAAGTTGAGAACCGACAATAATAAACCGGTCATTTGGGTTTGTTTGGTGCGTCCCGTTCCGCTGCGGTTCTTTTTACCGTACATCAACACCGCAACCAAAACACCTGTGATTAACCAAGCGAAAAGACGGACGATGAGATTAATCGTAATCGCTTCGGACGGCAGATTCATCAGGAACGGAACTTGATAAAGCGTCAAAGCGATAGCCAAAATAATCGCCAGCATCGCGCTAAACGGCGGCACGTAATTTCCGGGAGCGTCTTCTTCCGATTCGAGATCGGTCGCGCTCGCGAGATTACTGTGCGAGTAGCTGTACGCAAAATAAATAACCAAGCCGATTGACATCCAGACAATCAAACGCAGCCAGGTGTCGAGCGGCAGACTGTTCATCAGATAAGCAGCCGAAACGACCGTGGCAATCGGAATAAACGGCGAAAGCGGCACGCGGAACGGGCGATTCAAATTCGGGTTTGAAGACCGCAGGATGATGATTCCCGTTCCGACGATGACAAAAGCGAACAGCGTTCCGATGCTGACCAATTCGCCGAGCAGGCTAATCGGCACAAAACCTGCCAAAATCGCCACAATCGCGCCGGTAATGGCGGTTGTGATGTGCGGCGTTTGATAGCGCGGGTGGATTTTAGCCGCCCAGCCGGGAAGCAAACCGTCTTTCGACATCGAATAAAAAACGCGCGGCTGTCCCATCACCATGACGACCATTGTCGAGCTAAGTCCGAGAACCGCGCCGACTTTGATAATCGTCGGGAACACTTGAAGAATCGTTCCCATCGTTGTCCCCTGCGCTTTTTGCAGAGCGGCGTCAATCGCAACGGCAATCGGGGCGGCGGCGTTGGTCAACAATCTGTAATCAACCAATCCGACCATAATTCCGGCGACCAAAATATAAAGAACGGTACAAATTGCCAGCGAGCCTAAAATTCCAATCGGCATATCGCGCTGTGGATTCTTAGCTTCCTGCGCTGCGGTCGAAACCGCATCGAAACCGATGTAGGCGAAAAAGATAACCGCCGCGCCGGTGACGACTCCGCTAAAACCGTACGGCATAAACGGCGCGCAATCGGGCGCTCCCACAGTGCAGCCAAGTCCGATGTTGCTTGGCGTGACGTAGCCGATACCGGCGATGATAAATAACACCACAACCAGAATCTTGACGATTACAATCAGCGAGTTAAAGCTGGCTGATTCTTTGATTCCTTTGATCAGGAGCAAAGTCACGGCAATCGAAATCAAAAATGCGGGTAAGTTAAAAATCCCGGTCGCCGTCGTACCGTCGGCGAGCTTTATTGCAGTTCCGGGCGGCGCGCTCAAGGCGAGCGGGAAATTTATCCCCAGCGTGTCTCTGAAAAGACTAACGACGTATCCCGACCAGCCGACCGCCACGGTCGCCGCGCCGAAAGCGTATTCGAGAATCAAATCCCAGCCGATAATCCACGCGACAAATTCGCCGAGCGTGCCATAGCCGTAAGCGTAAGCCGAACCGGAGATCGGAATGCTGGCGGCAAATTCCGAGTAACACAGAGCAGCAAACGCGCTGACGATTCCCGCTAGAATCATCGAGATAATAACCGCCGGACCTGCGTGTTTTCCGGCGGCTTGTCCGGTCAGAACAAAAATTCCCGTGCCGATGATAGCGCCGATTCCGAGCATCGTTAAGTCCAGCCCGCTTAACGTTTTCCTTAATGTATGCTCGCCGGTTTCCTGGGCTTCGGCAACAATTTTGTCAATTGACTTGGTTGCAAAAAGTGACATTCAGACCTCCAAAATTTATGAAATCCATCTAAACTGATAAATAAAACCTTTACGGCAACTCGCTTTTCGTCAATGCCCTGAAACAGTAAATTGCAAATTTAATCGAAAAAATAAGAATCAGAACCGGAACGATAAGCAAAAAAATACCGTCTATACTTTCAAATGCGAATGCGAGAACAGGTGGATTTATACTAATTAGCAATAAATACAACCCAGAAATAAACGCGATAAATATGCTAAAACCACCCAATATAATTAATGTTACCTGCCGCATAGAATTTATAAATTATCAGTATTGGGCGTTTTTGCCAGATTGCGCCAAATAAAATAAACCGGAACGCCCGTCAAAACGATGGCGAGTCCGGGCAGCGAAGTCGCTGGTTTGTAAAATAAAAGAACCAGACAAATGACGGTTGCCGCAACGATGTAAAGCGCCGGAACAACCGGATAACCGAAAGCGCGATACGGGCGCGGCACATCCGGTCGCTTTTGTCTCAAGATAAATAAACCGATAATCGTCAAAATGTAAAAAATCAAAACCGCGAAAACGACGTAATCGAGCAGCGTTCCGTACAAATTGCCGTAAGTCGTCTTGCCTGCCGCGTCGGTCGAAACCGTTCGCGGCAAAACGAGCAGACAAGTCCAAATGCACTGCAAAATGAGCGCGGTCGCCGGAACGTGATTTTGGTTGAGTTTTTCGGTCGCTTTGAAAAACAGATTGTCTTTCGCCATCGCGTAATAAACGCGCGCGCCTGCCAAAATCAGACCGTTGTTGCAGCCGAAAGTCGAAATAATAATTGCGACAGCCATTATCACCGAACCGCCCGCACCGAAAATCTGCTGCAAGGCGAGCGTTCCAACGCGATCTTCCGGCGCGGTTTGAATTTGCTGCAAGCTGAGAGTTGACAGATAAGCGACGTTTGCCAGAATGTACAAACCGATGACCAGACCCGTCCCCAAAGCCAGCGACAACGGAATATTTTTTTGCGGGTCTTTGACTTCGCCCGCCGTAAAAGTGATGTTGTTCCAGGCGTCGGACGAGAAAAGCGAGCCAACCTGCGCGACGCAGAAAGCAATAAAAAGTCCGTACAAACCGTTCGCGGCTGAAACTCCGGGAGCGACCTCTGTCACGTTTTGCGGAGTCCAGGCGTTCGCAAAATTTGCCGAAAAAATCCCGGCTTGCCCGCCGATGAAAAGTCCCAAAAGAATCAAGGCTGCAAGCGCAAGAGTCTTTGTGACCGTAAAAGTGTTTTGAATGTATTTGCCGAGCTTTAAGCCCTGCATATTTATCACGGTCAGCAAAATTATCAACAAAATTGCGATTAATTGCTGCGTCGAAAGGCTGAAAGCATAGCCGCCGCCCAAATTAACCGGCGGGATCAAATACGATTCGGGCGAAACGGCGGGAACTAAAATCCCCAGAAATCTGGCAAAAGCGACGGCGACCGCGGCGATTGTTCCGGTTTGAATGACGAGAAAAAGCGTCCAGCCGTAAAGAAAGCCCCAGAGCGGCGAATAACTTTCGCGCAGGTAAATGTACTGCCCGCCCGCTTTCGGCATCATCGCTGCCAACTCGCCGTAAGACAGCGCGGCGGCGACGGTCAACAGCCCGGTGACGATCCAGACCATCAGCAGCCAGCCGGACGAGCCGACTTGCCGCGCGATGTCTGCGGAAACAATAAAAATGCCCGAACCGATCATCGAACCGGCGACAATCATCGTCGAATCGAGCAGTCCGAGTCCGCGCACAAAGCCGGAGTTTTGGTCAATTTTCGTTGCGTCTTCGCTGGTCGCTACATTTTCCATTCGCGTTTTTCGCCGGAAACAGATTTAATCTATTTTCGCGTAAACTCTAATTTTTGTTTCTCAAAGGAGTGCGGCAAAGTTTGAGAATCTTACACCGATTTTGCCGATAATGTCGAGTTTTTAGTTTAAATTTGTCATTTTAGAAATAAAACGTTTGCAAAATACCGCAAAAATTTATGAACGAAAACAATTCTTTATCAAAAAATAATATGCAGGGCGATATGTCAGCCGCAGATTTCCGCCGTTTCGGTTACGAAATTGTTGATTGGATTGCCGATTATTTCGAGCGAATCGAAGAATTGCCCGTGTTGTCGCAAGTCGAACCGAACGGTCTCAAAAATCAATTGCCGAAATCCGCGCCGGAAACGGGCGAGCAGTTTGAAAACATTTTCGCAGATGTCGAAAAATTGATTTTGCCCGCGATGACAAACTGGAATCATCCGAATTTTCACGGTTTGTTTGCGACTTCGACAAGCGCGCCCGGCATTTTCGGCGAAATGCTCGCCGCCGCTTTCGACGCCAAAGGAATGCTCTGGCGCACCGCGCCCGCTTTGACCGAATTGGAAGAAGTCGTGACCGATTGGCTGCGGCAGATGATGGGACTCGACGCGGGCTACACCGGAATTATTTACGACACGGCTTCCGTTTCCTCAATGCACGCCATCGCCGCCGCCCGCGAAGGAATTAATTTGCGAATCCGCGAAGAAGGAATGAGCGGGCGCGCGGATTTGCCGCTGCTTCGCGTTTATTGTTCGGAACAAGCACACTCTTCGATTGACAAAGCCGTCATCACTCTCGGTTTGGGACAGAGCGGTTTGCGAAAAATCGAAACCGACGAGCAGTTTCGGATGCGCCCCGACAAATTGCGCGAAGCGATTGAAGAAGACAAACGAAACGGAATCATCCCGTTTTGCATCGTGGCGACGGTCGGCACGACTTCGACTTCGAGCATTGATCCGGTTTCGGAGCTTATTGAAGTTGGCGAAGAAAACGCGATGTGGCTACACGTTGACGCGGCTTATGCGGGAAGCGCGGCAATTGTGCCGGAATTGCAGGATTGTTTAAAAGGCTGCGAGCGAGCCGATTCGGTCGTTACAAATCCGCACAAATGGCTGTTCACGCCGTTTGATTTGTCGGTTCTTTACTGCCGCCACACGGATTTATTGCGAAAAGCGTTTTCGCTCGTCCCGGAATATTTGAAAACTGACGAGCAAACGACAAATTTGATGGATTACGGCATCCAGCTCGGACGCCGTTTTCGTGCGCTAAAATTGTGGTTTGTAATGCGCTATTTCGGGCAGCAGGGCTTGATTGAAAGAATCCGCGAACATTGTCGTCTGGCAAAAATGTTCGCATCGCTCGTTGATGAAAGCCACGATTGGGAATTGCTCGCGCCAGTACCGTTTGCGCTCGTCTGCTTTCGCGCTGCGCCGGAAAATGTTACGGATTTGGACGCTTTTAACGAAAAACTGATGAATGCGATTAATGAAAGCGGCGAGGCTTACATCTCGCACACGAAATTAAACGGGAAATACACTCTGCGGCTTTCCGTCGGTAATATTCGCGTTGAAGAGAAACACATTCGCAAAGTATGGAATTTGCTCAACGAACAAAAGGAACTGTTTTTGAGCAAACCGGCTTGAATGAGAAGATAAAAATGAGTAGTTCGGATCACGCAGAATAAGTTTTGTGATTTGGTTAAAACTCAGGAGACTGAATTTTTCCATTCATCTGCTTTGAAAATTGAAGAAAAGCTTTAGCTAACAGTTTCAAGACTCAGAATTGGCTCTGCTTCAAATATTTCATTTGCAAATTGAGCAGCATTGATAATGTCTCTTGCTTTTTCGGCGTTTACCGGTTTGGAGTAAAAATAACCTTGTCCAAATCTACAATTAAGCTTTTTTAATTGCTCGGCTTGTTCGATTGTTTCGATGCCTTCGGCGATAACTTCAATTCCCAGATTTTTCGCCAGAGTAATGACCGTTTGTACGATCTCGCTGTTTTCGTTATTGGTCAGCATTTGACTGACAAACGAGCGGTCAATTTTTAAGTAATCAATCGGAAGCCGGTGCAGATAACTCAAGCTTGAGTAGCCTGTGCCAAAATCGTCAATCGAAAGCTTGACGCCGATGTCTCGCAGACGCTTGATAATTGTCACGGCTGATTCGCTGTCTTCAATCAAATGACTTTCCGTAATTTCCAGCCGCAAACATTCCGCATTGAGCTGCGTCTCCTGCAAAATTGCCGTGATGCGCTCGACTAAATCGTTTTGCATAAATTGTTTGCACGATAAATTAACGCTGATTGTGAGATTTTCGTCAGCAATTTTTTCGTTTTGCCATTCGCGAAATTGCCGGCAGCTTTCGCGCAAGACCCATTCGCCAAGAGGAATAATTTGTCCTGTCTCTTCGGCAATCGGAATGAAATCGTCAGGCGAAACAATGCCGCGTTCGGGATGCTGCCATCGGACGAGCGACTCGAAGCCGATAGCTTTGCCGCTTTGAATTTCAATAATCGGTTGATAAAACATTCGAAACTCGCCGCGTTCGACGGCTCGTCTGATTTCGGTTTCAAGCTGCAAGCGAACGCTGGCTTGTTCGTGCATCGCCTGATTGAAAATCTGATAACGCGCTCTGCCCAATTCTTTGGCGCGATACATAGCGATGTCGGCGTCGCGCAGCAATTCTTCGGGGTTTGTGTAAGCCGCATTACTGAGCGCGATGCCGATGCTCGCGCTGGTGAAAACTTCCCGCCCGCTCAGTTCGAAAGGTTCTTTCAAGCTTTGTTGAATTCTTTCGACGATGCTGAAGGCATCTTCCGTATCGTCAAATTCGTCAAGCAAAATCGTAAACTCGTCTCCGCCGAGACGAGCCACAATGTCGCTAGTCCGCAGACAAGATTCGAGCCGACGAGCAATCTGCACCAGAAGCTTGTCGCCTTCCAAATGACCGAGCGAATCGTTTACGACCTTGAAGCGGTCAAAATCAAGAAACAGCACGGCGAATGTTGTCAGACGCCGCGCGGCGCGGTCAATTGCCGCACGCAAATGCTCGTGAAACAAAGCGCGGTTCGGCAGCCCGGTCAGCGCGTCGTGAAAAGCGTTATGCACAAGCTGTTTTTCGGCGTGGACGCGCTCGGTGATGTTGTGATTAATGCTCAAGATTGCTTTTTTACCTTCAAACTCAATAACTGAGGCATTTATCATCAAATCCAAAGGCTCGCCGTTTTGATGATAATGAACGCATTCAAATGCGCTGGTGAAACCTTTGGAAAGAGTTTCGGTGAGCCGTTTGTCAGTGCGTGTCAGCAAACTAAGTTTGTTGGCGAGCAAATCTTCGCGCGAAAAGCCATACATTTCGCAGGCACGGTCGTTTACGTTGAGAACGCGCTTATTCTCCGGGTCAAAGATAATTATGGCGTCGTTCGCGTGTTTGAACAGATTGCGATATTCTTCGGATTTTTTTAACGCTTCCTGAGTTCGTTTGTGTTCAGTGAAATCGTGGTCGAGCTTAGCGACCTGCCAGGCTCTCAGACGCATTTCCGCGCTTCCGCGCAAACAGGAAAGAACAAGGAAAATGTCTTCAAAAATCACCCACGCGGCGTGTTCGACCCATCGCCAGGAATCCGGCGTCAAAACTCCAAAAACCGATTGCGGATAAAAAGCGCCTCGCAGGTAATGGTCTGCCGCAACAACAACTGTCGCCGGAACAAGGACTCGCCAATCGCGGTAAAAAGAGAGAAATGCGAGTGAGCCGAAAACGTGAAAGTGAGTTTCAATGCGCCCGCCCATCAAATGAATCAGCAGGCTCGACATTAACATTTGCGCGACCGCAATTGTATAACGGGTTTCGACTTTGCCGGGACGCGCCAAAACCAGCAGAATCGGAAAAATGCTGATTGCTCCGCCCAGAAAAACTGCCGACCAAACGTGAAGATGAATCTGGCTTGTTTGTCCTATCCAGGTGTAAGGCGAAATCAAAATCGCCGCCAAAATTCCGCCAGTCCATTGCAGAAACATCAGCGCGGCAAACATTCTGTCTGTTTGCCTGCAGCTTTGTTCCTGATATTCGTGATAAATTCGGTCGGCTTGAAGCGACAACGATTGATTCTCGTCGGTAAAAATTCCGAGCATTTTAGTTTGTTCCCTCAATAACTTTTTGAAGAGTTTTATTATCAAATAAAGAGCAGCCGAAAGCTGATGTTTCAACCGTTATGCCCAAATCGCGCGTGACAATTTCAGTGATTGCGCTGCGTCCTGCATTGTCGCCCTCATGACCGCGTGAAGCGGTGATTCCGCCGTGAAATCTGAGCCGTCCATTTGCGTCATAAAGCAAAGTCGTTCCTGAAGTTTCAGCATTAAAACGCTTGGCTTCGCGCCCGTCCTCATCTACCGAAACTTGAACGCCGGGAATTGCCGCCGCGTTTCTCCACGAATCGGTTTCCGCCCATTTTTGTTCAGCGTCGGCGGGTTTAAAAAAAATCACTCGCGCGGAAACGCGCCCTTGAATCATCGCCATCAATCGGGCAAGCTCGTTGATGCCGGCGCGAGTGCATGGACATTGCGGATGAGCGAAGAACAACAAAGTAGGCTGGCGGTTATCGAGAGCAATTCCGCTGTCAACAGGAAAGCTCCGAGGCGGCGATGTTTTGCCGAGAGCCGGTTTATTCTCGTAGGTATAAACATAATGAAGCCCACTGCCGACAACTATGAGCCATAAAGCGGCGCTTAGAATAAGAATTACCTTCATTTTACAGGAGTTATGCAGACGAAAGCGGAGTGATTCGTCTTACTAAAATAGCTTTGCTATTTTAAATTGATTGTATTTAATTAGTGTTTTTTTGATTAAAGGTAATGGATAGGATGAGAGGAAATTACCTGCAATCTTGTTGTCAAGCAATATTGAAAATATTACTTTTGACAGAAAATCATTCAAGATTATGTCAAATTGATAGTGATTTCGTCAGAATTATGACAAAAACCTGCCAAGTTAAAAGAGAGGCGATTTCTGTGCCGCATTTAACTAACAGATTAATTTCTCAGCAATCCAAAAATCATCCGCTATTATTTGCCTGTCTAATCTCTTCAACCGCGCTCGGATTTTCAAGGGCGGACAAATCGCCCGCGTCTTCACCGAGAAAAGCGGCGCGAATCACGCGGCGCATCACTTTGGCGTTGCGCGTTTCTGGGATGATAGAAATTTACTTGATTCTGTCGTCAGGATTATCAGGTTCGACATCCGGTACAGCGGCAAGAAATTTTTCAAATGCTTTTCGCGTGTCGCGTTTTTTGGCTTCGCGCAAAATGTTTTCAAAAGTTTCCAGGGCAGACATTTTCTCAGCGGCGGCTGTGGCTAAAAATTGGCTTATTGAGATGCCTTCTTTTTTTGCAAGTTCTTCAAGTTTTTGATGTAAAGAGTTTGGTAATTCAACGGTTACAACACTCATATATTTTTCACAATCTCCAAAAAATCCGACGGCAAAACGACTTTGATTCCAAACGATTCGATGTCCGCAAAATCTTTTAAGTTGAATGTAACCAAATAATCGGCTTGCGAAGCAATCGCTAGCTCAAGAATCATATCGTCTTTTCGGTCTTTCAACCAAGGTCGCCAGAGAAAGTAAATATCATGGTAATAAGCCGCCGAAACAATCTCATTGACAACATCGACAACTTCAAGGTCGGACAAGACTTCCGGTCTGACCTCAGGGCGCATTAAAACATCGAGATATTCAAAATAAAGGGGCAAAGAAATGACCAGCTTAAACTTTGGCGACGGCAGCACAGAAATCAATTGAAAAGATGCGCCTCTCCGCGAGCGCGCGGCGGCAGCTAAAACATTGGTATCAAAAATTACGCGCAAAGTTTTATTGACCTGCGGCATTTCGTATTTCCTCAACTGCCTGCGGATTTTCCAGCGCAGACAAATCGCCCGCGTTTTCGCCGAGAAAAGCGGCGCGAATCACGCGGCGCATCACTTTGGCGTTGCGCGTTTTCGGCAGAGCGGAAACGAACAAAACGCGGTTCGGTTTCAACGGTTTTCCCTGCGCTTCAGCAACGAGGTTTTTTAATTCTTCTTCCAGAGCAACGGACTGAAAATCCGGGTGTCGGTCAATCGTTAAAACGCAGAACGCAACCATCGCCGTGCCTTTTAATTCATCGGGAACGCCGATCACAGCGGCTTCCGCGACGAGTGGATGTCCGACCAATAAACTTTCGACCTCCGCCGGTCCGACTCGTTTTCCGGCGACTTTTAAAGTGTCGTCCGAACGCCCCAAAATAAACCAGTGTCCGTCAGCATCTTTCATTGCAAAATCACCGTGAACCCAGATGTTTTCAAACCGCGACCAATAAGTTTCCAAATATCTTTCGCGCTCCTGCCAAAACGAGCGAGCCATTCCGATCCAAGGTTTACGAATCGCTAATTCGCCGACTCGCCCGGCTTCTACCGATTTGCCGTTTTCGTCCAAAACATCGACGGCAATTCCGGGACACGGGGCGGGAAACGAGCAGGGCTTGATCGGAAGAAGCGGATTCCCCATCAAAATTCCGCCGGAAATCTCCGTGCCGCCTGAATAATTGATAATCGGCAATTTCGAGTCGCCGACTTTTTCAAACAGCCACCACCAGGGCGCGGGATTCCAAGGCTCGCCCGTCGAAGCAAAAGCCCTGAGAGAAGATAAATCGTGCTTTTTCGGCAAATCGTCGCCGCAGTTTGCCAGAGCGCGGACGAGCGTCGGCGAGATTCCCAAAATCTCGACCTTATGTTTCGCGCAAAATTCCCACATTCGGTCTGCTTTGGGATAATCAGGCGCGCCGTCGTAAATACAAATCGTCGCGCCGTTAATCAAAGCGCCGTAAATCAGCCACGGTCCCATCATCCAACCGATGTCAGTCACCCACGAAATTCTGATTCCCCGCCCGACATCAGTCCCGAAAGCCATATCCTGTGCCGCTTTAATTGGAAAACCGCAATGCGTGTGCGCGATGCCTTTCGGCTTTCCGGTCGTGCCGGAAGTGTAAAGAATAATTAACGGGTCTTCGGCAAGTGTTGGTTCGGGTGATTTTATTTTATTTATGTCGAGATCGGATTCGTCAAAATTTAAAAATTGGTTGTAATAAAGAATCTTATCTTCTTTACTAGATGTTTTCCGCTGATTCGCCACTTCAAAACGGACGGTCGCGCGGTTGATAATGATTAATTTTTCAATGGTCGGACACTCATCAAACGCTTTAACGGCGATTGTCAAAGCGTGAAAATTTTTGCCGCGACGCGGAAATCCGTCGCAAGTAAAAAGTGCTTTAGCCTTAACTGCGTTCAAGCGACTGGCAATTGCTTCGCTGCCATAACCGCTAAAAACCGGAACCGCAATCGCCCCAATTCTATTAATTGCCAAAAGCGCAACGACGGTTTCAACAATCATCGGCAGGTGAATTCCAACCGCGTCGCCTTTTCCTAAACCGTGAAATCTCAGAGCTTTTGCACAAACTTCGACCTGATCTTGCAGTTGATCATAAGAAATTTCTTGAACTGCGCCTTC
Source organism: Pyrinomonadaceae bacterium (assembly GCA_036400075.1). Classification (GTDB taxonomy): domain Bacteria; phylum Acidobacteriota; class Blastocatellia; order Pyrinomonadales; family Pyrinomonadaceae; genus JALZCH01. Next base: position 20,306 of record DASWLV010000022.1, read on the forward strand.
TTCGCCTTCCCAAATGATGGCAGGCTGATCTTTCATTTCGCCCGTTTGCCAGCGGTCGAGACACATTTCCGTGATGTTCAAACCGCCGCCCACGCACCAGTGAGGAAATTGAATTCCGTCCGACAAATCAAGCAGTTTTTCGTATGGCGGATTGAATCGAATGTCGAGAAATTTTAAAACTTCGCCGGTAAACCATTCGACGTTTTCGATTGATTTCCGGTAAAGATCATTGAAATCTCGCGCACCGACTTGTTTGATAAATTTGGTTAGCTGCGCTCGTTTGATGACATCTTCGGTCGGTCGCCACGCGACGGGCTGGTCAAAAGTTGAATCTTGCTCGTTCATTTTGTTTGATAGAAAGTAGAATCGAAGAAATTTTATAACACGAAAGAAATATGAGCGAAAATTTACCGTTGGAATTACCCAAACAACTGTTTTCCGGGAAAACCGTCGTCATCACGGGCGCTTCGCGCGGCGTCGGGCGCGCGACGGCTATCCGGTTCTCGCAGGCAGGCGCAAATGTCGTGGTTAATTATTTGAAAAGCGAGCAGGACGCCGCAGAAGTCGTCGAATTGTGCCGCCGCCAAGGAACGAAAGCAATCGCAGTTCAAGGCGATGCTTCGCGCCCTGAAGATGCCGAAAAAATAAGGCAAGCCGCAATCGAAGCGTTCGGGCGCGTGGACATTTTGGTCGTCAACGCCGGAATCTGGAAAGGCGCGCCGGTTGATGAAATGTCCGAAGAATTGTGGGACGAAGTTTTGGACACAAATTTGAAATCCGGCTGGGCTATGTCGCGCGCGATTGTGCCGGAAATCAAAAAGCAGGAACGCGGCGCGATTGTTCTCGTTTCTTCGACCGCCGGACAGCGCGGCGAAGCTAATTATTCAAATTACGCCGCTTCAAAAGGCGGGCAAATCAGTTTTACCAAAGCTCTGGCAATGGAGCTGGCGCCAAAAATCCGCGTCAACTGCGTCGCGCCGGGCTGGATTGAAACGGCGATGGTGCGCCCGGTTTTCGAGAACGCGGATTATAAAGAGCAGGTTTTAAATTCGATTCCGTTAAAACGAATGGCTGCGACCGACGACATCGCGCTGGCGATTTGTTTTCTCGCTTCGGATTGGGCGCGGCATATTACGGGCGAGATTTTAAACATCAACGGCGGCTCGGTTCTCTGCGGTTAGTCGCAGCGGACGAGGAGAATTTATGATTCGCATTTTGGGTATTTTGCTGGCGTCGGTTTTTGCGGTGCTGGGTTTGTTTCATTTGTATTGGGCGGCGGGCGGACGTTTTGGCAGCGGTGCCGCTGTTCCGACAACCGGCGGCGAGCGTTTGTTTAATCCTTCGGCGCTCGGAACAGTTTTAGTTGCCGTTGCTTTATTCGCCGCAATGCTCGTTGTTTTGGGACAAATTGGTTTGCTCGGAAGCTCGCTGCCGAAGTGGATTTTTCGCTGGGCGACGTTTGTTATCGCGGCATTGTTTCTGCTGCGTGCAATTGGAGATTTCAAATACGTCGGCTTTTTCAAAACTGTCTCGCACACTGATTTTGCGCGTCTTGATTCGCTTTTATTCACGCCGCTGTGCCTGTTGATTGCAATTGCCGCCTTTCTGATTTCCTATAATGAGCTTGATGTAATGATGAATTCTTAAAAAGTTATCAAAAATCCCGCTTGACTTTTCCGGCGGAAAAAGATGAACTTTTTGGCGTTGTGAGTGTTGCGGAAAAGCCGACAATAATGAAATTCGGCGGCACGTCGGTCGAAGACGAGCGCGCTTTTGCCCGCGTCGCCGAAATCGTCGGCGCGCGCGCGGCACAAAAACCGATAGTCGTCGTTTCGGCGATGTCGAAAATGACCGACGCGCTTCTTGCCGCCTTTGAAACCGCGCGCAAAGGCGATTCGGAGAATGCTTTTCACTTGCTCGAACCGCATTTTGAGCGGCACATCGCGGTCGCCGAAACGCTTTTGACAAACGAGCAGAAAACCGTTTTTGCGAAAGAGTTGATGCAATCGCGCGAAGAATTGCAGGAACTTCTCGAACGAACCGCGCGCCGCAGCCTGCCGATTCAGCTTCTCAAAGATATGATAGTCGCTTACGGCGAGCAGCTTTCGTCGTATCTTCTCGCGCTCGTCTGCCGCGCGAAAGGCGTCAACGCCGTTCACAAAGACGCGCGCCGTTTAATAATCACCGATGACGAACACGGCGCGGCTTCGCCGATTTTTGAAGAAACAAATCCGCTGCTCGAAATCGAATTAAAACCGCATCTTGCCGCCGGTGAAATTCCCGTTATGGGCGGTTTTATCGCCGCGACCAGAAACGGCGAAACGACCGTTTTAGGGCGAGGCGGCTCGGATTTTTCCGCCGCAATCGTCGGCGCTGCTTTGAACGCGGCGGAGATTCAGATTTGGACGGACGTGACGGGAGTTTTAACGACCGATCCGCGAATTGTGCCGGAAGCCAGAACTTTGCCGGTTTTGAGTTATGAAGAAGCCGCCGAATTGTCGTATTTCGGCGCTAAAGTTCTGCATCCGAAAACCATCTTGCCAGCCGTGAGGGAAAAAATTCCGGTGCGCGTTTGCAATTCGCGCGAGCCGGACGCCGCCGGGACGATGATTCTCGCCGAACCGGAAGAAACGCCGAATCTGATTAAATCAATCGCCTATAAAAAAGGCATCACGATTTTGCGAATCTCTTCGGCGCGGATGCTCGGCGCTTACGGTTTTATGTCAATGCTGTTTCAGACTTTCGAGCGTTTCCGCACGGTGATTGACGTTGTGGCGACTTCGGAGGTTTCGGTTTCTCTGACGATTGACAACACTGATTCGCTGGAACAAATTGTTAACGAATTGAAACGCTTCGGCGAAATCGAAGTCGAACCGAACAACGCCGTCGTATGCGTCGTCGGCGAAGGATTGCGCTCGACGCCCGGCGTCGCGGCGCGCGTTTTTAACACAATTTCCGACATCAATGTCTCGCTCGTCTCGCACGGCGCTTCGAGCGTTAATTTTACCTTCGTCGTCAAAGAAGCAGACGTTTTTGAAACCGTCAGACGTCTGCACCGAGAGTTTTTCGATTGAAGATTAAGGCAAAAAGAATTGTCGGTCATCTGCCAGCCTGCTTGTGTTCGGCTTACGGATTGAAATTAATCTTGATTGCATTTCCGCGCTCAGGAACGTAAGCCATTACCACGCCTCTGACCCGACGGAATTGCCTGTATCAACTTCGCCGTGCAAGTTTTCCGGCGTAATTTTCTCCAGCAGTTCTTTACATTCGTCATCTGAAACAACTCTGCTGAGAAAGTTTCTAATGATTGAAAAGGTTTCTTCCCGCTTTAGAATAGAAGATGCGTGCCCGGCATCGGGGAAAGTTTTCACCTCGGCTTGCGGATATGTTTCTCTCAACAGCGCTCTATCCTTTGCTCCGATTGCCGGATCGTCGTCCGAATCAATGATTAAAATTTTGCCGCGCCACTCTTTTAGGTCGTCCGCCGTGAATTGCGGCTGCCGCGCGAGCGCGAGCAAACACTTGTTCTGATGAACGACAACCTCTTTCAAACGGTCGGAAGCGAGGGCTTCGTTCAGATAAGCCCGCCAAAACTCAAACTCAGGGTGTTTTGCGCGGCGCAGAGTCGAAAGCAGCATTTTATTAAGCCGCAATTTCATCAGCGGAACAAACAAAATTTTCGGCACCGCAGGAAGCAGTTTGCCAGCGATTTTAATTGGCTTCACAAATTTCGGAGTTATCAAAAAGGTATGCGAGAGAACGAGGCTGCACGCTTTATCAGGATATTTACGAACGAAATACTGGGCGACAAGCCCGCCGTACGAACCGCCGAAAACGTGAACCCGATTGATAGCCTCCGTTTCGAGAATATGAGCAATTCCTTCGCACAATCCGGTTATCGTCAGCGACAGCGCGTAGGACGGCGCGATAATTCGATATTTATTCTCAAAAGCCGTGATAAGCGGAAAAGTTGATTCGCCGACCGACAATGCTCCGGGAAGCAAAAGTAAAGCCTGTTCTGCCGCGCGCCCGCAAGAAATGTATTCCCAATCGGTATCACCGAAGGTCAGCCGTTTAACGGGATGAGCGCGGCGAAATTCTTTCAGCCTCTCGACTTGTTCCGTCGGAACTTTTGCGTAAATCGCGTCGAACGCAGCGCTTGTTTGTGCTGATGTTTGGGAATACATAACGACTCGCTCCCGACAGAGTATCACTCGTTCATTCGTCTCGGATTGTTGAAATTCAGGATTGCCAGTAAATGGAGGATAAGAATTACCGTAGCGGTTGCAATCGTCAACCAGTTCAAGTTTCTCCACAAACTTATCGTATTCATCATTTCCGGCTCAAACTTTCCATCAAGCGTTGCGCCGACCACGCCTCCGATAGTAAAAATCATCCAAACTTTCAGAGGAAACATAATCCATGCGATAAGCGTCGCCCACCCTAACCAGAATCTCGCTCCCGTATTGAGTTTAATGGTGAGAAGCCACGCTATCAGTGATGCCAGAAAGACCCAGGGATTAACAGCGCTAAAAAAGTAAATCAGGAAACGGGGCGTACTAAAGTAATTGATCATCGAATCGGGAGGATTGTAGCTCCATAAAGGAACAACCATCAAAGCGTTGAAGATATAACCTCCAAGCCAAATCCCCCAATAAACGGTCGCAATGAAAAGAAACAATCGAGCCAAATCTTTAAGAATCTTCATACTATTTATCTCCTGCCGTTTTTGTTATTACCGTTCGGTTATTCCGCCCGCCGCTTTTACCGCCTAACTTTTTGTTTGATTGAATCAACTTTTCGGCGCTGCGATTTGGCGAAATATCCAACGCTGAATATCTTCGCTGAAGGACTAAATAAAAGTCTTTGGAAAATTCTTGGAAAATTCTTGGTAAGTAATCAGGCAGAATAAATAAATAAGATTTTTATCACAGATGGACACAGATAAAAGAAGGATGTTTTTTGATAAAGCAGATTTGATTTCTTCATCTTTCATTTATCCTTTTTTAATCCGTGTTTATCTGTGGTTATTTTTACCGATTTATTTTGCTCAATTACTTAATTGATTGATGAAGGAAAAAGCCAATATTCGCCCGCAGCGTCCGTTGGCTTTTGGGGCTGCGCGAAAGCGGTTTTACAAAGGCGAATCAACTGCGGTTTGCTGAGGCTCGCGCCGTAAGCTTAACCGCTGGCGATAGGTCAGTTGTCGCCAAATCCACTCCATCGGACCGTAAGCAAAATATTTCAGCCACAGAGCGCTCACCAATATCTGAAAGAGAAAGATGGCAAGCGCAATCAGGGTCGCCGTTCTCGCGCCGATTCTTCCGAACTGAGCGAAACCGTAACCATAAAAAATGAAAACGCAGATTATAGTTTGCAGTAAATAATTGGTCAAAGCCATGCGCCCGACCGGAGCCAGAAAAGCGAGCAGTCGCCGCCACGCCGCTTTTTGCCACAGCGTTGCGACTAAAGCAATAAAGAAAAGCGCCAGCGCGGGAACGCCGAAAGCATAGCTGACAACACCCGCAATTCCCGCAGGCGTCGGCGGAATAACTGCTTCTTTTCCCGCCAATGCCGAAAAAGCGACGTTGCCGACCAGACCTAAAATGAGTCCGTAAACAAGGACGCGGCGAATGAAAGGCTGATGACCCGATAAATCCTGGAAAAAACCGCGCCGATACGCATAAAACCCCAGAAGAAACATTGCCAGAATTTTCGGCAAGCGCATATCGAAAATCAAACCGGCATACCTGCCGACGATATATTGCAGGTTAAAATCAGTTATAATTTGCAGGTAACTGCTTTGCTGAACCTTTCTGACTGCTTCGTTCCAAAAATCCACCTGTCCGGCTTGAAATGCCGCTAAGGCTTCGGGCGGAACAAAGGCGACAAACAAAATATAAATCAGAAGGTACGTGAGAATAGGAATCACCATCAGCGCGAACGCCCATTTGAGCAGCGCGCCGTTTGTTTTCCTGCGAAACAGAACGAGCACAAAACCCATCAAGGCGTAGATGCTCAAGATGTCACCAGCCCACAGCAAATAAGCGTGCAGCAGACCGATGATTAGCAGCCAGAACAAACGCCGTTTGAAAAGCGAGGCTTTCGCGTCGCCGCGTTCCTCCGCCCGACTGATTTGCAGCGCGAAACCGAAACCGAACAAAAACGAAAAAATCGAATAAAACTTGCCTTCGACAAAAAAATGAATCAGAAAATGCGTAATCCGGTCGGCGAAAGGGCTTTGCTCGGCGAGCGCCTGCGGCATCATTCCATAACCGGAAAACCATTGCATGTTACCGATCAGAATGCCGCAGATGGCTAATCCGCGCAGCACGTCGAGAATTTCAATGCGTTCCTGCGAAGAAATCGGACTAATTTGGCTTTCAGACATAATTTACCTTTTTTGTTTAGCGCATGGGAGTTGATTTTTCTTAATTGTCTTTTCTATTCGCAGGTCATTCAAAGCCCGGTTCGGCAGTTGCAGGCGGAAGCCGTTCATTGAAACCCTTGATTATCAGCCATACCGCAACAGCTATTTGGATCGGAAGCAGCGGCATAGCCATCTCCCCTATGGGGCTATTGCCGAGGAACATCATTAACGTGACACCTATGAACTGAGACACGATTCCAATGAGTCCAACGACAGCCAAAGCGCGCGGAATCAGGGCAAAGCGCAAGAGCGAACTGTAAAAGACAAATATCCAACCACCTATCGCAACCAACTGCACAGCATGCGCCCATCGCCGCGCCGAAGCGACCGTTGCGCCAGCCACCTGGTACAGCCCGGAATCTGCTGCGCCTCCGTTCACATACTGCTGGCTCAAAGACAGCATGGACATTACGGTCGCATTTTGTACGGCGTCCAGCGCACAACCGACCACACAGACGGCTAGGAAGAAAAGTGCCGTCGCGTTGCCGTACCGGCGAAATATCGGAAACATCGTAATGCCGATACTGACGGTGAGCGCAGCGCCGATGAAAGCGATAAACACAGCCGCGCGTATCTGAAAAGAACTCTCCGCCGCCGCTGTCAGAAAGCCCGGCGAGCCTGCTATGAGCGGTCGCAGCAAAATGAAGGGCATCGTTAGTCCGGCAACTAACTGAAACAGCAACAGGATGCCCACAGTTCGCCCGACACTCTTTGCAGATTTCATAATTGGCTCCCTAGAAGAAGATTTAAGGTAATACTTGGTTAGCTTTACGGAAAGACGATGAGAAAGTTCCGGCACAATTTGTTACGTGAATAGCAAATCCGGTTGTTTGCCGCTCACTGCCGTTTGACTTGTTCGATACTGTCGTTATCATTAGACAAATTGCGTTTTCCCGCACGTCGCATTCTAATATTTGTCATTAAACCTTGCTCATCTGCTGTTGTTCTTTTACGCCCTTAATTAAAAGCCACAAGATAGTCAGAGGCGCGCCCAGAGAATTAAATAACATAGTTAATTGGGTTATTATCGCTGGATAGAATTGCGGGAAGAGTATTTTGGTAAAAGTATTAATCGGAAAGGCGCAGGCTCCAATCATCAGCAAAACGCCTAAAATTCGCGGAATATATCTTGATTTGATGATGAGCAGCCCGAAGGTAAATAGATAAAGCGCCGAAAATAGTTCAATGATTCCTATTCCAAAATTGTTCAGCCTGAGAAATATCATCATCAGGGCGTTAAGCTGCTCCGGTTGAAACGCTTTCAGGTAATCGGCATTGCTTAAAACTACTAAGGCTCCAAGATTATTAAGCGAATTAACGACGCCTATGGCAACCGTCACCAAAATCGAAATCAATAAAAATGTCGCTAATGTTTTATTAACTCCCTTAAATAAGCGGAATACCGTCAATCCAAAAAACAACAAAATGATTGCTGAGAAAAGATTGCTCGCAATCGCCATCCGAAACAGCGACTCGTTAGCCAAAATATTATTGGCTGTCGCTGCGGCATCTCCAAATACAATCAGTTTTGGGCGAACATACATCAGACTGAAACCCGTCGGAACTACGGACAATAACCAAAGTAAGCCTGCGAATCTTGCCGTCTTTTTCAGTGAATTTACTTTTTCTTCCATGTTTTTTTATTTGGTATTTATGCCGTTCTGTTTTTAATTCGTTTTAGCTGATTCAGGTGGATTAATTCATTGTTTGGAAAAAAATGTATCAGTTAAATAAATCGCTATTTCGTTTTGTTATTTAAGGTTATAACTAATGTCCTGATAAAACAGGCTAACGTAAAGATTAAAAAAATGTTCCGACACTTTTTCAACTTAGAGCAAGTTTCAGATAATTGAAACACAATGCGCTCTATTGCATCTCTTTCGGAAAGTACTTCGACGCAAAGCCATTTTTCTTTAAAACGCAGGGCAAAATCTTTAAAGCAAAATTAGTTTGCTTCGTAAGTTTTACCGTTGATTTGAGAGCGAGCTTGGCAGGAATCGGAACTGTAAGCCCGCGCGTTCGCAGAGGCGGAATCAGTCGGCAAACAAATCCGCCCTAACAAACCGCGCGGGCTTACAGTTTTGTGACGCCTCTGCTGTTATTACTTTAGCAGTTATCTTTGCACAACCGTTTCTGAAATGCTCGTTGTGCAGCTTTGAGCTTGCGCTACTCTGTCAAGGTTATTACTATCTACTGCTGATTGCACGGCGGATTCCGGTTTTTCTTATATAAGGGTCTATTCAGCCGCTTTATCATTTCGGACAGGTTTTCGTAATGACTTTGAGTAGCACAAATTACCGGCTCTACTTTGATTACTTTCATGCCTTCCAGCCGAACCGGATTAACCTCTGCGTCGTTGACAACGTCGCGAATCCAGATTTCCTGTACTTGTTGAGGATATTTATCCCTGATTAGGTGGTAAACTTCGGGGTCTATCTCGCCGGAATCCCCGATGAGAATAAATTTCCTGCCGGGGAATTTCTCCATGAGATTAGTTATCTGGGCGACTTTATGCTGATAAGTCTTTGCCAGAGAACCGGAAAGAGTTTGTATAAGAATTGCTCTTGTATCACTGCCAAGAATGTTTTTGGGGAAGTAACTGAAATGAAATGTGCCCTCCGGGAAACCTCCGGTACCGCTGATAAGAAAATCATATATTGGACCATACAACTGCCAGGGACCGCCGGAGATATAATGGAAAGGAACATCGCCCCTCTCCTTATACATATCTGCCATACCCGCTGCGGCGACAAAATCGCGGCAGAAAGTGTTTCTAAGGACAATCTCTTTCCCGCTTGGAATCTGAGTCACTTTGATAGTATCGTCTATGTCTGTGACAACGGATACTCCCTCCTGTTCGATGAGCCTGATTCTTCCTTTTCCGGTATGATCTTTTGAGACGGCATGGTAAGTTAGCCATCCTTGAGGCGATCCCTGACTATCCAACAACTTGCGAGTCTTTGCTTCGGATAATCTTAACTCGATCTGAATAAGACCGTTAACATCGCTTTTCCCAAGTTGGTACTGCTCCTTGTCAGGATCGGAGTCGAATTGAATTGTGATCTTCTCATTAAATTTATCCTTGTCCGGAAAATCGCCAATCCGAAATTCGAGATTATCTATTTCCTGTCCATCACACTTAACTTTTCTTTGTGCCAATTTGGTAATAAACTCGGATACCGATTCTCGATTTTCATGTGCCCAACCGCGTATAGGAATGAGCCAATCCGCTCCGTCCCGGTAGCCATAAGCAGGATAGAAAGTTACTTCAATCCCTTCCTGAACAGTTTCCCTTCTAAGGTCATTCCGGTCTGCGACTGTCACCGACTCATTATGGCTAGCATTATTTCCGTGCGAGCTTTCATTTGAGTTTTTGGAACAGACACTGAAAATCAAAACTGGAAGAATAACTGGAAAGATAAAACGAAACATTTTCTTCTCCTCCGATCCTGGCAAACAAATGCGCAGATTATGCTGTGCATAAACCGCTATACTTGAACATCCCCGAATGCGTGAAGTCTTAAATTTCCTCTTGGAATTTGTGTGAGCAGCTAACGCCCGAATCTGCACAAGCTTCTGAAATAATGGCAATGGTTATGCTGTTGTTCATAATAGATTTAACAGATGGCTAATTTATTATTGCGAAGAATCATTCTTCGTACATACAAAATTCATCTGTTATGAAGCGTAACAAAGCCTTCAATCTTGCGGATGAAAGACAAGCTCATTCCGCTCCGGTTGAATGAGTTGTTAGGTGTCGTTGTTTCGATTAAGTACTATCTAAACCTCTATGCTCCTTTAATAGTCCATAGAACTCTGGCGGGAATTTTTCCAATAGCGAATCATTATCTAGAGCAGTATCCATCTTGGAAATCAATTGACGCTCTGTTACATATCTAGCGACAACATGTTGCATAGATTTCAAATAATCTAAAATTTCGCCTTTATGTTTTCTAAGCTCATACATCGTGGGCAGATAATGTTCATGAGCATATTCAGAAATATGTGTACTTATACAATCATCATTATAATCAGGCGTTACTGTAGAAAAATTGAGTACAGAGGTTGTCCGTTTAAGTAACCTCAGCTCTCTTTTAATGTCTTCTAAACACTCTAACATATACACCTCAGAGGAAACTTCCTTGCTCTGAAGGTGAGACACTTTATATTCACCGAAGCTCCTTAAAAAGGTGGAATATTTGGGGTCAGAGTCAGCTTTTTGATATGTAGCAGTTATCTTATCCGCCAATTTCTCTTTGAAGGCTAAAATCTTAGTAAATCTAAGGTCATGTGGATATTCGAGATGCTCTATAACGGAGGTGTCAAAAGAGTAATTGGTAAGATCGTCTTTAACGATAATTGTAGGCTTGTCAAACGCAAGCCTCATACCCAATTCAAACATTACGTTGGGATTCTTTCCGCTAACATCACATACTACTACCTGATTATTGTAGATATTTTGAACTATTCTTTTCTGAATAATACCGATGTCATCAGCATCGCTAACCAAGTTAGGGTCAAAATTCGCTGCCAAGATTGCATCCCGAAAGATGGATAGTACTTCACTCCAATGCTCAGATGGGTAACCATCTATAGCTGAGATAGGCATGATTATTCCACATACCGGCTTAGAATCATCTGATGACTTCTGACTATCTTCCGACATAATATGCCCTTTATAGTTGGTTATTCAGGTAAATTCAACATTCAGACACCTAACTTATGATTGACCGGAATGATTCCGGTAGGCACTCTAATTTCGTGTATTGTCTGTAATGATTCTGGATAATACACCGAAAATCGTTTATTATCCAGAATCATTACAGACAATAACCTTATATGCGGAATCAAAATAAACCATTTTGTCTGCATTGACAATGAAATTTATGGAACAAAAGCCTAAATTATTGGAATAGGTTAGAGCCGTTGCCAGAGCGCGACATCCGAGCCATAAAACGGAAGACGTTTATCACAATTTTATTAAGCGTTATATTCTCTTTCACAACAAACGTCATCCGAAAGATATAGGCGTGGAGGAAATTACGTCATTTCTCACGCTTTTAGCAGGCGTTGCCAAGCATTTACTCAAAAATCATTCAACATCAACACAGTGCAGGAACTGTTAGAACACAAAGACGGGCGGACGACGCAGATTTATGCTCACGTTTTAAAATCCAAATTCGTCGTGAAAAGTACGCTCGACGTTTGAATTTTTACTCTGCGTTCAAAACCTGCGCGACGGTTTCTTTTTTTAAGCCTTTGCCGCGTTTCTTGCGGTTGTTGTAATCGGAAAGCGAGATTTGCGGATCGCGCCAGGCGTCGAGCAGCCCGACTTGATGGACGCATTGAATCGTGCAGGTCGGCGCACACCATTTTTCGGTGATGTATTCGCGCTCGAAATCAGCCATCGTGTAATCTGCGAGCGGAATTCCAGGCGTGCCGCGCTGCTGCGAACACCAGTTGACGATTCCCATTTCGTCAATGTAGAGATAGCGCGAACCCGCGCGGCAGCGCCAATTGTATTCTTTGCCGCCAACCAGATCGTTTTGAAACCAATTCCAGCGTGCATAACTGCGCGAGCCTAAATTTTTAACCGCCCAATAAATTTCCGATTCGCGCTCGCCCAGAGGCTTTAATAAGCCGTCGTTATCGTGAATGACGCCGACAGTCGAAGAAAAGCCAAGCTCGACGGCGCGTTTGCCAATCGTCAAAGCGTCTTCGGGATTTTTGACGCCGCTGCCTAAAACGGAATTGATATTTACTTTAAATTTGGCGTGTTCTTTCAAATTTTGCAGCTTTTTGTCCAAAACTTTGAGGCTTTTTTTGGAAACTTCATCCGGTATAACGTTGTCAATCGAAATTTGCAGATAATCGAGACCGGCTTCGTTTAGTTTCTTGATTTTGTCGGGCTGAAAATAATAGCCGTTGGAAATTAAACCGGCAATCATTCCTTTTGAGCGAATGTAAGCGATAATTTCAAATATTTGCGGGTGCATCATCGGCTCGCCCCCGGAAATAGTGACGACCGACGTGCCAAGCTCGGCGAGCTTGTCAAAACGGCGCTTCATTTCGTCGAGCGGAACCGGCTCGCTCGTTTTGTCGTACTCGTTGCAATAAGTGCAAGCCAGATTGCAGCGCCGCATCGGAACCACGTGCGCCAAAACGACGTGCCGTGTCGAAAGAAAAGCGCGGGTTGTGTGTTTGACTCCGCGCACGAATCTGCTTAATTTACTCGCTTTGCTCATTCTACTTCGGAAAACAATCGGGAGATTAGCTATAAAGCCGCAATTATAAAGGTTTCAGGCAATGTTTTTCAAATTGCGGCAAAAAGAAAAAGGCTTTGACGCTTCGAGCCAAAGCCTTTTCTCCAAAAATTATTTATTTTTAACCTTTAACTCGCTTAACGTTCTTCGGCAGATTGCTGACTACGAGCTGGTCAAGTTTGATTGAAGCGTTTTTCTCCAGAGTGTAGAGCAAAATGTTTGTCCAATCGCCGTTTTTCTCATACATCTTAACCTGCGTCGGCATTCCTTCGGGCGTCACCCAGACTTCGGCGTAAGAATATTGCATCGGTTTTTTCGGCGTTAATTTCAATTTATAAGCCGAAATCGTACCTTTCGCAATCAATTCCGAACCGAGCCATTTGGCGTCGAAATTTTGTTTTAATTCCTGCGGCGACATATTGATAAACTGCAAACCGCTGCCGGCGTCTTTCTTTTGCACTTCCGAAGTTCTGCCTTCGATAACCTGTTCGAGACGCGGGCGATAAAGCAGATATTTGCCGTTGACGACCGACAAAGTTTCCTGCTGCGGATAAGTCCAATCAATGCGGACATTGGCGTTTTTGCCCTTTGCCGGAATATACAAAACCGTTCCGTCCTGCGCGGTTTCGACTTCCTTCAACTGCGAATTGTAACGCTCCATTCGTACTTTCGACTTCAAAGATTTCAAAGTCTTCTGATTTTCGCCCATTCGGTTGTAAAGCTCACGAATAACGGCTTGATCTTGCGCGTTTGTTTGGCTAACACCGAAAGCGAAAACAGCGATTGCCGTTAAAACAAAATATTGAATTATTTTTTTCATAAATGCTCTCTAACGTAATTCGATTTCGTAAATCGTTTTCCCGTTTTTGTCAGCTTTTTGCCAATAATTTAAAATTTCCGCGTCTTTGTTTCCGCTCAATTCGCGGACGCGCTGTAATCTGGCGTTTTCGTCCAAATCGGGAGAAAAATCTTCGGCGCTGACAATCAAACGAGTGATTTTTGAACTCTCTGCGGCAACAGCGAGCGGTTGGCGCTGCTTGCCTTCAAACCAACTTTTCGGCGTTAAAAATATAAATGCTAAAATCAAAATGCAAAGAACGTCATACTGCCACGCTGTTCGCCCGTAGTTCCATAAAATCACGTTTTTGATTGCCTGCCACATCGCTCGCGTTGCTCGCAAAGTCAAAAGGCAAAATGAAAAAGGAGAAAACAATTCCGATTTTTGCCTTTTGACTTTTTACTTTTAACTTACAATTCTCCCGTCGCGCATTTTGATTGTTCTCGAACAGGCGGCGGCGGCTTCCGGGTTGTGCGTAATCATTACGATTGTTTGCTGATAGCGCTCGTTTAGCTCTCGAAACATTTTCAGCACGATTTCCGAATTTTCCGTGTCGAGATTTCCCGTCGGCTCGTCTGCCAGAACGATTGCCGGACTCGTTACAATCGCCCGCGCCAGCGCCACTCGCTGCTGCTCGCCGCCCGATAATTCGAGCGGTTTGTGATGCATTCTATCTTCGAGCTTTAAGAGACGCAAGATTTCGCGGCGGCGTTCGGGATTTTCGCCGCCGTTGCGGGCGTGAATTTTTTCCGCCAGACGCAGATTTCCTTCCGCCGTCAGTGTCGGAAACAAATTAAATCGCTGGAAAACGAAACCGATTTTTTGGCGGCGAATCTCAGTTCTCTGCCGGTCGGAAACATTGGTTAATTCCGCGCCGTCAATCGAAATTTTCCCGGAACTCGGCGTTAGAAGCCCGCCCAAAAGATGCAGCAGCGTTGATTTGCCGCAACCCGATTGTCCCATAATGGCGACGAACTCGCCTTTTTTTATATCGAGCGAAACTCCCCGCAGAGCGTGAGTTTCCACCGCTCCGACCTGATAAACTTTGGTCAGATTGTCGGCAAACAAAATTGTCGAAGCGGATGTTGCGACTGCGTTCATTTAAAAAGCGATGATTGCGCGTTGGTTTGGACTTGCTGTAGTTGTTTGTCCAAATCGAATTCCGGCAATCCCCATGTATTCTCCAACTGAAAAATCGGCGTTTCGTAATTGCGCCCGAGAACGACCGCCTGCGGCGTTTGATAAGTTAATTTGACGCTGTAACGCTCCTGCGGTCTGGTCACTTGAACCTGAACGGGCATACTGAGCGCGCCGGTTTCGCCGAACTTTTGTTCCGCGCCGTAAGTAATATCCGAAACGAGCGCGCCGCCGTCGCTGAAAACCTGCTGTCGCGCAAGCCGGATTCCGCCCACGCGGTCAAACCAGAAACGACGCGAGACGTTAAATCCGTTTCCATTCTTTTTCAGCTCGTCGAGCAAATAATAACCGCGAATCACGCGCCCGGCGGCTGATTTTGTGCCGGAATCGGCTTCGTCCTGATAAATCTCGCTCAGCGTGTAAGCGGAATTTTCGCCCGTCTCGACCGGACGCATTAACAGCGCATCGGTAAAGTGCTGCGGACGAAGGCTCGAAAACGCGCTGATTGCTCGCCTTTCCGCATCGCCGGTGCCGACTTCTCGCCTCGCCTTTTTTTCGAGCGGAGTATAATCCGCTTCGTTCGTGCCGACGACAAAGCGTTTAAATTTTTCATCAACGCAGCAAATCACCGCGACGCGAAATTTATCGCCGTCCGAAGTCATCTGCACGATGTCGGTTCCGACAATCGGAATCTGAATTTTTAAATTAATGTTGCTCGGCGCTTGGACGATGACTTGCCCGTCAGCGGATTTATATTTTTCGGCGATTCCCGATTCGGCAAAAGTATTATCCTCGAATTTAACGTCAACTTTGCCGCGCATTGATTTGACTTGCGCCAGACGATTGATTTCTCCCAAAAGCCGTTCTTTATCGGCGGTTTCTACCGGCGAGAGAAGGACGGCAGCTTTTTTATCAACAACTTTCGGACTTAAAGCGTTGCATCCGGCGGACGCAAAAACTGCGGCAAAGACGACGAAAAGCAGGCACTTTGTAAATAATATTTTTCGGCAGAAACGCCGCTCAGAAATACTCATTACTCGTTTAAATCAGCCTTCATCCGGCGTCCGTCGGTAAAATCTCAACCTAACAAACCGTTCCGGGCTTGTCAATTTGATGCCGCTTTTCAAAAATACGAAGCGCGGCACGTAAAATTTTACGTGCCGCGTCTTTAAAAAGGTTTGTTTTGACGGCGTTTTTATCTGAAATTTCCGTGATTCGGGCTGCGTGTCAAATAATCGCTCATCGTAAAAGCAAACAAAATCAACAGCCAGATAATCGCGCCGAACGCGCACAGCCAGACCAGCTTGCCGCTGTAACGAACGTGCATAAAATATAAAACAACGCACGTCGTTTTAAAAATCGCAATCAGCAAAGCGACAAGAGTGTTCGCGCCGATAAAAAATTGATCCAAATCGAATTGCGCGACAAACCACGTCAAAATCGTCCCGACAACCAAAATGCCGAAAATAATCAGATAAGTCGAAATCGGCATTACGTGATGGTCTTCGCCGTGATAATGCGCTTCGTCTCCGCGGTTTATTGATTTTTCAGCTACCAATCCGTGTTGACCCATAAAATCAATTACGAATTACGAATTTCAAATTACGAATTGCGGAATTTGTTTTTAATTCGTAATTCGTAATTTGAAATTCGTAATTGTTAGTGTCCTCCTCCGGCAAGAAAGTGCCTGCCGAGCAGGTATAGCAGCGGGAAAAGGAAAATCCAGACAATATCAACAAAGTGCCAGTACAAGCCGCAAATCTCGACCGGACCGTAAAACTCAGCCGAATAACGCCCTTTTAAAGCCGTCCACAGCAGCCAGAGCATAATGCCGATCCCGATTACCATATGCAGCGCGTGAAGTCCGGTCATAGCAAAATAAATCCAGAAAAACATCCGCACTTTATCGCCAAATGCCTCCTCGCGCCCGTAGAGAGTTTTTTCGGCTTCGCTGGCGTGTCGCTCAATCATCTGCTGCTGATGGACAAGCTCTTCGCCATGCGGTTCCCATTTAAAATCTCTCGAAAACGGAATCAGGTGATGCTCGTATTTGTCGTAGTATTCGACGGCTTTGACGCCCAAAAACACCAAACCGAACATCATCGTCAAAACAATCCAGCCCGCCTGAACTTTGGGCTTTTTGCTGGTTTGCGCCGACCAAACCGCCAGAGCCATCGTCAAGCTGCTCGCAATCAGGACGAGGGTGTTCGCAAAACCGAGCCATAAATCGAGGTGATTACTGCCGGCGGCGAAAGCCATCGGATATTTATAGCGATATAGCAAATACGCCATAAACAGCCCGCCGAAAAACATTACTTCCTGCACGAGGAAGAACCACATTCCGATTGTCGTGGCTTCCTTCTGCTGATCAATGTCGTCGAACTGATGTTGCAGTCCGGGAACGTGATGATGCTCCTGATGCTTGTCTATTGCTTCAACTCGTGTTGCCATAATAATCAATTACGAATTTCAAATTACGAATTACGAATTGAGGAATCTTTCCTAAGATTAAAAACAAATTCCGACATTCGTAATTCGTAATTCGTAATTCGTAATTATTTAAACCCTTTCAGGTGCTTCCAATCTGCGTCGTCGCTCGCCTTCTTCGTTCAAACCGCTTTCTTCGCCGAATTCGTATGCTTCCCAAGTCACGATTGGAGTTCTGACAAAGTTTTCGGTCGGCGGCGGCGACGTGGTGCGCCACTCTAGTCCAGGCAAAACCCATGGATTATCGCCCGCAACTTTGCCGAAAAATAAAGCATAAGTCAGATAAATCGCGGGCAAAACCAAACCGATAGCCAAAATCGAGGCTCCGGCGGACGAAAAGATATTTAAAACCTGAAATTCTTCCGGGTAAGACGCATAGCGGCGCGGCATTCCCAAATATCCCAAAATAAATTGCGGGAAGAAGGTTAAATTAAATCCGATGAATACGATCATCGCCGAGATTTTGCTCCAGAATTCGGAATACATTCGCCCGAACATTTTCGGAAACCAGTAATGCAGACCGCCAAGATAAGCCAGCACCTGACCGCCGACCATTACATAGTGAAAGTGGGCGACGACAAAGTAAGTGTCGGTTAAATGGATGTCCAATCCCATCGCGCCCAAAAACAATCCGGTCAAGCCGCCGATCAAAAACAGCCCCATAAAAAATAGAGCGTAGAGCATCGGCGTGTCGTAAGAAATCGAGCCTTGATAAAGCGTCGCCGTCCAGTTGAAAACTTTAATCGCCGATGGAACCGCGATGACCATTGTCAAAAACGAGAAAACGAGTCCGGCGTAAATTGATTGCCCCGAAGCGAACATATGATGTCCCCAGACGAGAAAACCGAAAACGGCAATCGCAATCGAAGAAAACGCGACAAAAGCATAACCGAAAATTTTCTTGCGCGAGAAATTGGCGATCAACTCCGAAATAACTCCAAAGCCGGGCAGAATCATAATGTAAACCGCCGGGTGAGAGTAAAACCAGAAAAGGTGCTGGAACAAAATCGGATCGCCGCCGAGAGCCGGATCGAAAATCCCGACTCTGCCGAATCTTTCAAGAGCCAGCAGCAAAATCGTAATAGCGATAACCGGTGTTCCCAAAACCATCACGAGGCTCGTCGCATAATGCGACCAGACGAAAAGCGGCAGCCTAAACCAGGTCATTCCGGGCGCGCGCATCGTGTGAACCGTAACGAGGAAATTTAAGCCGGTTAAAATTGACGAGAAACCGTTAATAAAAATTCCGATGCCGGCAGCCATCACGTAAGTGTTTGAAAACGTTGTTGAATACGGAGTGTAAAACGTCCAGCCAGTGTCAACGCCGCCCGCCAGCAATGCGTAAAGCGTAAATCCGCCGCCGACTATATAAATGTACCAGCTCAGCAAATTGATCCGCGGAAACGCGAGGTCTTTTGCGCCGATCATAATCGGAATCAGGAAGTTTCCCAGGATTGCCGGAATCGCCGGAATCAGGAAAAAGAACACCATAATAATTCCGTGATGCGTAAACACACGGTTATACATGTGCGCTTCCATCAAATCGCTCTGCGGCGTCAAAAGCTCGAGGCGAATCAGAGATGCGTATATTCCGCCGAGCAAAAAGAAGGCGGAGACTGAAATGAGGTAAAGAATCGCAATCCGTTTGTGATCTTTGGTTAAAAGCCAGGAAGCGACGGTCGTGCCGTTATTTAAATAATGCTTCCTCGGCATTAAGCCAATTTCTTCGGTTCTGTTTACAATTGCTTCTTCTTGCATAAATCTAATTTCTCTTCCCTGTTATGGGTTCGATCTGCCTCCCGTCGGCTCGACCGCTCTACCGTCGGTGTCGAAATTTCTGCTTGCGTCCGGCTGCGGCGCGGTTGCGGGAGACGTGCTCAATTTGTTCGGTGCGCCAGTCTGTCCGGCGATTGATTTGATATAAGCAATCAGTGAAACAAGCTGGTCTTCGGTGACCTGTCCTTTAAAAGTGGGCATAATCGGCTGAAAGCCTTCGACGATTTGCCCTTGGGGATTCAAAATTGATTCGCGGATATACGCTTCGTCAGCCGTCACCGATTGACCGCCCGCCAGTCTGACGGGCTTGCCGAAAAGCCCGACCAGCGCCGGACCGCGTCCGCCGCTTCCGTCAGCCGCGTGGCACGAAGCGCACGCCAATTTGTTTTCAAATAAATCTTTTCCGGCTTCGGCGGGCGTTTGTCCCGAAACGTTGCCGCTCAGCCAGTTGTCGAAATCGCGCTGCTCCATCACGTAAACCCAGCCGCCCATTCCCGAATGGTTCATCCCGCAATATTCGGCGCAGTAAATCCGATATTTACCGGGCTGCGTCGCTTCAAACCAGAGCGCCGTGTAACGTCCCGGCACAACGTCGGATTTCGTGCGAAAAGCCGGAAAAGAAAGATCGTGCAAAACATCTTCGGTCGTCATTGTCAATTTGACTTTCGTGCCGACGGGAATGTGTAGCTCGTTGATTTCGCGCTGTCCGGTCGGGTGCTGAAATTTCCACATCCATTGTTTGCCGACCACGTAAATCTCCATCGCTTCTGACGGCATTCGATAAAGATTATAGTAAATGACGCCGCCGCCGACGAAAATCGTCATCACGATGATAAACGGAATGATTGACCAAGTGACTTCCAGAACGGTCGAGCCTTCGATTTCGCTCGGATGAATGTATTTTTCGCGTTCTCGATAGCGGATGAAAAACCAGACAATCGCGCCGACAACCAGAACCGTAAAAAACACGGTGATTGCGACGAGATAAAAATAAAGTCCGTCAACCTGCCACGCGAAAGTCGAGGCTTGTTCGGGAAAAAATGGAATCCAAGAATTCATAATTACAAATTTATCAAAACGTTTTATATCGTTTCGCCCGTTTTATTTCGGTTATATCTGCGGAACATCCAAAACATCGCCGCCAAACCGAGAAGCGTCGCTATGCCGCCGAGCCGAACGATGTTCATAATCATCAGACCGTATTTTCCGCTTGCCGGATTGTAGTGGAAGCAATACAAAATCAGCTTTTCGACCGGGTTTCCGATTTTGCTGCTTGAAGCCTCCATCACGCCGAATTTGACATCTTTCGGCGCATAATCAATGCCGTAAAAATACCGCGCCAGCTTGCCTTCGGGTGTGGCGATTTGAATTCCGCCTGCGTGCGCGAATTGTTTTGTCGCTTCGTCCCACTGATATTTGAAACCGACCGCTTCGGTGATTTGTTTGATTGATTCGGGCGTTCCGGTCAAAAAATGCCAGCCCGCAGCCGTTTCCGGTCGGTTGTAATGCGCCAGATAAGTTTCTTTTTTCGCTTTCGCAATTGCGGGCGTGTCGCGCGGATCAAAACTGATTGCAACAACATCAAACTCTTTTCCGACATCGAAATTAACGCCTTTCAAAGCGCCCGATAGTCCCGTTAAAACCTGATTGCAGAGCATCGGGCATTCGTAATAAACGAGCGCCAGAACAACCGGCTTGCCTTTGCCAAAATAATCGCCGAGCGCGACCGATTTCCCGTTTTCGTCAACAAATTTCGCGTCGAGCGGAAGTTGCTCGTTCAAACGCTGTTCGATTCCGACCGTTTGCAGAGGTTCCGGCAAACCGCTCGATTGCGTTTGCTGAACCGTCGGATCATAAGTGCGCGGGCTGTAAAGCGGCGAATTGTAATGCTGTGAGCCTCCCTGCGCGAACGCCGAGGTGACAGCCAATAATACTGCGACAGCCGCCAAACCAACATTTCTGAATTTCGCCAAAAACTTCATTTTTTACTTCTCTCTATTTCAAATCCGGAATCCCAAATTTGAAATTTGTCTTATTGCTCTCTTTTCCAGTTTGTTCTGCCGGAACTCGAATAAGACGGAATTTGTACCGTGTCCTGCAATGCTTGTTGAGCCTGTTCAGGCGGTCGGGTTTTAATCTGATTTTCCTGCAAAACTTTTTGTTTCGCTTCCTCCACCGGCAGAGTAATCACCGCTCCGGTGTTCGGGTCTTTGCGTCCTTCTTTCCAGGTCTTTTCCCAGCTTCTACGCAGGAGGCGATATTCGGCTTGCGGCTCGCGCAATTCCAAATTGAAAGGCTCGGCATCTGTTTCGGTTTCGACTTTAAAACCCGGCGCGGATTGCAGACGCGGTTCCGGCGGCAGATTTAGTCCCTGAGCCTTTTCCTGTTCGGTCATTGCCATCGGCGATGTATTTCTTCTATCTTCCTCCGCCGCCTGCGATTCCATTCCCTGTTCCAGCGCGTACATCAAAACGAACGTGACGCCGACCAGCAGCACCAATCCCGCGAGAAAGAAAATAATTCCGCGCAGCTCAAGCCGATCTTTTTCGTAAGCGTCGGCGCGGTCGTAGCTGTCTTTAAACTCTTCGCCCGCGTCGTGTCGCAGATTCTCGTTTTCGTCGAGAATCATTCCGTCCGGTTTATCTTCTTCGTTTCTTCTTCTCTTGATAGCCATTGTTTCATTCGGCGAAGCCAAAGGATTTATCGTTCATCCTTCATCCTTCATCCTTCATCCTTCCGTCAATGGTGTTCCCTGCCGTGCGCGATTGTGTTTTCAAAAAAAGGATCGTTCACGGGCATCAGCGGGCGTTTTTTAAGATTCCAGATAAAGAAAAACAGCCACAATCCGCCGACCGCAAACGGCGCGACAAAATCCATCCAGCTAATCGTAAAATGCTCGCCCGCGTGTCCGGCTTCGTGCTGACCGGGGAGCGGATTCGGCGCAATCAAATAAAACAAATCAATCACGCGCATCACCAAAACAAAAATTGCGACCATTGCCAGCCAGCGCGCGTGACGCTTTAAATCGCGCGAAAGGAGCAGCAAAAACGGAAACGCGAACTGAAATAAAATCAAAATCAGCCCGACAACGCCCCAGCCGCCCGACATCCGGCGCAAATACCACGGCGTTTCTTCCGGCAGATTTCCCGAATAAATAATGATTAACTGGGACAAATTAAAATAAGTCCAAACCATCACCATCGCCAGCATCAGCTTGCCCAAATCGTGAAAATGCGGCGCGCCGAAAACGTGATTCATAGGTTCGCGGCGCGAGAGCCAAAACGAAACGGCAATAACAAACGCCATACACGAGAGCGCCCAGCCGATAACAAACAGCAATCCGTAAATCGTCGAATACCAGTGCGGATCGAGCGACATACACCAATCAATCGCCGCAAACGAAACCGCCAGAACATAAGCGATCATCGCCGGACCTGAAAAGCGATTGATTTGAACGCTGATCGTCCATTCGCCGGTTTCGTCCTGTTTGCGCGATAAATTCGTCAAATAATATGTAATTCCGCCCCACACGGCGAAATAAACCAGAGCGCGAATCCCGAAAAACGGAACGTTCAAATACGGCGCTTTGTGATCTAAAATTTTATCGCCGCCGTGACCTTCCGCCTGATACGCCGCCCATTCGTAAAGACGCGGCGCAAAAGCGAGAATCGGCAGGAAAAGAAGCAGCAAAAACCACCACGTTTTCGCTCCGGCTTCCAAAATCCGGCGAATCACGACTCCCCACGAACCGCCCGTCAAATGCTGTAAAAGTAAGATGCCGACACATCCGATGCCGATTCCAGCCCAGAAAACGTAGCCCAGCAGATATGAGCGCAGTGCATATCCGACGTTATTGGTCAGAAAAGCCCCGGCAATCAAAGCGATCATTCCGATCACGCCGACGCCGAGCGCGAGCGTTTGAATGCGGGATAAATCCTGAACCGGAGGATTAAAATTTCCGTTGTTTACGTCCATTTTCGTTTAGTTCTCGCCTCCGTTTTTTTCTGCGTTCACTTTCGCATGAGGCTGCGGCGAGGAACCCGGTGTCGGCGCAGCCGTCGGTGCGGTCATCGGTGCCGCGCCCGGCGCTATGTTCGGATTCGTCGCTTGCAAAGCGCGAATGTAAGCGGCAATCGCCCAGCGATCCTGCACCGGAACCTGCGCCGCATAGCCGTTCATTCTGCCAAATCCGTTGGTAATCACATCGTAAAAATGTCCGACCGGCGCGCCGCGTAATCTTTCCTCGTAATACGAAGGCGGGCGCGTGTAGCCGCGACGCACGACCATTCCGTTTCCTTCGCCGTTCGGTCCGTGACAAACGATGCAGAAAACTCTGTAACGCTCTTCGCCGCGGTCGAGCAATTCTTTTGTTACCGGCAGCGGAAACTCGGTGACGAGATCAGCGGAAAAACCGGCAGCGGCGTTCGTATTGGTCATATTTGCCGGAGTTGCCGGATTTGTTGCATTTCCGGCTCTTTCCGGTGTTTGCCCTTGAGTAGCCGCGTTTCTGCCGCCTTCGGAAGAAATCGTTTCCTGCGAAACAGGGGCGCCTTCGCGTTTGCCGGTGTAGAGAGCTTTATCGGCGCGCAGATAACCGCGCGGAACGGTGCCTTCGATCAGCGGGCGCGATGCCATTTCGTTGGCGAAAAATTCGCTGCGCTCGTAATATTCGTAGCGCGGCGTGTCCTGCATATCGTAGCGGCAACCCGCCGCGCCTAGAACTGCGACAAAGAGCAGCGCGAGAAAAGCGGCATTTTTAATCTTCATCTTCGGTAACATCAAAAACCTCCCGCGCGTTTAAGTTTTGTAAAAATCCGGTTGTTTCTTCGTGGTCGAATTTAGGATCGCTGGATTCGATTGCCAGAAAAAACTTATCGCGCGAAGCCAGAGCAAATCGCGGCACGTTAAAAACCGGATGATACGGCTGCGGCAAACCGTTTAAAATAAACATCCCGACCACCCCTGTCAGCGCCGCTCCGAGAACGATGCATTCAAACGTAATCGGAATAAACATCGGAATGGCTAGAAAAGGTCTGCCGCCGACGTTGAGCG
>DASWLV010000023.1:0-39772 GCA_036400075.1 Pyrinomonadaceae bacterium
GGGAAACACCATTTGATTTGTGTTGCCGCTTTGTCTGAGAGAGCCGTTGACGCGCACCTGTAGATTGATATTCAACGGATTTAAATCGGTTTCCACAAAAGTACCTACCGGACAAAATGTGTCGAAAGATTTGGCGCGGGTGAATTGAACGTCTTTTCGCTGTAAATCTCTGGCGGTTACATCATTCAAACAAGCGTAACCGAAGATGTAATCAAACGGATTTTCATTTTCGCCGAGATTTTTGCCGATGCGTCCGATAACGACTGCAAGTTCGCCTTCATGTTCAACCTGCTGTGATTGAGGCGGAATAATAATTGGCTCTCCGCCGAGAATGAGCGAAGACGGGGCTTTGAGAAATAAAAGCGGTTCTTTCGGAACATCGTTACCAAGCTCTAGGGCATGTTCGGCATAATTTCGACCGACGCAAACAATTTTTGAAGGCGCGACCGGCGGCAAAAGACGTGCATCTGACAAACCAATCGCCTCACCAACCTGAAAATTTCCGGCGAAAACGTCGCCCGCAGAAATCGGCTCAATCAGCTCACCGGACAGAACGCCGAATTGCGGATTTTTTGAATTTTTGGAAACAAAACGACATATTTTCATAAATTTAAGGTACCAATTCGGAAACAATTTCAGAAGGCTGGCTCTGGTTTCCGGCTGAATCAACCGCCACAACGTAATAATAATATCTTTGCCCAGATTCGACTTTTGTATCCTGATAGCTGGTCGCCGAAGCAGGAGCGTCGTTCAGTTTTTGCCAACGCTCAGGCAACATTTCAGCCGTAGTAGTCCTAAAAACATTGTAACCGATAACATCCGGTTCGGCGTTCGCCGCAAAAAATACTGATAGATTTCCCGGTGCCGCGGCAATCGTCAAACCTTCGGGCGGGCGTGGCGGAAAAACGTCTTTTGGGATGATTCTTGCTGTGTTTGAATCGCTGCTCTCGACTTGAAGACCGTTGACACCGGCGGAAACAGCCCTGACAAAATATTGGTATTCCTCACCGAATTTAAAATTTTTATCTTCAAAATCGGATGAGGAGAGCAGGGAAGCGTTAAGTTGCGACGGTTTTTCGGTTTTATTCGATTTACGGTAGATGTTATAGCCAAGGAGATTGGCGGGTTTTGTGTCGTCAACATTTTCCAAAGGCGCCTGCCAGCGTAAATTGATTGATGTTTGAGAGACGATTGGTTCGACGAGCAGCGGCGGTTTGGCGGGATTTGAGACAGGCTCGAAAAATATAAAATTTGAAAACGGCGATTTTTGATTTTCTCGATTGACAAAACGCACCGCATAACGCAACCGCCTCGTCTGTGCGGTGGGCGTGATAACGTCAAAAAAGACTGCTTCAGTTTCCGTCGGAACGTCGGATAATTGAATTGAACCGACCTGTGTGCTGCGCGAGGCAAATTCATCTTCGGTCAAAAACAAAGGCGAGTTGGTTGACTCGGCTAGTCTGAAAACGTCTATCTGCCGCGGTCGCGAACCGGCGTTGCTATATTTGAGCGGAATCGAAAGAGCGATTCTTGTTCCCTGCTGAGAAACAGTAAAACCCGTTTGATTAGCTGGGCGCGAAGCGGCGGGCGGAAGCGGCGGGCGACGTTTCCCGCATCCGTAATTTATTAGGAGCGTCAATACAATTAAAACGGGACACAAAAAGGAGGCGAAGCCTGGATTTCCAAATCGCGTTTTTTTGTTTAAAGAATCATTTGTTTTTAAGCGATTAAGGTTAAGCGATGTCTTAACGCCTTTGGTCGCTTTTAATAATAAGTTGATTTCCATTGGACTTTGCGCGGTTCGGTAAATTGCCTTAAACTTTATTTGATGGTAATTCACAATTGTTGAATTTAAAACTTCGTTCAGCCAAGTTCCTTTATGAATCACAAAAATACCACAAATAAAAAGCCGCTGATCGGTATTTCAATGCGTTTCGGCATTTCCAACCGGCATCTGCATCTGCCTTCCGATTACGCCGAAGCGATTGATTGCGCCGGGGGCGTCCCGGTTCATTTAAGTTTATTGCCTAACAAAGATTATCTTAAAAATGTCCTGTATTTGCTTGACGGAATTTTATTGCCCGGCGGCGGGGATATAGACCCGCTCAGATATGGAGAAGAACCGAAACCCGGCTTGGGCGCAGTTTCACCGCTGCGGGACGAAAATGATTTGATTTTATTAAAACTCGCCGAAGAAATGAACGTTCCGGTGCTCGGGATTTGTTACGGAATGCAGTTATTAAATGTTTTTCGCGGAGGCGGAATCATTCAGGATATTGAAAGAGAAAGACCGAATTCTCTGAATCATCAGCAAGGCGAGCCGCGCGAAAGGCTTTCGCATTGGATTACCATCGCGGAAAACAGTCTGCTCTTTGATTCGAAGCGAAAAAATAGAGTTTTAGTCAACAGCCATCACCACCAAGCCGTTTCTCAAATCGGCGAGAACCTTTTCGTCTCGGCAACGGCAACGGACGGCATCATTGAGGCAATCGAAGATTCCCGCCCTGGAAGATTTAATTTGGGAGTTCAATGGCATCCGGAAATTTGTTTCCAGTCCGATGAAATGTCCAAATCAATCTTCGATAAATTCGTCGCAGCAGCCGGTAAAGAACGCGGAAAAAACGTTTAGTAAAATGAAATCAGGAAAAAAAATACAATTGGGAATCGAGCGTCTTTTGGAAGACGAGTTACCGCTCTTAAAAAATGCCAGAGTCGGGCTTCTTTGCAATCAAGCGTCGGTCAATCATAGTTTTCATCATGCCGCAGACCTTTTATACCAAAAGGCGGAAATAAATTTGACCTCTTTGTTCGGACCGCAGCACGGAATCAGAGGCGATGTTCAGGATAATATGATTGAAACCGGACATTCGATGGATTCGGCGACCGATTTGCCGGTTTACTCGCTTTATTCGGAGACGCGCGAGCCGACCGGCGAGATGCTGGATAACATTGATATTTTAGTGTGCGATTTACAGGATGTCGGGTGCCGGATTTATACGTTCGTTTATACAATGGCGAATTGTATGAAAGTTGCCGGTCGGCTTGGAAAAAAGGTTATCGTCTGTGATCGCCCGAATCCGGTTAACGGCATCTCAATTGAAGGAAACGTTCTCGACCCGAATTGGGCTTCATTCGTCGGAATGTATCCGATTCCTGTGCGGCATGGATTGACAATAGGCGAGTTAGCATTGTTCTTTAAGGAATACTTTAACATCGAATGCGAGCTTGAAATTGTCCCGATGCGAGGTTGGGAACGGCAATTGTGGCTTGATGAAACCGATGCTCCATGGGTTTTGCCGTCTCCGAATATGCCGACGGTTGATACCGCAGCGGTTTTCCCCGCTACGGTGTTTTTTGAAGGGACGCAGGTTTCGGAAGGGCGCGGAACGACAAGACCGTTTGAGTTTGTCGGAGCGCCTTATATCAATTCGCAGCAATTTGCCGCAAAACTGAATTCTTTAAAGTTGGCGGGTGTTTATTTCAGAGCCGCCGAATTTCAGCCGACGTTTCAAAAACACGCAGGCAAGACCTGTGGCGGAGTTCAGCTTCACGTTTTAGACAGAGAGACGTTTGAGCCGGTGCGAGCAGGGCTGGAAATGGTTAAAGCGATTGTTGAGCTTTACGGAGAAGAGTTTAAATGGAAAAATCCTCCATACGAATATGTTTACGATAAAAATCCTTTTGACGTAATCAGCGGAACGGACGAGGTTAGGCGAGCGATTGAAAATAAAAGGTCAATTGAAGAACTAACCGCTTCCTGGCAGAATGATATTCAAGCATATGTTGACCGGCGGGAACCTATTTTGTTGTATTAAAGGTCTTACCTGGTTAATGTGGTTTCTTTAGGACGCCGAATTAAGTGTTTTTCTTTTAAGGTTTTTGTTTTTGTGTCTCAACTCTGACAGTTAAAGTTAAATGGGAGATCGGATGAATTCAAGATTATTTGTTTATTGTGCCGCCGCCTGGATCGTTCCGGGTTTGGGGCATCTATTGTTAAAGCGTTGGGGGCGGGGAATATTAATTTGCGGAGCGGTCGTTTCCATGTTAATTGTCGGTTTGACGCTAAAAGGCGCGTTTTTGTTTCAGACCGGCGCCGAACAGGGGCTTATGATGCACCGTTTTCATCTTTTTTCGACTTTGGGAAACGGAGCGTTTTTTCTTTTTCAGTTTCTTTTAGGCGGGGGCGCAACTTTGCTGCAGATTCAAGACGCTCTGAAGACTCCGACTTTTGAATATGGCGTCAGGTTTCTCGCCGCCGCCGGATTGTTAAATTATCTTTCGATTTTGGATGTTGCAGACATCGCGCTGGGGAGAAAAGAATGACTCAATTTTTGCTCTTTATCGCCTTCGCTTTTTTTGTTGCCGCCGTTTTTGGGGCGGTGGCAAACGGCGGCATTAAATCCAGAATCTTATACGCGACAAAAGTTTTTTGTGAGTTTGTCGGCATCGGCTTAATTTTGGCTTGGATTTTCTATTTTCTGCCAAACAATTAAGAACTCGGCTCAATACTGAATTCAGAGCCTCATCGGTGAATATTGTTCCCGATTTTTATTATTTTTCGCAGTGAAGATTCATCAAACGGAATGTTTATTTTTAAGAAGCTACCCGCTTTCGGAAGCGGATAAGATTGTTGCTTGTTTAACCCCGGATTATGGGATGATCAAGCTGGTGGTGAAGGGCGCACGCAAAATCAAAAGCCGATTTAGCGGCAGCATCGAGCCGTTCAGCGTCGGCGAAATCGCTTTTTATCGGCGTGAAGATGCCGAGCTAGGGATTTTACGAAGCATTGAATTAAAACAATCCTATTTTCATCTCGCCAAAAACGTTAATTTGGTTGCGGCTCTGGCATATTTCGGAGAATTATTGGCGGAGTTTTCGCCGCCGCACGAACCGAACGAAAATCTTTATCGAATGGCTCGCGCTTGTTTTAAAGCCGTCGCGGAAGCCGCAGACGATAAAAATAAAGTCGCCGCAGGTGTTTTGTATTTTGAATTGTGGATTCTGCGGCTTACGGGCTATCTGCCCGCCAGCACTGTCTGCGGAGAATGCAGACGCCGAATCGGGGCAAACGAGGGAATTGTTTGGTCTTCGGAAAACCGATTTTTATGCGATTTGTGCGCCGCAGGCGTGCGCGGAATCGTTTTAACGCCTGACAAAGCCCTTCTGCTGCGCGCGGCACGCAGATCATCACCGCCGGAGTTTATCGCTCAATTCGCTTTTGAGCGTGAATTTTTGTCGCCGCTGTCGGCAATTACGCGTAAATTAATCAAACAGGTTTTACTACGCGAAATCGAATATTGGAGCGAAAAGAATTGGGAATCGGGACAGCCGTAATCGAAAAGTACGTTTGGCGAACAATTGTTCCGTATTTTTTCCTCGCCTGGTTTTTGCTGACCGCAATTTTGCTGCTCCAGCAAGCCAGCCGTTTCTCTGATGTTTTATTCGGCGCTCAAATACCTTCGAGCCTGATTTCGGAGCTGCTCGTCGCTCTTCTGCCGAACATTTTGGCTTTTACCAGCCCGATGGCTCTTTTTACGGGAGTAATGATCGGACTCGGGCAAATGCAGGGCGAGAGCGAATTGATCGCCCTGCGCGCCGCCGGTGTCTCGAATTTTAAAATCCTCACGCCCGCTCTTCTGCTCGGATTCTTGCTGACGATTTTAACTCTTTATATCAATTTCGAGGGCGTTCCGAAATCCGCGCAGCTCGTTCGCCAGGTGGGCGTCAAGGCGGCTCTGGCAAAGCTCGAATCGCCGCTCGAACCCGGCGTTTTTAACAATGAAATTCCCAAATACGTAATTTACACGCGGGAAGGAAACCGCGAAAAAGGCGTTTGGGAGCGCGTCTTTATTCACGCCCGCGAAAAAAACGGGCAGGTTCGTTTAATCACCGCCAAAAGCGGAAAGATTGATTCGGCGGGCGAGCAATCGGAGCTTGTTTTGCAGGATGCGGTCGTCACAACTTTGGGCGGCGGCAAACAGATTGCTCTGGAGCGTGTGAACACTCTGCGTGTGGCGTTGGAGATGGGACGGCGGCAGCTTTTGGATAAGCTTCAGAAAGCGGAGCGCGCGCCCGAAGAAATGGGACTAAATGAACTGGCTGCTTTTGCGGGGCAAAAAAACGGTAAAGAAAAACGCGACGCCGAAGTTTTATGGCATCGCCGCGTTTCTTTGGCGGGTGCGCCGCTGGTCTTTGCTTTTTTGGGTGTCGCTTTAAGTTTGCGATACGCGCGTGGAGGGCGCGGGTTTAATGGAATTCTGGCGTTGCTGGTGCTGGTTTGTTATTACCTGATCTCGCTTTTCTTCGAGCAGATGTCCAGGACCGGGAGCGTTCCGGTTTTTCTGGGAAGCTGGACAGCGCCGTCTCTGGCTTTTTTGTTTTCGTTACGGCTGCTTTCAAAAGGCTTTGGGAAGAGTCGTTTTGCCTTTCTCGGTTATAGGGCGACCGGCTTGCTGTTTTTCCCGAGATTGTTTTCGCGGCTAAATACCGGCGGCTTCAAAAACAAGCCAAATATGAGTTTGCGGTTTGCCATTTCGGGGCTTTTGAACCGGGATATGATTGTTGATTTATTGAAATATTTCGCTTTCGCAACAGGGGGACTGTTATTTCTTTATTTGATTTTTACATCTTTTGAGTTGTGGCGTTTTGCCGCCGCAGCTCCTTCGGGTTTTCAGATTTTAGGCAAATATCTGCTTTATATCTCGCCGATTGTCGTTTTTCAGGTCGCGCCTTCGGCGCTCCTTTTGGCGGTTTTGTTTGCCTACGGAATCAGAGCCAAGAGAAGCGAAGTTATTGCCTGGAGCGCCGCGGGTCAAAACGTGTTTCGTTTGTTGATTCCGGCTTTTTTCATAAGCGGATTAATCGGTTGGGGGGCTTGGACGCTGCAGGAAAATGTCCTGCCGCAGACAAATAAGCGGCAGGACATTTTGCGAGCGCAGTTAAAAGGCGGAGCGGCGACTGTTTCGCAGGAGGGAAGATTTTGGTTTGCAGCGCCCGAGAAAATATATTCGTTCGTGACCGATAAAAATAACCAAACGAATCAGACCGCAAAGCTCAGGGAAGTCGAGATTTATGATTTCGGAGACTGCGGTTTTCATTTACAGCGTTTGGTGCGCTCCGATCAGGGAAGCTGGGCGAACGGCAATATTCAATTGAACAAAACACAGCAAGTTAAGTGGGAGAATAATTTGGTCGAGGTTGAAAATAAAGATGAGGTACAAACCGAAGCAGTGGAAGAAGGTGTCGGCGAGTTGAGCTTGAGCGGTTCAAAATTTTTTTATGCGTCGTTGAGCGATTTGAAAGAGCGCTTGAAAACGGCTGATTCCGTCAGTGAGAAACGGCGTTTGAGAGTTGCTTTGCAAAAGCATTTCACGGCGATTGTTTTACCATTTATCATTGTTTTGTTCAGCGCGCCTTTTGCGGTGACTTTCGGAAGGAGAGGGAACGGCGGGAAAGCCAATCTTTCGCTGGTTAATGTTTTCGGAATCTGGCTGGGGTTTATGGCTTTATCAGCTTTTTTTGAACAACTCGGATATTCGGGTTTTTTGACCGATTATATAGCTGTCTGGGCACCGATATTAATATTAACAAGCATCGGCGGGTATTTTCTGGCAAAAACTCCGAGCTGACAAAAGATTATTGCGTCCGATAACGTCTTTGTTTTCAGCGATTGTCAAATAGAAAAAGGCGGCTGAAAAATAAGCCGCCTTTTCAGTTTTCGTTTTTTTGCTTGTTGTGTTTAAGTACCTGTTTCCCAACTGGTCATGTATTCGATCTGCTCCGGGGTGAGCGTATCAATCGAAATTCCCATTGCCATTAATTTAAGACCGGCAATTTCGGTGTCTACTTCTGCCGGGAGAGTGTGAACACCGGGGGACAGCTTGCCTTTGTTAACAACCAGATATTCAGCCGATAGCGCTTGATTGGCGAAGCTCATATCCATCACGCTCGCCGGATGACCTTCGGCGGCGGCTAGGTTAATTAATCTGCCTTCGCCGAGAACAATGATCCGCTTGCCGGAATCGGAAAGCCTGTACTCCTGAACAAACGGGCGGACGGTGAGCGGCTCGCTTGCGCTCATTTCGGCGAGCGCAGATAGGTTTATTTCTAAATCAAAGTGTCCGCTGTTGCAGACAATCGCCCCGTCTTTCATCAAAGGGAAATGTTTGCGGTCAATCACGTCCCGGTTTCCGGTAACGGTAATAAAAATGTCTCCGACCGCTGCGGCTTCGTTCATTGGCATCACGCGAAAACCGTCCATTACGGCTTCAACCGCTTTGATCGGATCAATTTCGGTGACTAAAACATTGGCGCCCAAGCCTCTGGCGCGCATTGCGACGCCTTTTCCGCACCAGCCGTAACCCAAAACGACCAGGTTTTTGCCAGCCAGCAAAATGTTTGTCGCACGGATTACGCCATCTATTGTTGATTGCCCGGTGCCGTAACGATTGTCGAAGAAATGTTTGGTTTGCGCATTATTAACAGCCATCGCTGGAAAGGGAAGCACGCCTGCTTTTTGCATCGCTTCAAGTCGAACAATTCCGGTAGTGGTTTCTTCGGTCGAGCCGACGATGTTGGAAATCTGATGCTGTCGTTCTTTTAAAAGCGTAGCTACTACGTCGGAGCCGTCGTCAATAATCAAATCCGGTTCGGTATCGAGAGCGATTCGAACGTGGCGGTTGTAAGTTTCGGTGGATTCGCCCTTAATGGCAAAAACCGGAATTCCGTATTCGGCTACCAGGGCGGCAGCCACATCGTCCTGCGTTGAAAGCGGATTGGAAGCAATAAGGATGCAGTCCGCGCCGCCCGCTTGAAGTGTACGCGCTAAATTAGCGGTTTCTGTCGTGATGTGTGCGCAGGCGACGATCTTGTAGCCTTGCAAGGGTTTTTCGGTTGCGAATCTATCTCGAATGAGTCGTAAGACCGGCATTTCGCGGTCAGCCCATTCGATGCGCTGCTTTCCCATCGGCGCCAGATTTATATCTCTAATATCATAATTGGAAACTGCTGGTTGCATAATTTACTTGTCTGAAAAGCGGAATTTTGAAAGCGTTGAATCAATTGAATCAAAGGAAACCTGCTCAACGTTCAGAATTCCGCTTTTGTAATTTATAGTCAAATTTTGTGGTTTATAGTCAAATTTACTTTTAATGTTTCAACAGGGAATTTTAAGCTAAGAATAGGTTATTGAAGAATAGAGCGTTGCGTCTGATAATAAAGATTATGTCACACCGGATCGTTTTGCTCTTCAATATTATCCAAATCTTCCAAAGCCTTTTTAATTGCACCTTTTAAATCGTTTATATTCGCCGGTTTTTTAAACTTGATTTCCAGTTTAAAGCTATGGTTATTGTCATTAAACTTAAAAACACGCAAAGGAAAATTTATATTCTTTCTGACGTTCAAAAACTCAAGCGATTCCGAGTCAGCTTTTGTTAACCGCGGCGTGACGAATTTTCCCGTTTGAGAGCCGTCGTTATTAGAATTCTGTTTTTGCCCGAAGTTACTATTAATTTCCTCGAACATCTCGTCTTCGTCAAATTTCCTGGCAATCTTTAGAATCGCGGCTTTCGACGAAACACCCGCGTCTAAGCACTTTTGCCTGACTGCCGGCGGTATTGACGCGATGGTTAGCGTCTCTGTAACCGAAGAGCGGCTTTTGCTGAGCTTTTTCGCCAAATCCTCGTGCGTATATCTAAAACGCTCGCATAGCGATTGATATGCATCGGCTTCTTCCCAAACGGTTAAATCTTTACGCTGTAGATTTTCGATTAGGGCGATTTCGGCAATTTCCTGATCGCTGACATTCAGCTCTATACACGGCACCTCAGTTAAACCGGCTATCTGAGATGCTCTCCAGCGGCGCTCTCCTGCAATAATCAGCCATTTCTCGGAACTCGTCAGCGGTTTCACCAGAAGCGGTTCGAGCACGCCCTTCTCCTTTATCGAAGCGACCAGCTCGCTTAAATCTCCCATTTCAACTCTTGGCTGTTCGGGGTTCGGCTCAATTTTCGCAATTGGAATAATGCGTCCGATAAACTGATGGGATTTCGTTAATTCGTCTACGTAATGCGAGTCGTGACGCATTTTCAATCCTAACGGTAAGCCTTTTTTAGACACGAGCAAAGACCTCCTCGCATAGATTCTGATATTCGATTGCTCCGGATGAATTCGGCGCATACGTAAAGATTGTTTCTTTATGTGCCGGAGATTCTTCGAGCCGGACGCTCCTCGTAATCACAGTCTCGAAAGTGCTGCTCCCGAAGACCTGACGAATATGATTTTGCACTTCTCTGGAAAGCGTTGTTCTTCTGTCATGTAAGGTAACCAGCACGCCTAGTAGTTTTAAATTAGGATTTGGTCTCGCTCGCACTTTTTCGATGGTTTCCAGCAGATCGTCGGTTCCCTCCAGAGCAAAATATGACGCTTGGATGGGTATCAAAATATGAGTCGCGGCGACCAAAGCGTTAATGGTTATCAGACCCAGCGTCGGAGGCGTGTCCAAAATTATCAAATCATACTCTTTTTTTATTTGCTCAAGCCGGTCTTTAAATCTAAAAATAGCGTCAAAATCACCGACCAGTTTTGATTCGAGTTTAGCCAAATTAATTTTAGCCGGAATAATATCGAGATTTTCAACTCCGGTCCGATATAGGGACTCTCTCCAATCACCCTTATTATCAATCAAAAGGTCATATGTTGAATTCGAGACGGATTCAACATTTAAAAAAGAAATGGAGCTATTACTTTGCGGGTCTAAATCACATAACAAAACTCTCTTCCCTTTAAGGGCGCACGCGGCTGACAGATTAATGGCTGTCGTAGTTTTCCCAACTCCGCCTTTTTGATTGGCAATTGCTATAATCATCAGCTTCTTGTAATTCTAATCGAGATAGACGCTTATTCGCTGATCAAATCAGGCCATTCTTCGCCCGCTACTTCTTCGCTCTCTTCGTCGCTGGAAACTAGATTTGATCCCGCCAGTCGAACGACTTCGGGTTTAACCCAAATTCCGCAGCTAAAACGAAGCGCCAGAGCGATGGCATCGGAGGGTCTGGCATCAATCGCCGTCAGACTTCCATCCTGTTGACGCATTTCAATCAAAGCAAAAAAAGTATCGTTCCGCAACTCGGTGATAATGACCCTTTCAACCACAGCCCCCATTTGAGTAATTATATTTCTGAGCAAATCGTGAGTCATAGGGCGTTGAGGAACTGTTTTTTCAATTTCCAGGGCGATTGCGTTCGCTTCGAATGTCCCAACCCAGATAGGAATGACGGTTTCATCGGAAACTCCACGCAAGACAACAATCGGGGTGCCGCTATGAGGCTCCATAATTAATGCGCCGACTTTTACTTCAATATCATTTTCCATCCGCAACCTCGAACAAATAATACAAAAACAAGACAGTATAAATCCAATCGTCAAACCGCAATACGTCCGCGCAAAGAGTTGACTTTTGCATCGGTTATAAAAACCTCAATGATTTGCCCGAGCTTTATTTCATCCGCCTCAAAATTTACCACTTTGTGGCAAGTCGTATGCCCGCTCAGATCGTTTTGAGACTTCGCGCTAAAACACTCAGCCAAAACCTTAACCGTTTTTCCGATGTATTCTTTTAACTTCTCTTCCTGTATTCGCTTTTGCGCCGATTCCAAGACTAAAAAACGCTCTCGCTTGATTTGAGCCGAAACGGAATCGTCAAGGCGCGCGGAAGGCGTGCCGGGTCTCGGCGAATATTTGAAAAGATAAGCGCTGTCAAACCGGCATTTTTCGTATAACTCAACCGTCTCTCTAAAATCAACATCCGTCTCCCCGGGAAACCCGACAATTATATCAGTAGTCAACGAGATTCGACGCGAGGAGTTTTGAATTGCTTCTACTTTTTTCAAATAATCAGCCGATGTATGACCGCGCCGCATCGCCCGAAGAATGCGGTCGCTGCCCGATTGAACGGGCAAATGCACCCAATTGCAAAGATTTTCGCATTCGTTAATCGCCGAGACAATATCCGGGTGAAAATCTCTCGGAAAAGAAGTTGTAAATTTGATTCGTTCGATTCCGGTTTCAGCCGCCGCTCGCAAAAGACGCGAAAAAGGCGTCGCGCCTTTAAATCCTTCCAATCCGGCGTCGGTCTTCGGACGATAGCTGTTCACGTTTTGACCGATTAAATGGACTTCTTTAACCCCGGATTCTTTTAATCCTCTCAACTGATCCAGGATCTGTGTTGGCGGCAGACTTTGTTCGCGTCCACGGGAAAAAGGCACAATACAATATGTGCAGAATTTGTTACAACCTTCGATAATCGGCACAAAAGCCACATAATCCGAGCTTCTGTATTGATCTGCGACCGTCCAATCATAGTTGCCTTCCCTCTCGCCCAAATCAACGTTTTTTTCATCTTTTAAATTAATTCCATCAAGCATTTCTCCGATTCTTCCAACCGCTCGCGTTCCTAAAACAAAGTCTATATTTGATGTTCTAGAAAACAGGTTTTCCCCTTCAAGCTGGGCGACACAGCCTAATACGCCAATTAATGGCTTCTCAAGTCGTCTTTTTTTGTCCGATAATTCCCCTACCCGGTTGAAAAGTTTTTGTTCTGCGCGCTCGCGAACCGAACAAGTATTGATGAGGACAATTTCAGCCTCGTTATCGGACGCAACTACCTGATACCCTGTTTGTTCCAGTCTGGTTGCTACTCTTTCAGAATCGGAAACGTTCATTTGACATCCGTGCGTCTCTATGTACACTTTCTTACGCCGGGGCTGTTTTTTTTCACGGTCGCGTGAGTAATTCATAACTTTTTCTCAATAAACAAATATTAATTCCAAAAATTTATCAAATGCCTTCAAAAGATTTTGTCCATCTGCACGTTCATACAGATTACAGCATTCTGAAAAGCGCAAATCAAATTCCAGCGCTTGCTCGCCGCCTCAACGAGTTGGAAATGAAAGCCTGTGCGATGACCGATTGCGGCAATTTGTACGGCGCGCTGTCGTTTTACTATAACATGAAGAAAAACGGCATTCAGCCGATCATCGGTTTCGAGGCTTATCTGACGCTCGGTTCCAGATTTGACAAAAGTGCCGCTCTCAAATCGGGCGAGCTGCCTTATTACACTCTTGTATTATTGGCGGAAAATCTGACCGGCTATTTTAATCTCGTCAGTTTGTCGTCGAAAGCTTTCACCCAAGGATTGCATCACAAACCGAGAATAGATTTCGATTTGCTCACGACATATAGTACCGGGATCATTTGTCTGACATCCGGTCGGGATGGATTGGTCAATCATTTTTTAAAACAAAATCGTTTTGAAGATGCATACAATTACGCAGCCAAACTTAAAGATGTATTCGGTCAAAACAATCTCTTTTTGGAAATTCAAGACCACAACCTCCCCGAAGAAAAAGCGATTCGCCAGCCTCTCGTTCAACTATCAAAAAAGCTGGATTTGGATTTAGTGGCAACCAATGATGTTTATTACCTCTCAGCAGATGACGCCAAAGCTCATGAAATGATGCTCTGCATCGGTGCTGCCAAAACAATTCAAGACGAGTCGCGTCCGAGACTCGGTTCCGAACAATTTTATCTCAAATCTGCAGAGGAAATGTGGCGTCTTTTCGGTACGGAACTGCCCGATAGCTTATCAAAAACAATTGAAATTTCCGAGCGCTGCAATTTTGCTCTGCCGAGCAGCGAAGATTCTTTTAATCTGCCGCTCTATCCGATACCTCTCGATTCAAACTGTGAAACAGCCGATGAATATTTTGAAAAAGTAGTGTGGGACGGTTTTAAAAAACGTCAGCAATCGGTTTGGGAGCCTTTGCAAAACGCCGGGAATTTAAAATACTCGATTGAAGAATACAAAAACAGAATCATTATTGAAACCGGCATTATCAGACGCATGGGCTTTCCAGGATATTTTCTGATCGTTTGGGACTTCGTTCGCTTCGCCAAAGAAAACGATATTCCCGTCGGTCCCGGGCGCGGCTCAGCGGCTGGCTCTCTGGTCGCGTATTGTCTGGAAATAACGGACGTCGATCCGATTCAATACGATTTGCTTTTCGAGCGTTTTCTCAACCCGGAGCGCGTCACAATGCCTGATATTGATATTGATTTTTGTATTCGCGGGCGCGAGCGCGTTATCAAGCACGTGGTCAATCAATACGGGAGAAATTCGGTCTGCCAAATCGTCACCTTTGGAACTATGGCTTCCAAAGCCGTTATTAAGGATGTCGGCAGAGCTTTGAACATGCCTTATTCAGAGGTCGAGAAAATCGCCAAACTGATCCCGCCACCGGTCAGGGGAAGAAATGTCAGCATCACACAAGCTCTCGAACAAGTCGAAGAACTAAAAACCGCCGTAGAAACAAATCCACAGATAAAAGAGGTGATTGATCTGGCACGCCGCCTCGAAGGCTGTGCCAGACATACTTCGGTTCACGCAGCCGGCGTGGTCATTTCTCCCAAACCGCTTGACGAGCTGATTCCGGTTGCCCTGTCGGCTAAAGACGAGCTGACCACACAATTTGCGATGTCCGATCTGGAAAAAACCGGAATGCTTAAGATGGATTTCCTTGCCTTAACCACCTTAACCGTAATAAACGACTGCTTAATCAGCATAAAGCAATCCATTAATAAGCAAATTGATTGGACGCAAACGCCCTTAAGCGATGAAGAAACAATGAAGATTTTTGCAGACGGCAGAACCGAAGCCATTTTTCAATTTGAATCGCCCGGAATGCAGGAAATCTGCCGCCGTTTAAAACCGAAAGGAATTGAAGACCTTGCCGCTCTCAATGCGCTCTATCGCCCCGGTCCTCTCGATGGCGGAATGGTTGACGATTTTATCAGCCGGCATCGCGGTCAAAAACAAGTTCGCTATCTCGTTCCGCAGATGAAAGAGATTTTAAATAACACGCACGGAATTATCGTTTATCAGGAGCAAATTATGCAGCTCGCCCAAAATCTGGCGGGCTATTCGCTTGGCGAAGCCGATATGATGCGCCGCGCAATGGGCAAAAAGAAACGCGAAGAGATGGCAAAGCATCAGGAAAAATTTGTCAACGGCGCAACCGAACGCAATATCAAACGGGAAAAAGCGGAACAAATCTTCTCTCTGATGGCGCAGTTTGCCGATTACGGCTTTAACAAAAGCCACAGCGTCGCCTATGCCTACCTGGCTTTCCAAACCGCATATTTAAAAGCCCATTACCCATCGCATTTCTACGCAGCGGTTCTCTCGCACGAAGCACAGGACACCGCAAAAATACAAAAATATATTGCCGAATTGAAAACCGCCGCAATAGAGCTTTTGCCGCCCGACATCAACGAAAGCAATTCCGGTTTTACGCCCGTCAACAATGCGATTCGATTTGGCTTGAGCGCGATCAAAGGAATCGGAGAAGCGGCGATTCAAGAAATTATCAATGCCAGGCGGGAAAAACCGTTTTCATCATTTTTAGATTTTATTACGAGAGCCTCAAGCTCGGTAAATCGCCGCAGCTTGCACAGCCTGATTTACTCCGGCGCCTTCGACTCTCTCAAAGACGATTCGATTACGACAAATCATTGGCGCTCGAAACTAATTGCCGAGATTGAAACTTCAATATCGGTCGCACAAAAGGAGCGCAACTCAAAGGAAAAAGGTCAAAACGCTCTTTTCGGAGCCACAAATCAGGATGTCAGTGAAATTAAAATCAAGGATTTTCCCGTTTTAACGGACAAAGAAATCTGGACGGCGGAAAAAGAAACGCTTGGCTTCTACTTAAGCAACCACCCTTTAAGCAAGCACGACGAACTGCTTAAACAGCTTGAAGCGCAAAGCATCTTAAGTCTGACGCAAAACGCTTCATCCGACTCCGAGCAAAAACTCTGGATCGCCGGAATCATCAGCGATACGCAAGTCCGCTTAAGCAAAAAAGGAAACCGTTTTTCCATTTTTAAATTGGAAGATTATACCGGTTCGATTAAATGCCTGGCTTGGTCCGAAGCATTCGAGAGATATTCGCAGCTTCTCACAAACGACGAAATAATCTTTGCCGCCGGACATCTGGAAAGTGAAAACGAAACGAATTTTTCGTTTATTGTCGAAGAAATTTACAAATTTGAAGAAGCCCTGCCGGCGCGCGCCGATTCCCTTATCGTCAATCTGCCGCCCGCTGCGGAAAAAAATATTAACTTTTACGAAAGCCTGCTTGCCTTGCTAAACCGCAATCGTGGAAAATGCGAAGTGTTTTTTGAAATGCCGATGCACAAAAACAATTGTTACCGCGTACGCCTCGGCGTCCACGGCTCTCTGCGAATACAGGGAAATTATAATTTAGCCAAAGAACTGGAACTGCTCGGCTGCGTGGTTGAATGGCAAATCCGCAAGTAATCAAAATATTTTTCGGAGGAAACAGTGCTGGAAAAAACGAACGCAAAAAAAACCGCTTTTGAATGCGTACAGATCGCGCGCCATCCGGCTCGTCCTTATTCGCTCGATATTTTTGAAAACGTTTTTGACGATTTTCTGGAGCTGCACGGCGACCGGCGTTACGCAGAGGACCCGGCTCTGGTTTGCGGTCTGGCTCGCCTTGGAGACTTTGAAATTCTGGTCGCCGGACACCAAAAAGGACGCGATACCAAACAGAGACATCGCAGAAATTTCGGGATGCCGAAACCGGAAGGTTACCGAAAAGCTTTGCGATTGATGCAGCTGGCAAACAAGTTTAACCGCCCGGTAATCACTTTTATAGATACTCCCGGCGCTTATCCCGGAATTGACGCCGAGGAACGCGGACAAGCGGAAGCCATCGCTTTTAATTTAAAGGAAATGGCTGAATTGCGCTGCCCCATCGTGGCAGTCGTGATCGGCGAGGGCGGTTCGGGCGGCGCTCTGGCAATCGGAGTTGCCGACCGGGTGTTGATGATGCAAAACTCGATTTATTCGGTGATTTCACCCGAGGGCTGCGCGGCTATTTTGTGGAAAGATGCCGCTCGCGCCGATCTTGCCGCCGAAAAGTTAAAACTGACCGCGACGGATTTGCAGGCGCTCGGCGTGATTGATGAAATTATTCCCGAACCAAAGCACTGGGATTATAATTTGCTGGGCGACCGCGAAAATCAATTTACGATTGATTTTAAAAATGCTCTGCTCAAAGAAATAAATCTGCTCGTTTCGATGCCCGAAAATCAAAGAATGCAGCTTCGCTATCGGAAATTACGCAAATACGGCTTCTGGCATACTTTATAAAGAAGTCTCTTTTAAGAGCATTTTTAAACTGCATCTTTTTTGTTTTGCCAAAACCGTGTAAGATGTTTTCAGCGCCGCTTCAAAGGCGCTGATTGTTTTTACCGGCTGCTTCGATACCTGCCAAATTCCGTTTCCGACTTCTTTTGTACAATGTTAATTGATGCTCAGAATTTAAATCCGATGGACTTCCCTGCTTTCTTTTTCGATCTTCTCTTTTTCATCTTCGGCGCCGTGATCGGCAGTTTTCTTAACGTTTTGATTCATCGTCTGCCGCGCGAGGAATCAATCGTTTTTCCAAATTCGGCTTGCCCTTCCTGTCAAACGCCGATAAAGCCTTACGATAACATTCCGATTTTGAGCTGGCTCGTGCTGCGCGGTCGCTGCCGCAACTGCCGTCTTTCTATTTCTTTTCGCTATCCGCTTGTTGAATTGCTGACTGCGCTGCTCTTCGTTTTCTGTTTCAGACATGCCGGCTTGAGCTTGCTTTTGCCGCTTGAATTGACGTTTGTCGCCGCCATTGTCGCTCTCATTTTTATTGACTCGGAACATATGATTCTGCCCGACGCGATTAATTATCCGGGAATTTTTATCGCATTCGCCGCCAGAATCGGGCTGCCTCTGATAACCGGCGCAGCCGTTTTTGACGATTTGCAGTATGCTCCGCTCTCGAACCTGCAAATTCCGCTCGCGGTATCTTCGGTTTTGGGAGCGCTTCTGGGCGCTGCGGCGGGAGGCGGTTTTTTATGGCTGCTCGGATGGCTTTGGAAACGCCTGCGCGGCGTTGATGCGATGGGACTGGGCGATGTCAAAATGATGCTCTGGGTGGGAGCTTTTCTAGGTTGGCGTCTGACGCTTTTGACGCTTTTTCTGGCGGCATTTACCGGCGCAATTTCCGGCATTTTATTCATTTATTCACGCCGCGAGCGCGATTTGCAAACCCAGATTCCTTTCGGAATTTTTCTCGGCATCGGTTCAAT
Organism: Pyrinomonadaceae bacterium; assembly: GCA_036400075.1. Lineage (GTDB taxonomy): Bacteria > Acidobacteriota > Blastocatellia > Pyrinomonadales > Pyrinomonadaceae > JALZCH01. The sequence goes on from DASWLV010000023.1 coordinate 18,214, forward strand.
CGTTGCGCTCTTTTTCGGAAATGCCCTAATCAATTGGTATGTCTCGAATTTTATCCCGGCAAATTAAATTTTTAAAGAAAAAGCGAAGAATTTTTAGCGAGAGACCGAAACCAAGCGCAAGAAAATTTGCTCATCAATAAAACCTTTGTTATCAGACCCAATCTCGAAATTAATTATCGGATTCCTTCATTCGGCGATTTTGTGCCAAACAAATGCAATTAGACATTGCATTTGCGGTTTTTATCAATTTATTAACGATTAAGATTTATTTTATTTTGAGTTAATTGCGCTTCCAAATCTGGAATTGCGGGGTTGTTTGAATTGATTTTTTTTAATTCGTACAATTTTTGCTCGGCAATTTCGATTTTGTTGCTCTGAATCAAAGCCAAAATTAACAATTGTAAGGCGTCTTCGTTGTTCGGATTTTGGTTTAATATTGAATTTAATTCGGTAATTGCCGCTTCGGGTTTAGCAGGTTTTGAAAAAAGGAAAGTGGAAGCGTACGCAGTTTTTATATCTGCGTTGTCGGGACTTAACCTGATGGCGCTTTGATAAAGATTCCTCGCTTTTTCATAAAGATATGCCTCGGATTTTTCCTGCGCTTGGATAAAATAAACATCACCGAGAGCCGTCAAAATATCGGTATCTTTTTCGTTTGAAAGCCGGTTTGCCCGCTCCAACAGCGTTATCAGCTCGGGCAAAAAACTCGAATCGCTTTGCACCTTCGCATAACGAGACAAAGCCAAACCGAGATTTTTCTGAAAAACCGCATCTTCTTTTCTGTTTTCGGCAGCGGCAAACGCCGCCTTTATTTCTTCCGCACTCAGTTTTTCGCCGCTGTTTTCCGGTGCCTCGGTTTGTTGAAGAGAAATTGGATTTTGATTTACGAACGGCGGCGAAAGATTGCGATTGACGGCATTCGCGATCCAGAAACCGATGACGAGACCGATTAAAAGACCGAAAAAACCGTAAATTAAAACACCGATTTTCACTCGTTCGAGATACTCTGCCGTTGAAAGGATTTTTTACTTTTTCGATTCGTCCGGTTCGACGTAAGCCAGATCGCCTGCGCGTCGGCGCGGAAGCGGATCGGACGCCCGTCTGCGCGGGGCGCTGTTGTTTTGCCGACGGTCAATGCTCCCGGCGGGCAAGCCTTTGCCGTGAACGGCTTCGGTTAAAATTCTGGTAATTTCCTGTGAAAGAGTGCGGTGTTCGCCGGCGGCTCTTCTTTGCAGCGATTCTTTTAATTCGAGGGGAACATATGCGCCTATAAAAACGCCTTTGCGATTTGCCATTACGATTAGAAACTCTCCTCCAAAAAAATAGAAAAAACGATTGATCCTTGCCGGAGCGGATTCGTAAGCCGAATTCTGTTCAATATCTCGCCTTTCGACGAAAGATTGCCGGTCATTCATCTAGCTCGTTTGTCGCCAAACGATTCGAGCGACCTACCCGGAAGCGCTCTGATTGCCGTAAAGACAGCCAGAATTCGGACGGGCAGCCCTACATAACGCTTCTCTATTCGGTCTTGCACTGCGAGGAGTTTGCCTAGCCGCGCTTGTTGCCAAACGCGCTGGTGCGCTCTTACCTTTGGGAAAACTTGAGTTCACGACAGTCTTCCCCGCACCGTTTCACCCATTACCGATGGCGGAGATTACGCTTTCGCATTCGTGAAACTCCTTAATCCATCGGCTGGATTGTTCTCTGTTGCACTTGTCGTCGCTTTCGCCCTTTTGGAGACAAAAACGCCCAGCCGTTAGCTGGCTCGCCGCCCTTTAGTGTTCGGACTTTCCTCTCCCGGTAAATGTTTTTACCGGCAGCGACCGGAATCCGCTCCGTTCAAGGATCGGTTTTATTATAGCAAATCAATGTTCAACACAGCTACCGTCAAACCAAGTCGAATAAATGATGACTGATAACTGATAACTGTTATTTTATCTCGATTCGGTCGCCGTTTTCGATTCTGATGTCTTGCATTCTGCCGTTTTTGACGAGCTTTAAATCAACTTCCGTGGAAACTAAAAATCCTTTTTCATTTTGCCGCAGGATGACTGCTTTGTCGGCTTTGATGGTTCCGCCCGCAGCCAGTATCGCCTGCGTAACTGTCAAACCGGGATGAAATTCTTTTTGTCCCGGTGAAGCGACCAGACCGGCAATAAAGTAAAATTGTTTGGCGCTTGCCTCAACCGGATTTTCGTTCAGAATTTTGATTAAATCACCATCGTAAACCAGAATTTCGCCGTTCAAATCTTTTAGATTGACTGTCACTGTTTCTTTGTTTGCACGAATGATCGCCGCGCGCGTCGCTGTCGGAATCTGCACCGCCTCGGCTAAAACTGTAAACAGCGGAACCGCTTCTCGTCTGATTATTTTGACGCCGGGTTTTTCGACCGCGCCGCTGACGACGACTTTGTGGCTTGCATAATCTCTGACGCCGACCGCCAATTCCGGCGCGTCGTAAAGCTTTATTTTTTCGCTCAATAATTCGGCAATCTCTTCGGTCGTCAAACCCGATACTGCGATTGGCTCTCCGGCGAGCGGATAATCAATTAAACCGCCGTCCAGGACTGTAAAAAGAGTCGAATCTTTGCCGGGCGAATTGAGCAGGCGGATGTCTAAAATGTCTCCGACGCCGGCGCGGTAAACGTCCGTTAAAGGCTTGGCGGCAATTCTGGCTTTTAAGTTCTCTCGGCGAGCCACCGCAGCCAATTTGTTCGCAGCCGATTCAGACGCAGAGTTTTCGCCGTTTTCGGCAGCCGCCTGGCTGCTCGTTTCGTCTTTCTTACTTTTTTCAATATTTAAAACAGCAACCGGCTCGGAGTCGGCTTTAGATTCCTCGGAGTTTGCTTTGGCGGTTAAATTTCTTTTTTGAGCTTTCGGTGACGGAATTTGATGATTGCCTTTGATAATCTGTTTATTCGGGTCCAAACTGATTTTCTCGATTTCATCCTGCGCCCGGCAAATCGCCGGAGAGAATGCCAAAAACGTCAAAAAAACAAAAATATAAACGATTTGAAGAGCTTTCATAAATACGCACCTTTACTTGAAGAGACGCCCGAACATTTGAAGCATTTCGGCTCCAATATAAAAATACGCGCAAACGGGGTGTTATTTTAGATTTTCCGTTTATTAAAGAAAGATAAATTTGGAAAGCCTATTTATTTTTCAGAGGAACAAGTAGCTCTCCGGCTAAATAAATTCCCTCGCGCCCGGCTTGCAATACTTGTCTGGCGATCTCTGTTAAATCCGCCGCTTCGTCCTGCTGGACGAGCTTGACGACCATCGGCAAATTAACGCCGGTCAGAATTTCGATTTTTCCCGCCGTATGAAACATCGCCGCGATATTCGTCGTCGTGCCGCCGAACAAATCTGTCAAAAGCAAAACGCCTTTTCCACGCTCGACCGTAGAAATCGCGCGCTCCAGCTCGGCGCGGGCAATTTCCACATCGTCATGCCAGCCGATTGAAACGGCTGCGATGCCGTCAATCACGCCGAGAACCGTTTCGGCAGCCGCCAACAGCTCGTTCGCCATTTGCCCGTGAGACAAAATCACACCGCCGACTCGATTTTTCATTTGATTTGCCTCCTCATTTAAAATCTGAATGCCCTGGCTCGATAGGATAACTGCGGTTTATACAATCGGTTTGCTCGTTTTTTTCACGTCGCGGTGCGTCACGCTGGCTTCGAAACGTTTTTTTCGCAATTCTTTGGCGACGGCGTTCGCCATCATCACCGAACGGTGCCGTCCGCCCGTGCAGCCGATGCCGATGGTTAGATACGATTTTCCCTCGCGTTTGTAAAGCGGCAATAGATAATTTAACAAATCCACAAACCGCTTTAAAGTTTCGTCAACTTCCGGCTGCGAATTTAAAAATCGAACTACGCGGCGGTCGCTTCCCGAAAAACGCTTTAATTCCGGGATAAAATACGGATTCGGCAAGTGCCGAACATCGAACATTAAATCAACGTCGCGCGGCGTGCCGTATTTATGCCCGAAACTGACGACCTGAACTTTGAGCGGCATTTCTCCGGCAGCCGACGGGTCGAATCTTTCGATTAGAAAACGGCGCAGGCTGTGAACCGTATGTTCGGAAGTGTCAACGATCATATCAGCAAGCGGTCGGATTCGCCCCATTTGTTCGCGTTCCGCGTTGATCGCCGCTTGCAGACCGTCGCCCGCATCCGCCGGATGCGGTCTTCGGGTTTCGCTAAAGCGCCGCTGCAAAACGCGGTCGGACGCTTCAAAAAACAAAACAAAAGTTTTCAAACCCTGATTTTTTAAATTTTCCAATTGAGAGGGAAATTCTTCGAGGAGCTTCCCTTCCCGTATGTCAATGACCAGCGCCGCCCGCTCGATTGTGTTTTCGCCGTGTTCGGCGGAAAGAAAACGCGCAAACGTCTCAAGCAGCGTCACCGGCAGATTATCTACACAAAAGTACCCCAAATCTTCAAAAGCATTAGTGGCTGAAGACATCCCGGAGCCGCTCAAACCCGTAATAATAACGACGTGCGGCAGCGACGTTTGAATTTGCGCTCCAACCGCTTTTTTTTTCATAAAAAGAACACGATTAAGGCTGAATCAAACCGTAATTGCCGTCGCTGCGTTTATAAATAACGCTCAAGCTCTCGTTATCGGCGTCTCGGAAAACCAAAAACTGATTCGTATCCGCCCCCAAAAGTATCGCCGCTTCTTCCGCCGTCATCGGTTTGACGGCGTAATTATCGGCTTCGACGATTCTCGGAGGCGCGGGCGCCGCCGTAATGTTTCCGTCGGGCGTCGGCGCGACTTCTGCGGTTTTCTTCGCGCTGTGGCGGCGGTCAACTCTTTTTTCTTTTAATCTGAGGGCTTGTTTTTCAACTTTTTGAACGACTCTTGAGATTGCCAGATACAAATCCTTATCGGCTGTCGTCGCCGTCAAAGCTCTTTCGCCGACCATTAAAACTATTTCGGCTTTCTGCCTGTTTTTCTCAACGTTAACCACAAAATGAGCGTGAGCCGCGTCTTCGGGAAACATATTTGACAATTTCGTTAACTCCGTTTCAACATGCGCTCTGATCGCCGGCGTCACTTCGACGTGGCGCCCCGTAACTTCGATTCTCATTCACAAACCTCCCTGTTTCAATAATCAGTAAAACTGAAAAAGCCGAAAATCTTTCAATTTTCAGCCGCAAAATTTAAACAACCGTTTTCCGCTCGCGCGAACCGGGAATATTCATTTGGTCGCGGTATTTCGCCACAGTCCGGCGCGATAACTTGATTCCCTCTTTTGCCAGAATTTTTGCTATTTGATCGTCCGTAATCGGATCGTGCGTATCTTCGTCTTCAATCATTTTCTTGATACGGAGCTTAATAATTCTGGTTGAAACTTCTTCACCTTCTTCGTTTAGCATCCCCTCGCTAAAGAACCGCCTTAACTCGATAACGCCCTGCGGCGTATGCGCGTATTTACGATTGACGACGCGCGAAATGGTCGAAAGGTGCATTCCGATGTCTTCGGCAACATCTTTGAGCATCATCGGTCTGAGGAACTGAACGCCTTTATCCAAAAATTCCCGCTGCCGTTCGACGATGCATTCGACGACGCGGTAAATCGTCTGCCGCCGATGCTCTATGTTTCTCAGCAAATCAATTGCCGAGCGCATTTTATCTTTAATAAAATCCCGCTCTTCTTTCGAGGTGTCTTGTTTACCGAGCATCTGCTGATAAGTGTGGCTCAAACGAAGGCGCGGGCTGCCGTCGTCTGCAAAATAAATAACATATTCGCCTTCGATTTTTTCGATGTAAATTTCCGGCGCGATATAAACCGGGTCGTCCGAATCGTATTGGCGTCCCGGATACGGTTCGAGCGATTTGATCGTTTTGATTTCTTCGGCAATTTCCGTCGCTTCGCAGCCCAATTGTTTTGCCAGATGTCCGAGCTTATGCGGCAGCAAATCGTGTAGATGATCGGCGACTAACTGCGCAGCGAAACTGTCTTCCAAACCTCTGGCTTTAAGCTGTGCATACAAACATTCTTTTACGTCGCGCGCAGCGCAGCCGACCGGGTCGAGCTGAATTACAACTTGTCTGGCTTCTTCGGCAGCTTCGACCGTACATCCGCAAAATTCCGCAATTTCCTCATTTGACGCAAAGAGTCTGCCGTCTTTGTCGAGGTTGCCGATTACGTACAGCGCCGTTTCCAAAAGGTGATCTTCCAAAGGCTGGAGGCGAAGCTGCCATTCGAGATGCTCCGAGAGGCTTTCCGAACGAGTCAAAAACTGCTCAAAGCTCGGAGCGTCCTCTTTGTATTCGATTTCCTGAGTGCGATAGCCGGGGTCTAAGTATTCCTGAAACTCGCGCCCGAAATCCACTTCTTCAAAAGAATCCGAACGATGTTCGGTTTCGTCCGAAAAATCTTCATCAAAATTGCTTGTCGGAACGGCTTCTTCGCCCGCGCTGTATTCGGGCAAATCGGCAATTCCGTCAATTTGTCCGTTTCCGTTGGATTGGCTGAGCGCCGTTTCAAAAATTTCTTCAAAACCGTTTCTCGAATCTTCGATTTTATCGGGGAGAATGTCGCTCGCATTGCCGTCGGCGTATTGATCTATAATGTTTTCGGAGATTTCGCGCACTTCATCCTGCGACTGAACTTCTTCCAAGATCGGATTGACCAACATTTCCTGCTGAATCAAATCGCTCAACTCGATTGAGGTCATTTGCAGCATTTCGATGCGCTGCCGCAATTGGGGCGTCAGCACCATTCGTTGGTCTAATCTTTGAGTCAGTTTTAACGACATACTAGGGTCAATTAAATAACACTTACAAATTCACTCCAAAGTAACCCGCGCCTCGTGATGAGAAGGCATCTCGCGTTACCGAATTATAACCGATGAACAACCGATTTGTCCGTTAAAAACGCGAAAATTTAATTCACAAACAACTAGAGCCTAAACCGCTCGCCGAGGTAAAGCCGGCGAACTTCCGCGTCGGAAACGAGTTCGAGCGGTTTTCCGCTTCGAAAGATTCGCCCGTCAGCCATAATATAAGCGCGGTCTGTAACGCCCAACGTTTCTCTGACATTGTGATCGGTAATTAAAATTCCGATCCCGCGATTTTTCAAATGCACGATTATATTTTGAATATCGTCAATCGCCTTCGGATCAATTCCGGCAAAAGGCTCGTCGAGAAGAATAAATTGCGGTTCGGTCGCCAGACAGCGAGCGATTTCCGTGCGGCGTCTTTCGCCGCCGGAAAGCGCGTCGCCGCGCGTGTTTCTAACGTGGTTGATTCCGAATTCTTCAAGCAATTCTTCAAGTCTGGCTTGCCTATCTCGTCGGCTGAGACCGAGTGTTTCAAGAACTGCGAGAATGTTTTGGGCGGCAGTCATTCGACGAAAAATCGAAGGCTCCTGCGGCAAATATCCCAGACCGAGCCGTGCGCGCAGATAAAGCGGGAGCTTTGTGACATCGCGCTCTCCCAAATTTATCCGACCGCGCTCGGCTCGCTCCAATCCCGTCATCAGATAAAATGTGGTGGTTTTTCCCGCGCCGTTCGCGCCGAGCAAACCGACGACTTCGCCCGGTTCGACAAACAGAGAAACATCATCAACCACGCGCCGCCGCCCGTAAGTTTTCTGTAAATTAAAAGACGCCAGAGCATTGCCGGAGGGCGCCGCATTTTTTTGATTTTCGGAAAAAGAAAAAACCGGGGAACGCTTTATCTCCGCTTCAACCTTTTCTTCAGCTTGTTCTCGAAAAACTTTCCACATTCAGGCTTTATTGTTTTTTAACCTTATGCGTCGAGCGAACTCTGCCGGGCGTCGCCGCCGTGTTTCCGCCCTGCCCGACGACTCGGTTTTCGCGCACATAAACCGTCACCTGACGCCCGCTCAAATTTCCCTGCTCGGCGTCTTCAACGTAAGCCGGATTTCCCTTTAAAACGAAAACTTCGTCCGCCGCTGTATATTGCGCCCAATCGCCCGTCGCTTTTCTTCCCGGCTGGGTAATCGCGACCGAATTTTGCACCACCGTTTTCGACACCTCGTTGGTATTGTTTAAATAAATTTCAGCGACACCGCCCGTTATTCTTTCGGTCGCCTGACGCAGATCAACATTGCTCTCATAACGAAGCAGCTTTTGCTCGTCCGAATACGAAATCTTATCCGCAGCCGCAAAAGCCGGAACTGTTTTGTCAACTCCGTTTTCGCGGCGTTTGGCGTTATAAAGCGCGCTTTGAACTTTTCCCTCGCCGTACATCGAACGGCTGTCGCGCCGCAAAATCAAACGCTCGGCTCTGACAAAATTATTGTCCTGCCATGCTCTCGCATTTCCCGTGTAAACGGCGACGCCGGCGGCATGATTAAACTCGGCGGCGTTTGAAGTGAGAAAAACCGGCGAATTGATTTTCGCAAACGGCGCCGCGCCGCCAGTTTGCTCTTGGCTGTAATAAGTTGTGGCGACTTTACCGCGCAAATACGAAATTTTGCTCCGCGTATTTGAATCAATCTCGACGGCTTTCAAACGCGCACGGCTATCCCAGACGGTCGGCTCGCCGCCGCGCAAACGCACGGTTTCGTCGCTCGCCGTATAGCTAAAGCTGTTCGCAGTTCCGTTCCGTTCCTGCTCGTTAAATTTAGCGTTTCCGACCGCCGCAAGCTTTTCGACGGATTGCGCGCTTCGCTCAAAATCGGCGGCAATTTTCTCGGCTGTTAAAGTTCTGGTTGAACGCTCGCTTGACGGGACGGTCGGTTCAAGTATCGCTTTAGACCCGCCGGATGAAGCAAAGGTCCGCGCCAGATTTCCGGTTTCGTAAAACTCGCAATCGAAACGCGCCGCAAATAACTGCTGCTTGTCGAGATTCGGCGCGGCTTGCAGCGGAACAACGAGCAAATCGGCGTTTCCGACGGCTTCAGCACGACTTAAATCTTTACCTGAGCCGTTCCAATAAAGCTTTACCGCGTCGGCGGTTAGCCGCTTGTTCGAAGCTTTCGGATTATTTGCCTGCGCTTGCGGAGCAAGCATTTTTATCTCGGTGCGCCCGCCGGTCTGCATTTGTTTTAAAACCGAGCGCTCTTCGCCCTGCGCGGCAAATAAAACCTCCAAAAAATTCGGCGAAGACATTTCGATGCGCGAATATTCCGGGGAATTTAAAGCAATCAGCGAAACGTTTGTTTTTGCGCCTTCGGCTCTGGCTTTTTCGAGCAGACTTTTATTTTTTCGTGCTTTAAAATCAAGCCTCAGCGAGCTTGAATCCGAAATATTTAATTCGTTTTCGGCGTTTACGCTTTTAATTTTTACGCTCCCGGAGGCGTTTGCAAAATTAAGCTGCTGGTTTAAATCAAACTGCGCAAACAGTTCTTCCGAATTGACTTCGGTCGCGCGATCTCCCGACGCGGTGCGAAGAAACGCTCCGCCTTTGGTCAAAAGCTTTTCGAGCTTTTTCTGTTTGTTTAAATCTGCTGAAATGTTTTCGCCGCTCATCAGCTCCGTTCCCTGCTGAACGTTTGCGCCGCCGCTCAGATTAATTTTTCCGCTCGCCTGTTCGTAAATTGCCGTTTCGGCGCGAATCACGACCGGAGCGGCGGTAACGGCATTTTGCGGTTTTCCGTCGCCGAAACTTTGCAAATCGTCGGACGCCGTAATGATTTCAACGTTCCTGTGCAGCTCCATTCTTTCCCGGTCTTTTTCATAGACGGCTTTTTCCGCCCGAATTGTCGTCGGCTGAGAATTTGAATTCTGCGGCGTGACGACGATCAACGCGCCGCCGTTTAGCTCGAATCTCGCCAGATCATGATCGAAAGCGGCTTGAGCCGAGTTGATTTTGACTGCCGACGAGCCGAAATCGGTCAGAGAATTTTTCGCCGCCGCACCGCCCGCCGCTACGTTAATTTCGACCTGATTGCGAAGAACGAGATTTTTTTCCTTAACGTTAAACGCTGCGCCGACCGCGCTGCCGGAAATGTTTTCGCGGCTGAAATTAATCAGCGAATGTGTTTCGGCGATTTCCTTTTGTTTGTCGTAAGTGATTTGCTCGGTGATCGCTTTTAAGTTGTCACGCGACTCGAAATTGACGTTGCCGGAAAACGAAACCACAAAATTTTCGGGATTATTCTGGTCGGGCGTGTAAACGGCTTTTGCAGCCTGCACGCGATCCGGTTTTTCGGAATCCGGCGGATAAACTTCAAGATAAACATTATCAAGCTCGTGCCGCCCGTCTGCATAAGTCGTTTCTTTATCGGCGCGAACGAGTATTTTTAGCCGGTCGCCTTCGGTCACGCGGCGCTCGTAACCGTTAATGACGGCGATGACTTCGTTTGAAAGCTGCGGCGCGCCGCCGTGCATTACGAAATCTCTGTTATTTCTCGCGCGCCAATAACCGATCCCGACCAGCGCCAGGGTTAAAATCAAAGCCGCAATCGCTGCGTAACGCAAAACAAGCGGAAACCGCGCGCGCAGTTCGACAAAACTCACGCGGCGTCTCCTTTGAGGCGCGGCGGGCGTCGTTTTGATTTTTTCGGCGATGCGGCTTTCCATTTTTTCCTAAGCCTCTTTTAAATCCTGCACGACAAGCTGCAATCTGGTGTTTCCGTTCCAGACGTTGATCTCCGGCGTGTAAGCCAGCTCGATTTTAGTCTGCGGTCGCAGCTTTTGCTCTTGAGCGTTTTCGACTCCGTTCCACCAAACGGCTTCAAACTGACGACGTTCATTGTCTGCAAGACGCAGTTTGAGATGCTTTTCTTTCATCACCAGTGGCTCTGCCGTTAAATGCAAATCCTTTGTTGCAAAAACCGGTCTCTGATTTCCCGCTCCGAACGGTTCGAGAAGCTGTAGCTGACGAACCAAATCCAAATTTAAGCTGGCGGTCGAAACCTGCGCGTCAATCTTGATTTCCGGCATTAAATCGTCAGCACCCAAACACGAGGCGCAATGAGCGTTTAAACGCTCGCGCAAAGCCTCGACGTTTTCGGCTTTGATCATCATTCCGGCGGCTTGCGCGTGTCCGCCGTATTGCTCGAAAAGCTCTGCGCACGAATCCAAGCCCTGAATCAAATGATATGGCTTGATGCTCCGCGCCGAGCCGTGTCCGACGCCGTTTTCGAGCGAAATCACGATTGCCGGGCGATGCAGCTTGTCGGCGATTTTCGACGCCGCCAGACCGATTACGCCGCGATGCCAGCCTTCGCCCGCGACGACCACGAAATGCGGATCGCGGATCGCGGATTTCGGAATTTCAAGAATTGCCGATTCGGTGATTTGCTTTTGAATTGTCTGGCGCTCGCGGTTGCGGCTGTCGAGATGTTCGGCTAAAAAGCGCGCTTTTTCAAACGTGTCGGCTTCAAACAATTCGACTACGGCGCGCGCCGCGTCCATTCTTCCGGCGGCATTAATTCGCGGCGCGAGCCGAAAACCGATGTCGTAAGCCGTCATTTCCGACGTACAGCTCGCCACTTCCATCAAAGCCCGCAAACCCGGATTTTTCGCTCTCGGCAAATCCTGCAAACCGAGCGCGACAATCGCGCGGTTTTCGCCCGTCAGATTCATTATGTCGGCAATCGTCCCGATGGCAACGACTTTCAGAAAGCTCTTGACGAGATTCTGTCTGCCTTTCTCGCGCAAAAGCGCGTGCGCGAGCTTAAAAGCGACGCCGACGCCCGCGAGATTTTTGTCCGGGTAAGGACAATCGCCCTGATTCGGATTGATGACGGAAAACGCTTTCGGTAAACCGTGTTCTTTGGTCAAATGGTGATCTGTGACGATTACGTCAATTCCGTTTTCGCTTGCCCATTGAATCGGTTCAAACGCAGTGCTGCCGCAATCAACCGTGATAAGAAGCGAAAAACCCGCCGATTTGGCTTTTTCGAGAGCGGGAATGTTCAAACCGTAGCCTTCGGTAAAACGATGCGGAACGTGAAAACCGGTTTTCGCGCCCAGAATTTCCAGAGCTTTTCGCAGCACAACAGTCCCGGTCGTTCCGTCAACATCGTAATCGCCCCAGACGAGAATTTTTTCATTTTGCTCGATTGCTTTAAAAATGCGCTCGATTGATTCGCGCATTCCGCGCAGCAGATTCGGTTCGAGAATTTGGTCAAACGAAGGATTCAAAAACTCGTGCGCGGCTTCGCCCGTTGTAAAGCCGCGCGAAATGAGCAAAGCGGCGATCAGCGGCGCGACTTTTAATTCGCTCGCCAATTGACGCACTTGCCCGAGATCGTGTTTTTGAATGCTCCAGCGTTTTTTCATTTCCTCAAGCCTGCGGGCTGATCACGCCGTAATATAATAATGCCAGAATCGCCGCGCCGACGATGATTCGGTAAATGATAAAAATGTTGTTCGAGCGCTTTCGCAAATACCACAGCAAAAACCAAATCGAAGCGTAACCGACCAAACCCGAAACAATCGTCCCGACAATCAAAGGAATTAAATTCTCTTTCGGTAAAATCTCCATCGCTTCTTTTAATTCCAGCAGCCCGCTTGCCAAAATCGCCGGAATCGAAAGCAAAAACGAAAAACGCGCGGCGGTTTCTCTCGTCTGCCCCGCGAAAAGCCCGCCCATAATCGTCGAACCCGAACGGCTCGCCCCCGGAATCAATGCGATGCACTGAGCGAAACCGACAATTATCGCATCGAAAATTCCCAGACGGTTCATCTCTTTCTGGCGGCGTCCGACTTGTTCGGCAATCCAGAGCAAAACGGCAATCGCAATCATCATCGCGGCAATCAGCCATAAATTTTTGGTCGCCTCGCCTTCGATGAAATCCTTGAGCAGAAGACCGACGACGCCAATCGGAATCGAACCGATAATAATCAGCCAGCCGAGCCAGGTTTCGTCCGACATCCAGAGCGGTCTGATGCCGTGCGTCCCGTGAAAAACCCGCCGCTCGCCGCGTCTTCGCAGCAAGCTCAAATGGTCGCGCAAAAACGAATACGAAATATTCCAAATGTCTCCGGCAAAATAAACGAAAACCGCCGCCAGAGTTCCGAGCTGAATGACGGCAATCGTCGCCGTCGTTTGTTCGGCGTTCCCGTTATGAAGATTTGTCAGACGGCTCGCAAAGATTAGATGCGCGGACGAGCTAATCGGGATGAATTCGGTTAAGCCTTGAACAATGCCTAAAATAATTGCTTGGATCAGATTCATTCAATTCGGGAGCGAAATTCGGTTTCACTGTTTTTCAACACTACTTCAAATTTTGTAACTGTTTCACGCCGATTCGTCAAAACTCAACGCTAATAAAATATTTGGATGTTTCGGGATACGTTATGCAGGTTTAATAGCTGCATCAGTCAGCAGGCTAATTCAGGCGTTAAATTTATTCTCTAAATGAATTTCTACTTGCAATCCGGTCGTAAAACCACGCCGGGAACATTTGCCCGGCACGAACCAGTGTCGAAAGCGGAAACGGGAATGCGGCAATTTTCTTTTTTCGTTCGATTATTCTGACGATTTTCGCCGTAGCCTCGGACAATTCCATCAAAAACGGCATTCGCTTTTCGCGCCCCGCAGTCAGAGGCGTCTTGATAAAACCCGGATGAATCGTCGTCACCGAAACACCGCTGTTCTTTAAATCAACCCGCAAACTTTCAAATAAAGCCGTCATAGCGGCTTTGCTGGCACAATAAGCGGCTGACTTCGGCAGCCCGCGATATGACGCCAGACTCGAAATCGCAACCAGTTGCCCGCTTTTTCTTTCGAGCATCTGCGGCAAAACAGCCGCCACCGAATTAACCGCGCCGATTAAATTGACATTCATCACCTGGGCGAAATTTTCCGGCTGCAAATTTTGCGCGTGAACTGCGCCTCCGGCAATTCCTGCGTTGGCGATTAAAACGTCAATTTTGCCGAATTCTTTTCGCAATTCTTCAGCCGCCGCAAAAACCGAATTTTTATCTGTGACATCGGCAGCGAACCCGCGCGCCGTCCCGCCATTTTTTTCAACTTCCGTCGCCAGCTCGTCGAGCATTTCTCTGCGCCGCGCCAGTAGTCCGAGCGTTGCGCCTTTTGCCGCCAGTTGAAGGGCAAGCTCGCTGCCGATTCCGCTCGACGCGCCCGTAATAAAGACAACTTTGTCCGTCCAGTTCATTAACAGAGTTCTTCGACGTATTTGCTCAAAACATTCAATGCTCGCGGCAAATCATCCTGTTTTATCAGCAAATGGTCGCGCGAAAATGCGGAAATTGCGCCGACCGAAATATTCGCTTCGGCTAAAATTTTTGAAACGAAAGCGAGAAATCCAATGACATCCCAATCGAGTTCAACCGTAAAAGTCAGGAGCCGAAAATTGCTTTCGATTTTTGCGTCTCGCGCGGCGTGCCGCATCGTCTGCCAATCAACCGCATCGAGCAGCATTGTCGTTTCGTATCTGTCCGCGAGCAGCATAAACGGCGCAGTACCGCGCGGGCTGAGTTCAGGGTTTTCCAGCAGACGGCGATAATTTTCGTGCGAGAGACCGATTAAAACAAAAGTTTCGGGCGCGATTTCGACTTTTGTTTTTTGCAGTAAAGCTAGAATTTTGTCGCTCATTCGATTTCGACAACAATCGGAAGAATCACCGGGCGGGTGCCGGTTTGTTTTTGGATAAATCGTTTGAGCGCGACGCGCAAATGCTCTTTAAACCAAGCTTTATCGGCAATTTCATCGGGCGGCGCGGCTTCTATTGCTTCCGTCACAATCCTTTTCGCATCGGCGATAAAGCCGTTTTTCGGATTGATTCCGAGAACTCCGTGAGCTTTAATTTGCGGCTCGCCTTCGAGCGTTTTGCTTTTACCGTTGACGGTCACGACGAGCGACACAACGCCGTCAAAACCAAGCTGCTTTCGTTCGCGGACTGTTTCGCGGTCAATTTCTTCAAACCCCGAATCGTCAATAAACGTGCGCCCGATCTCGCGTTTTTCCGTGACGGAAGCAAAATTTTCGTCCAATTCCAAAACATCGCCGTTTTCAATCAGAATTATGTTTTCATCAGGATAGCCGAGATGATTGCGAACATATTCTTTGTGCCGGAAAAGCATTCGATATTCGCCATGAATCGGAACGACAAACTTCGGGCGGACGGTTTCGGTCATAATTCGGATGTCTTCCTGAGAAGCGTGACCGGAAACGTGAATCAGACGCCGTTTTTCTTCAATAATATTCGCGCCTTTTTTGTATAAATGCCCGATAAGGCGGGAAATCGCGCGGTCGTTGCCGGGAATAATTCGGGCGGAAAGAACAACCGTATCGCCTTTTTCGATTTCCATTCCCTTGTAGCCTTGCGTGGCGAGCTGGTGGAGCGCGGCGCGCTGTTCGCCTTGTGATCCGGTAACCAGGTAAACAACTTCATCGTCGTCAAGAGCTTTCGATTCGCCGACCGACACCAAAATATTTTCGGGAAAATCGAGCAAGCCCAAACTTTCGCCAAGCTCGACGTTTTTGTTCATTGAGCGCCCCATCACGCACACTCGCCGCCCGTATTCGAAAGCCATATCGAAAACAATTTGAATGCGATGCAGCGACGATGCAAACGAGGCTACAAAAATTCGCCCGCCTGCCTGCGCGAAAAGTTCTTCAAAAGCCGGAATCACGGCTTGCTCGGAAGGAGTTCTGCCGGGGACGGTTGCGTTGGTCGAATCCGCAAGCAAAGCCAAAACGCCGCGGTCGCCGTATTTTTTTAAAGTCTCCAAATCATACGGCTCGCCGATGACTGGCGTATCGTCAATCTTATAATCGCCGGTGTGAATTATCGTGCCGACCGGCGTTTCAATCGCCAGCGAAAAACAGTCAACGAGCGAATGCGAAGCGTTGATAAACTCGATTTTAAAATGATTGCCGATTTCGACCGTTTGCCGCCCCGCAACACGATGCAGCAAAACTTCGTCCAGCAGATTATGTTCGTTTAACTTTAACTCGGATAAGCCGACTGTAAAACGCGAGGCGTAAACCGGCAGATTAAATTTCTTTAAAAAATAAGGTAGCGCCCCGATATGGTCTTCGTGTCCGTGTGTGAGAATTAAAGCCGTTAAATCGTTTTTATATTCTTCCAAAAAGTCGAAATCGGGAATGCAAACATCAACCCCGTAAGCCGTTTCTTCGGGAAAGCCCATTCCGGCGTCAACGACAATCATTTCATCCTCATAGCGAATCGCCATACAATTCATTCCGAATTCGCCGATTCCGCCCAAAGGTATAATTTCTAATTTACCCACTCGATTATTTCTTTCTAAAATTTTCGTTTGATTTTTTGATTGCAAATATTATGTTTGTGTCCGTAGTATAATACACGATTTTCATTGATTAATTTGATTTTTCGGATAAAACAATTAAGATTTTTATTTAACTGTCTGCACGCCGACTTTTAACATTTCGCTTTAACAACGCCGCCATACATAAAGAAAACCATCACAAAAGCTAAACAATAACATTAAATCTTTTCCTTATCTTAAATTAACGCTTGACAAGAACCTAAAAATTGAATTATTCTCTATTTGAATTGAAAAGGCGAGCAGGGAAACCGGGGCTGGTCTGGCGAATAGTCAGAACAAGCACTCAGGTATTACTTTAGCATTTCAGCAGTTTCATTAAAATATCGAAACCTTTTGCACTAAACGATTTAATTGCAAAAGGTCTTTTTCTTTTAGCGATAAAAACAGAACCTTTTTAATTACCTGAATACTATTCGCTTTCTCTATTCACCGAACGGTCAGGAACAAATATCAGGGAAACAGGATTAAGATAAAAGATCGCTTATTTTATCGGCTTTTCGCAAATTGCCTCGAAAATATTTTTCCATTCCTCAAACGTCAGAGATTCAGCTCGACGTGATTTTTCGATTTGCGCTGTCGCTAAAACCTCTTCGATTGTTTCACCACGCACAACTTCCGCCGCCAATTCAGATCGGACGTTTTTCAGATTATTAAAAATTGTCTTTCTCTTTTGCGCGAAACCACCGCTGACAATCTTCCAAAAAACCTGCTCGTCCGCCCCTCCCTCCGTTATCAGACCCTTATTTCTTATTTTCAATTTTATAACCGCGCTCCATACCTTCGGAATCGGTCTGAATGCGGCAGGCGGAACGTCAAAGAGCTTTTCAACCTCACAATACGCTTCCACAAAAACCGATAGAAAGCCGCGCGCGGAGTTTCCCGCAGGAGCTGCAATTCTCTCAACCACTTCCCGCTGAAGCATCAAAATCATTTCGGAAAAAACTTCGCGCTGCACGATTAATTTCTGCAAAATCGCGGTTGAGATGTAATAAGGCAGATTTGCGACGAGCTTGACCGGTTCTCGATCAGAAATTGCAAATTGTCGAAAATCGAGTTTTAGAGCGTCGTTTTCAATTAAGATAAAATTTTCATTATCTCCGAATTCGCTTTCTAAAATCGGAATCAAATCTCTGTCCAATTCGACGGCAAACACTCTGGCGTTTCTTTCGATTAATTTACGAGTTAAAGCGCCCCGCCCCGCGCCGATTTCAACGATTGTTTCGCCCGCTTGAACGTTCAATGAAGAAATTATTTTCTCGATGTAATTAGAGTCAATAAGAAAGTTTTGCCCGAAAGATTTTTTGGCATAAACGCCCTGAATTTTATTTTTACTCTTTTCCTTCAAAATATATTTAATCTTTGTTAATGATTTCGTTTAATCGCCAAGCCGAAGACTTTTCAATCGAGCTATCAACTCAAAAATTCGGATAACCCGTAATTTCCAAATCATCTGCGTTTTGTCTTATCGCCAAATCTTTTAAACGGACAGAATCGGCTAAGCGGAGCGCCCCCGAACCCAAAACGGAAACAGGTGCTTCAGACCCGCCGATAATTAACGGCGCGAGGAAAAAGGTTGCTTTATCAATCAACTTTGCGTCAACAAACGAGCCGGCGATTGATGCGCCGCCTTCGACCAATACGCTTTGAATCCCGCGTTTCGCAAGCTCGCTTAAAACCGTCTGCAAATCTCGCCCGCCCTCGACTGCTTGGACGACTTCTATTTTTTTGTTTTGCAATTCGTCAATTTTCTCGGCATTCCGGCTCGAAGTAAAAACAATTGTCGGAATCTCTTTCGCGGTTTGCACGATTTGAGAGTCAATCGAGAGCCGCAAATTGTTATCCAAAACCACTCGTACAAGCTGACGCCGCCGCGCTTTGCCCGAACGGTCGGTTAAAACAGGATTATCAATTATCGCCGTGTTTGCGCCGATTAAAATCGCGTCGTATTCGTGTCTCAAATCGTGGGCGCGCTTTCTGGAAATCTCGTTTGAAATCCAGCGCGAATCGCCGGTTCGAGTGGCGATTTTGCCGTCGAGCGACGCGGCGATTTTGAGATGAACGAAAGGTCTTCCCTTTTGATGCCAATGAATAAATTTTTCATTTAAACGAGCCGCTTCCGCCGCCATAATTCCGATTTCAACCGAAACTCCGGCTCGCCGCAAACTTTCAAATCCTTTGCCCGAAACCAGCGGATTCGGGTCTTCAATCGGACACACGACGCGCCTGATTCCGGTATTAATCAATGCTTCGGTGCAGGGCGAGGTGCGACCGAAATGATCGTGCGGTTCGAGCGAAACGTAAGCCGTTCCGCCTTTAGCACGTTCGCCTGCCTGTTCGAGCGCGATAATTTCGGCGTGCGTCAGATTTTCGTAAAGATAGAAACCTTCGCCCACAATTTCGCCGTTTTTATCAACAATAACGCAGCCGACAAGCGGGCTTGGGCTGACTTGTCCAATTCCCTTCGCAGCAAGTTCCAACGCTCGCCGCGTCATCGCAAAATCAATTTCTGAAAAATTATTACTCAACTATTTTTTTCTGTTTCTTCGTCCGAATCTAAAATAGAAATTATGTCGTCGCCTTTTCCAAACAAATTATTAACGCCTGTTTTTATGACTTTCGCAGGATTGAAATGAATTCCAAGCTGTTCCTTCAAGAATTTACTTTCCCCGATGCTCAAACCATTATAAATTTCTTCAAGTTCCTCTTTATTTTCAAGGGAATCCATCATTATTGATTTGCTGGTGATTTTTTCAATAACTTTGTGTTGCTGTTTGATTACCGAATCTTTTTGGGAAATGATTATGTTTTTCTCTTGAATCATTTCGGATTGAGCGATTACAAGTTTTTCAGTCAATTGTAGTTCTCTAGCCGCCATTTTTTGAGAATGTTGGAGATTTTCGATTTGCTGTTGCAATCGCATCGCCGCAAAACTGTCATCGTAAACAATAGGACTTGAAGGTAAATTTAAATAAACGGCAAGCGCTTCACGAATTTTGTCTAATGCTTCAATGTCATCAGTTGGAGTAACAGAAAAAAGAACTTTTCCTACTTCTTCTTTTATGTTTGAAGTCGCATTAATGCCTAAGTCTCGCAAAAAACGCGCAAAATATACTAAATATTGTTGGCAAGAATCACTAATTTCTTTTGGAAAATTAAATGAAGTTTCTAAGGAGTCTATTTTTTGGGAAGATACTAAAATTTTAATAGCACTTTGATGACATATCTTTAAAACTTCCACAAAAGGTAAGATTAAATCATAAACGATGCAATCTTTTTGGGGTAAAAGAAATGTTATATCAAATGATGGCGAACCATCTTCTTTATAGAACTTGAATTTACCATCATATTTTTTTTCTTTATTCCAAACATCCTCAAAATTTTCCACATAATCAGCAAAACTATATTCTTTGTTCCAAACTAATAAGTTTGGGGAAAAATTAAAGCCAATTGTTAAATTTCCAGTTTTTTTAGATTCCATTTCATTTTCGGATTTAAAATGCTCGTACTCGTGACTAATCCAGATTGAATGTTCAAAATCAAGCCAGTTGAAAACATCATCCAACGAAATGTAACTAAAAGGAGAAAAATCTTTTAAATTATAGTTTATTAGCTGTTGACTTGCTTCCTGCTCTTTTGAAACATACTCTTTCGCACCATTTTCATTATCTTTAAAGTAATAAGCGTGTACACGATTGTATGATTTACCATCTATGTAAATATCAAAGTAATCGTTATGTGATTTTTTTCTTAGTTCAAACATAAAGTAAGAATCTTATTTAACTGAAAAGACCGTTCACATATTGCTCAGGATCGAAAACCATTAAATCGTCAACTTTTTCGCCAATTCCAACATAGCGAATCGGCAGATTTAATTCTTTCGCAATCGCTACGGCGATTCCGCCTTTTGCCGTGCCGTCGAGCTTGGTCAAGACGATTCCGGTGACGTTTGCGGTTTTTAAAAATTGGCGGGCTTGTTCGAGTCCGTTTTGTCCGGTCACGGCGTCAATCACGAGCAGAGTTTCGTGCGGCGCGCCTTCGACTTCGCGCCCGGCGACTCGTTTCATTTTGTCCAGCTCGGACATCAAATTCGCTTTGTTGTGCAAACGCCCGGCGGTGTCAACGATTAAAACGTCACTGTTGCGGGCTTTTCCGGCTTTGATTGAATCAAACAGGACAGCGGCGGGATCGGTTCCCTGTTTCTGCTGAATCAGCGGAACTCCGGTGCGTTCAGCCCAAATCGCCAACTGGTCGCTCGCTGCTGCGCGGAAAGTGTCTGCGGCGCAAATCAAAACGTCGTTTCCATCGGCTTTGATTCGGCTTGCCAGCTTGCCGATAGTTGTCGTTTTGCCGACACCGTTAACGCCGACAATCATCATCACATAAGGTTTGATTTCATCTCTGACGGAAGTTTCCGACGCGACGCCTGTTTTTTCCGTCGCATGCAGAATATCGAGCAATTCGGTTTTGATTGCGTTTTTAAGCGCGTCAACGTCGTTGATTTCGGCTCTCGAAACGCCGCGCCGAACCGTGTCGAGAATCTGCATCGTCGTGCTGATTCCGATGTCGGTTGAAATCAAAATCTCTTCCAGCTCGTCCAAAAGCTCTTCGTCAATTTGTTTGCGGTTTTGAAAAACAGTGTCAATGCGGTCGTTGATTGCGTGCCGGGTTTTTTCGACCGCGCGCGAAAAACGCGCGGAAAGCTCCTGTTCGAGAGCTTCTTCCTCCGCCTTTAATTGTTCGAGCGATTTGTCTAAACCTAAAATCGAAGACGAAAAAGGTTTTTCTTCGTCTTTTTTTCTGCGCCAAAAAAATGCCATCTGTTATAAGTTCAAAGTTTAAAGTTCAAGGTTCAAAGTTTAAATGGATTATAGCGCATCGAACTCGGATGAATAAAAGACGCTTTAAAAATACAGTTTGCGGCATTTTGTAAAACTTTAGACTTTTTAGATTTTAGCCGCGTCTAAAACGGCAAAGCGCGAAATTTATATGCGTTTTTATTTTAAACGGCAATTTCGCATAAAATGCCGGCGGCAATGTGAAACGATGAGTCAAACCCGGACGGATGAAAAACTCGTTGAAATGGCTTTAGCCGGCAATAGCGATGCTTTCGGCGAGATTGTCCGTCGTTGGGAGCGCAAGATTTTCGCTCTTTGTTACGGAATGCTGGGGCGCGAAGAAGACGCCCGCGACGCGGCGCAGGAAACTTTTGTTTCGGCTTTTCGCAATTTAAACGGGTTTCGCGGCGATGCGAAAGTTTCATCGTGGCTTCACCGCATTGCGGTCAATCAATGTTTGACCCGTTTGCGTCGTCAGAAAACGAGAAACGAATCACCGCTTGAAA
>DASWLV010000024.1:0-8220 GCA_036400075.1 Pyrinomonadaceae bacterium
TTCGCCCGCTAAAAACGCAATCGGTGCTTAAAGTTATCAACCGCGCGCCCGCAGCCCGGCACAATTTTGCGAGCCGATGCGGAAAGATCGCATTCGTTGTTAAAGTCGGAATCGGGTCTTTGGCGGTTTTGAGCTGTTTGATAACTCCGATGCAATTTACGACGACATCGGGTTTTGAACGGGCAAAAGCATCAACGACCGAATCGAAATCGTCAACTCTAACGTTCGGCACAGTTTTATCTTCATCAAAAATCCCGAATCGCTCGTAATTGGAAAAACTTCCGCGCAGAGTCGTCCAAACGTCAAAACGGGTGTTCCAGCTTTGCACGAGCTTATGTCCGAGCATTCCGCTGCCGCCCATTACAAGTATTCTTTTGCCGTTTGAATCGGTCATAAAAATTTGTTGAAATCAGGAATTTTCGCGTGACGTTAATATGAGAACGAAGTTGCTTGCGAAAAACGTTATACTACCGAAAACGCCCGTTTTTGTGAAGCACCATCCGCATATCTTTTCGGCTTCAATTCCGCCGAAATGTATTGAATGTCAAACACAGGCGTATTAAAGCATAGATGGAAAAACGAGCTGTAATTGCGGCGGGAGCAAACGGAGTCGGGAAAACGACATTCGCGCTGCAATTTTTGGCGGAACACGATGTTGAGTTTTTAAACGCCGACGAAATCGCTAAAGAGCTTTCCGCCGGAAATCCTTCGGAAAAGAAAATCAGCGCCGGCAAAATCTTCTTCAAGAAATTAAGTGAAACAGTCACGCAGGGAAAATCGCTGTTGCTGGAAAGCACGCTTTCCGGTCGCTATTTACAACAACATTTCGGGATTTGGAGAGCGAACGGCTATCAAATTCAAATCGTTTTTATTTTTGTCGAATCGCCGGAAGTTTCGATTGCGCGCATCAACGAGCGCGTGAAAAAAGGCGGGCATTTTGTTCCCGACGAAGATGTGCGCCGACGTTTTGACCGAGGAAAAAAGAATTTTTGGCAAATCTACAAAAATTTAGCTGACAATTGGGCTTTAGTTTATAATTCGGAAGAAAGCTTTCAGCACGTTGCTTTTGGCGAGCAAAATGATTTTTTAATAACGGATGAACATTTGTTCGAGATTTTTATTGGTGAACTAGATGAAAAAAGAATCTAAAATCAGTCTTGAAACTTATCAACAAACAATGGAAATCGTCCGCATCGGAAATAAAGCCGTTCGGCAAACGCAAGCGGAAAATCGCAGGCTTGGTTTACCGAATATCTATTCGCGCGACAAAAAACTGATTTACGAAATGCCCGACGGCAAAATTATCATTAAAGAATCGGAAAAATAATTCTATTGAATTGTGAAAAATTAAAAACAAAAGGAACCGAAACGATGGCAGAAAAAAAGAGACCCAATAAACGCGCCAAAGCAGTTGCCAAATTGCTCAAAGATTCGGAACTGCTGGCGAATGCGAAGGCGGCGAACGAATCGAAAGAAGACCCGAATTTAAAGTCAACTGACGTTCCGAATAAAACCATCGCCCCAAAGAAAACGCGACCGGAAAAGAAACGCGGTTAAATAACAACTGAAAATATGATGGAAAAGTCGAATAAGATAAAAATGAATCATTATTGGTTGTGAAGTTATTTACGGCTGGATTGTTAAAAACAATTAATGCTTCTAAGGAGGAGATGAAATCTCAATATAAAAGCTATGGAAACAACTTCTTTAGAGAAAACTGGACATAAAATCCTGTTAATTAGCAGTAACTTATCTTACTCATCTATTAAAGAAGAAATTAAAAGAAATGACGGCGAGATTTTTTATTATCCAAGCGATAAATTTGGTGATGTTGACAGACTAATAAATTACACACTTTGTATTGTTGATTATAACGCCTTTTCGGACCATCCAAGCTATAGAGAATTGTTTGTTAAGCAAATGTTCGAAGCTCTTGAATTTGGAGTAAATTTTTGTGTCGTTTATTATGGAAATTCAATTGATAGCAATGCACTTGGAACACAAATATTAAGTGATTTTAAATTAGGAAGCCCCCATAGCTTTTCAAAACCGATTCACCACGGAAAAGCAATTAAAAATGAATTTAACTCTTTTATTAGAAGATGGGGTTCCTCAGCTATTGTTTTTAAAAACGTTACTCAAGATTCAGAGATTATTTGTAAGAGTGATGAGGCGTTAATCGGTTTTTCCACCCCGATAAAAAGGGCAAAAATTATTTACCTGCCATTTTTTAGAAATACCTCAAATAAAAAAGATTTGAAGGAAGGTTTTGAAACTTTAATTGATAGTCTATTGACATATATTGCGCGGTCACACATTGATTTGCCAGTGTGGGCGGGTGAATCATCATTTTTTTGTGACGAACGTATATTGCTTGATAAAAAGAAAAATCTTCAACAAGATTTAAATGATATAGAGGCTGAATTAGAGACATTTATAGAAGCCAAGTCATTATTGCTTCATCGTGAATACACTTTAGAAACAACTTTACCTGCGTTTCTTCAAAATCATTTGGCTCTTAAAATTGAAAGGGAAGAAAGGTATAAAGAAGATTTTTGGCTTGTAAATGAGGACGAAGAAAAAATTGCAATTGCAGAAATCAAAAGTGCAATGAAGGGATTTAAAAGAGATATGATTTTCAGAGTTTTAGACCACAAATCTGAAAATGAATTAACAAAGGAATTTCCTGCACTTCTTTTTATAAATTGCAATCTACAAGCTGGTAGTTGGAAGGATAAAGACAAATCTCTAAGTCGTGATGAGTATGAATATGCAGCTAGGGAAAATGTTTTAATCGTGAGGATTGAAGATGTTGTAAAACTTTGGGAAATGAAAAAATTAGAAAAAATTCAAGAAAAAGACATTTTAGAGTTGTTGCTTAAAAATAAGGGTTGGTTTCACATTACGCAAAAATTGGAAATTGATATAAAACCTAAATCCAAGCGCAATTGATTATTGCAATAAACCCAAATTTCATAGAATTTGCACAACAAACAAGCTTTACAGCAAAACCTTTGAGTTAGCGTTTTATGATGTCTTATGATGATCAAATGGGTCAACGCCGCTATTCCTCGATAAATCTTCAAAAAATTGCCCGCGAGGCGATGCTTGAAGAAGATTTTATTCCCGACTCGCCGCCCGCCGTTATTACCGAAAATAACGCTGCCGATAACGATTTAAAGACAAAGCTCGATTCTGAAATTGTTGATTTGAGACATTTATTGTGGTCTTCGATTGATAACGAAGAATCGCGTGATTTAGACCAGGTTGAAGTTGCCGAGCAATTGGAAAACGAAGAAATCAGGATGCGCGTTGGGATTGCAGATGTTGACGCGTTTGTGCCGAAAAACTCGGAAACGGATGTTTACGCCGGGCAAAATACGACTTCCGTTTACACCGGCATTCAAACATTTCCGATGCTCCCGCGCCGTCTTTCCGAAGATTTGACTTCTTTGCTGGAAAATAAAGACTGTCTGGCAATCGTCACGGATTTTGTGGTGGCAAAAGACGGAAGCGTAAAACTAAACGGCATTTATCGCGCGCTCGTTCACAACTACGCCAAGCTCGATTATGATTCGGTCGGCGATTTTCTTGACGGAAAAACAGAATTGCACACGGAAATTGCGGGACTCGTTGAACAAATTCGCTTGCAGGACGAAGCCGCAGATCGTTTGCGAGCGGTGCGCGAGAGAGAAGGCGCTTTGGAGTTCGGCACGGTCGAAGCGACCGTCGCGCAGCGCAACGGCGAGATTTATTTGACCGTCAAACAAAAAAATCAGGCGCGTTATTTAATCGAAAATCTGATGATAACCGCTAACGTTTTGATGGCGCAGTTTCTCGAAGCAAGCAAATATCCGGCGCTCAAACGCATTGTTCGTCGTCCCGAACGCTGGCAGCGAATTGTTGAATTAGCCGCCGATTTCGGCGAAAAGCTTCCCGACGAACCTAACACGATTGCGCTCGCGGATTTTCTCGAACGCCGACGCGCCGCCGATCCGGTTCATTTCCCGGATTTATCTTTGTCAGTGGTCAAACTTATCGGCGCGGGCGATTACACGGTTGATAAACCGGGCGAGCCGGAAGCCGATGGACACTTTGGTCTCGCCGTCAGCGATTATACGCATTCGACCGCGCCGAATCGCCGTTATGCCGATTTGATTACGCAGCGTCTGGTCAAAGCCGCAATCAAAAACGCGCCTGCGCCTTATTCAATCGAAGAACTCGAAAAAATCGCCGCGCGCTGCAACGACAGACAAAGCGCCGCGCGCAAAGTCGAGCGCAAAATGCGAAAAGCGGTCGCCGCGCAGGTTTTGAGCTATAAAATTGGCGAAACTTTTCAGGGAATTGTCACCGGCGTTTCCCGAAAGGGCGTTTTCGTGCGCCTGCTCGATCCTCCGGCGGAAGGGAAAATTGTTGCCAATGAAGCCGGAGCCGATGTGGGAGACAAAGTTACCGTTCGTTTGATAAAAACCGACGCCGAAAATGGTTTTATTGATTTTGAGCGAATTTAAAAAGATGAAAAAAGCCGAGCTTCGCAAAATTTATCTCGAAAAACAAAAATCGCTTCCGCCAGACGTAAGACGCGATAAAAGCGAACAAGTCATTCGACTTTTGTTTGATAATTTCGATTTTTCCGACTTTAAATTTTTAAATTGCTTTATCACGCTCGAAAAAAACAATGAGCTTGATACGTTCGAGATTTTCCAAAAAATCTGGCGCGAGTTTCCGGCAATTATCACGACCGCTCCGCGAATTAATCGCGAGATGGACATTCTCGAAATGGTCGTCGCCGCGCCGACAACCAAATACGTGCAAAACAACTGGGGAATCTTAGAACCGGCGGGAGATGATTTGATCGAGCCGGAAAAGCTCGACGTTGTTTTAATGCCGCTAATTGCTTTCGACACGCGTGGTTTTCGCTGCGGTTACGGCAAAGGCTTTTACGACAAATTCTTGCGAAAATGCCGCCCCGATTGCCGAAAAATCGGGTTATCGCTTTTTCCCCCGGTAGAAAAAATCGAAGATGTCGAAGATTGGGACGTGCCGCTCGATTGCTGCGTAATTCCCGGAAATGTCTGGAAATTTAAGAGCTTCTGAAATATTTTGAAATATTTTCTCGATTGATTCTTTAGTTCAATTGAATTAAAATCCACCAGCTTTTTCTACGAGCAAAGAATGGTCTGAAAGAAGATGCGTGTCTTTACTTCAAGTCCGATTCGCTGCTCACAAATTTTTCAGGAGACAATAAAATGATTAAAAAATACGCGATTCTAAAAACACTCGCACTGTCGTTCTGTTTGATGACGGCGTTAACTTTATTCCTTTCACCGGCTTCGGCAAACGCTCAAGCCGCAGCCTTTACTTCCAATTACACCGAACAGGTGGCTCCGACGACATTTAGCCCGTGCGCGGGTTCGACGATCACATTAACCGGCGAAATCCACTATGTGTTTCACGTTACGGAGACGCCGAGCGGACAGAGAGTTTTCCGTAATCACATTAATTATCAGGGAGTAAGCGGAGTTGATGCGGCTGGAAATCAGTATCAAGTCGCCTCGCAAAGCAACGAAACCACTGTATTGGACGAAGAGCTGCGCACTTTTACAATCGTTCAATATTTCAAATTGCTCGGTCGCGGTCAAGCCGCAAATGAGCGCGTGCGCACGATAAATCACGTAACAATCAACGACAACGGCGAGGTCACATCAATTTTCAGCAAATTTGAAGCCGATTGCAGCTTTTAGCAAAAAGCGTTCGACTAGAGCTATTTTCGGTTTATTGCAATTCAAGCGAAAATGCAAAAGCCCGCAGGATAGTCCAAGGGGTTTATCGCGCCCTAGATTGTCCTGCGGACTTTCTCACTGTATTTCATTAGTCTGAAATTTGCTCTAAATGCTTCTTATTCGTTCGCCTTTCTCCCATTCTTCGCGCGTTAGCTGTTTATAATTGGCTCAAGGCAAAATTTTTCGCATAACGTTCTCCTTTTAAATTTATTACTCGATTGATAGCGTGAATTTATGCGGCGACTGATTAGCCCTATTCTTATTTGTGCGTTATTGCATATACATAAGATTTTTTCTGTGATAGGCTGTGCGCACACTAACGTTCGAGGACCAGTCTTCAGCGCTCTCGAAGGCGACCCGTTCAAGATTCTTCTGTAATCCGCCCGTATGTGTGTTCGCAAAAATTATTCCCCAATCAGACCAGTCTCGAATGACAATCCCGCCATTGAGACGTTGGCTGGTTTAACGGGATTACTACAAAACATTGGCGCACAGCCAAAAGGAAAAACTTATTATGTCAGTAGCAGCAGTACAAATACCGCAGCTAATTTTTAGCCGCGATTACCAATCAATACCGCGCGAGAATATCGGCGGCGTGACGATGTATGCCTATTTTTCGTTTAACGAGGGAATCGGACCCGACCGCTCACACGGCGCGGTTGCCGGTCACATCCGTCTCGAACAGGGCGGGCTGGCACACCCGAATGTCGGCAACTTTACCATCCACGGTACATTCGCGGTTCACAAAACGGAGGATATTGTAGATTACGTCACCGTCCATTTTCAGAGCGTTCAGGGTCTGATGGGTCAGCAGACGATTGACGGCATGATGTCTCTCAAGGGCGACTTTAAATCGGGACAGGTCACTTACAGCTACACAGCCGAAGGGGGACGCCCGGTGATTACCGTGCCGAGCGAGAAGGTCGGACCGATTCTTTTAAAATCGTAATTGCGGCGAAAATCAAGGCGGCGGCTTGCAGTCGCCCGTCCTGAACAAACTACAAAAAATGTGCAGGCGCGGAATCCATTTCCGCGCCTGCACATTTTTATTCGACTTTGTCACTTGGATTTAATTGCGTTTTCAGCTTCGCTCGTTTTCAAGTTTTTTCTTCGCCTCTTTCATCTCCCGTTTGTCATCTTTGCTCATTTCGGGCATAGAGGGATTCATCGCTTCGAGCTTTTCGACCAAAATACGGGCTATTGCGACGTGCGAAAACCACCGATTGTCAGCCGGAATGATATACCAGGGCGCGATTTCGGTGCTGGTCGCTTCGATTGCCTCTTCGTAAGCGCTAATGTAATCGTCCCAAAATTCGCGCTCTTCAACGTCCGAATTGGAAAATTTCCAGTTCATCGAGCTTTCTTCGATGCGTTCGAGAATTCGCCTTTTCTGTTCTTCTTTGGAAATGTTGAGAAAAATTTTGAGAATGTGAATGCCGTTTTGCACGAGATAAGTTTCGTAATTTCTGATTTGCTCGAAACGCTCCTGCCAGATTTTTGGGTTGTTTTTAATGTCGTCAGGCAAATCTTTCAAACGCTGTTCGGCGTGAACCCGGTTAATCAAAACTTCCTCGTAATGCGAGCGATTGTAAATTCCCACCAGCCCGCGTTCCGGCAATTTCGTCGAAAATCTTCGCAAATAATCCTGCCGCAATTCCTCTTCGGAAGCCGGTTTAAAAGAAGCGACGCGAAACCACTGGGGATTAACTCCGGTCGTTACGGCTTTAATCGCCGCGTCTTTGCCCGCCGTGTCCATTCCCTGAAACACAACGAGAAGAGCACGTTTTTCTTCGGCGAAAAGCTTTTCCTGCCAATCAAATAGAAGTTTCGTGTCCGCCGCCAAATCGGGTTTAGCGTCAGTCTTGTTTTTGTAATCGCCCGTGAAGTCTGGTTGATGCTTTTTTAAGCTGAACTTTTTGCCCGCACGGACAAGAAAATCGGTTGTTTTCATAATTCAAAAATAATGATGAACAAAATATAATTCGGAAGAAAATTATCCACAGATGAACACAGATTTATATAGATAAAATCAGATTTAATCATCTGTATATCTGTGTTCATCTGTGGATAAAAACATTATCTTTTATTTCAATACTCGAAAATTCACCCGCTATTCATTTTCAAGGATTCGGCGCGCCTCTTCGATTTCCTGTTTTTGCTTTTCCGAAACCGCCGGATATTTTAAATCCATTGATTGGAGCTTGTCGGCAACGATTTGCGCGATAACGGCGCGTGTAAACCAGCGTTTGTTTCCCGGCACGATGTACCAGGGCGCAATTTCGGTGCTGGTCGCGGCAAATGTCGCTTCATAAGCCCGCATAAAATCGTCCCAGCGGGCGCGGTCTTTTAAATCGCCGAGCCTGAATTTCCAATGTTTAGCCGGGTCTTCGATGCGTTCCATCAATTGTTTTTTCTGTTCTTTTTTTGAAGTGAGCAA
>DASWLV010000025.1:0-10662 GCA_036400075.1 Pyrinomonadaceae bacterium
TGCGTCGTGCGTAAACGCTAAATCCGATAATCAGCACCAGTAAAGTGAGTGCGGAAACGCCAATAATAACTTTTTTACGACGGCTGAGAGCCATTTTTTCTAACCTCTATTTATTATTAAATTGTTTGATTTAACCGAAAGACCTGAGCGGCTGCGAGCTTAATCGTCAGAATCTAAAATTCAGATTTTTATGATTTCCAAAATCTCGAACCTGCTCGCCGAATTTGTACGCCCGGCTCAATAAATTAGTTTCAGATTTCTTTCAACGGACGTGCGGTTTAATTCGTTCGATGCAAGTTTGCAATGAAAAAGCCGTCTGCATCATCACGCGGCGGAAAAGTTCTGCCGTAATCTTTTTCAGTTAAAAATCGCGCGGGCAAATTTTTGGCATTAATTTTAAAGTTTGGATTTTTAGCCAGAAAATTGTCAATCACCGCTTCGTTTTCTTCCGGTTCGAGCGAACAAGTCGAATAAACCAAACGCCCGTTTTTCTTCAAGACTCGCGCCGCGCTGGTCAGAATCGCGCTTTGCAGCTCGGACAATTCGGCGAAATCCTTTTCGCGCAAATGATAGCGAATTTCCGGGTTATGCCGAATCGTTCCCGTCCCGGAACAAGGCGCGTCAACCAAAACGGCGTCGAAGCTTTCATCGGCAAAAGGCAAATTTCCGGCGTCGTAACGAACAATTTTAATTTCCTTTGAACCAAATCTTTCGATAGTTTCCTTCAAAATTCTGACGCGCGGAATAGTAAAATCTCCGGCAACTAACAATGGCTTTGAACTTTGAACCTTGAACTTTGAACTCACAAGAGTGGTTTTGCTTCCCGGCGCTGCGCAAACGTCCAGAAAATCTTCTTCCGGGTTTAAATTAATAGTTTCGCCGACAAGCTGCGACGCTTCATCCTGCAAATAAATTTTGTTTTCCGAAACTAACTTTCTGATAGTTTGGGTTGCCCCCGAAACACGAAACGCATTATTCGCAATATTCGATTTTTCCAACTTTGCGTCCGCAGTTTCGAGTTCTTGTAGAATCGTCTCACCATCTTGATTCATTAAACGAAACGCTGTCGGCGGTTGTTGATTATTTGTCTTGGCGAGCTTTTCAGTCTCTTCAAAACCGAACTGCTGCCGCCATTTTTTCAGAAGCCAAACCGGATGCGATGTTTCGATTGACAATCTTTCGAGCGGATTCTCGATTTTATCGAGCAAATTAAAATTCGCGTCGCGCTCACTTTTTCGCAAAACTGCGTTGACAAAACCTGCGGCGGAACGCTTTTTCGCCAGATAAACAAGATTGACCGATTCGTTGACCGCCGCACGAGCCGGAATTTTCTCCATCGAGCGAAGCTGGAAAAGTCCGATTCGCAAAGCTATTTTCACCGCCAAATCCAGTTTCTCAATTTTTTTACCCGAAAAATGCTCGACGAGAGAATCGAGCAAAAACTGATTTCTGAGAACGCCCAGAACCAAAGCGTGACAAAGCGCTCGGTCTTCCGTTTTTAAATTTTCCTCGTAAGCCGGCAGCAAAATCGCCGAAAACGCTCGCTCGCCTTCGATTTTTTGCAGAATCTCAAAAGCCGCTTTTCTCGCCGGAGAAACATTAATCGCCATTTTTAAATCAGCTTTTGCCCGACTTCGATTTTCGCGCCGTTGAGAAAATCGCGCACGGACATTCGGCGTTTTCCTTCGGGCTGGACTTCGTGCAGACGCAAAACCGTGCTTTCACCGCAAGCGACAATTAATTCATCGCCTCTGGCTTTTAAAATTGTCCCGAATTCAAAAGCTGCTTCAATTCTCTCGGCGTCAACGCGCCAAATCACCAGTTTTTTGTCGCCCGTATAAACGAAAGCATTCGGAAACGGCTGAAAACCGCGCACGCGATTTTTGATGTCGAACGCGCTCAATTCCCATGAAATCAAACCGTCCTCGCGTTTCAGAATCGGGGCAAAGCTCGCCTCCAAATCGTTTTGCTTTCGCGGCTCGATTTCATCCAGATTTTTCAGAGTTTCACTTAACAAATCAGCCCCTAAACCTGAAAGTCTCTGTAACAATTCGGGCGCAGTTTCGTCCTCGCCGATTTCGATTTCGCTTTGCAGCAAAATGTCGCCCGTGTCGAGTCCGGCGTCCATTCGCATCGTCGTCACGCCGGTTTTCGTTTCATTTTGGACAATCGCCCAATTTACCGGAGCGGCTCCGCGATATTTCGGCAAAAGCGAAAAGTGAACGTTAATGCAGCCACGTCTCGGCGTCTCCAAAAAAGCTATCGGCAAAATCCGCCCGTAAGCGACGACGACCGCAACATCGGCTTCGTGAGATTTGAACAATTGCAGAGCTTCGTCGGTTTTAACGCGCGCAGGCTGAAAAACCGGCAAATTGCGGCTCAGCGCAAATTCCTTGACGGGCGGCATTGTCATTTTTTTTCCGCGTCCGGCGGGTTTGTCCGGTTGTGTCCAGACAGCGACAACCGTGTGTCCGTCGGCTAAAATTTTCTCCAAAGTCGGAACAGCCGCCTGCGGCGTTCCCATAAAAACAATTCGCATTTTTCTTCTCAAAACAGCTTAACAACAACGAAACGAAAATAAAATGCGGCAGCGTTTATCCCTGCTTTGATTTTTTGGCGTTTAGTTTTAAGTTAATTTTGTGCCGATTGCTTTTGTTAATTCATTTCAAACCGACCGCCGACTTTTCCGCGCCGAGATTCGCGCGTCTCTTGCGCACGCCGACGGGCTTTTCCGCGCCGGAATTTTGACGAGACAGGAAACCGAGCGCATTAAAAACGGTTTATGGACGATTCTTAAACGAGCCGATTACGACCGCCATTATTTCGACGCTTTGCCCTCGCCCGATGTCTTCGCTTTTGTCGAAGCCAGGTTGTTTCAATTAATCAGCGATGGCGCGGCAAAGCTCAAAATCGGGCGCAGTCCGCAGCATCAAGCGGCAGTCGCCGTGCGGCTCTGGCTGCGCGAAGAAATCCAGCAAATCGTCGAGCTGCTCGAACATTTGGAGGAAATTCTGCAAAGCTCTAAAAATCCGATTTTCGCGGCTTTTTTTGAAATGTTCGACCGCGACCGCGAAATTTTCGGCGGAGTTTTGCGCCATACAAATTGTTTGCCGCACATCGAATTTTCTCAGACGGATGAATCTTTAACCGAAATTGATTTTTCGGAAATCGCCCGTGATTTGGGGTTTGCTTCCGTTGCGCACAACGCGCTCGAATCGGCGCTTGACCGCGATTTTTGTCTCGAATTTGTCGGCGCTGCCGGATTTACGATGCTGCATTTGGCGCGATTGGCAAACGAGTCTTTAAATCAATTCCCGCTTTCGGAAAACGCGCGGGGGGCTTTTGAAGCGATGCGCGCGAAATCGGGGAAAATTTTGGGACATCAAACCGCTTTGTTTTCGCTTTTAAAAAGCGCGCCACTCGCCGCGACGAAAGATTTGCAGGAAATCAATCCGATTGTTTTTGAAACAGCCGATACGACTAAAGATTGTTTGCAGATGACTTCCAGTGTTATCGAGAACTTTAATCCCCTTTCAGCCTCAAACCGATGAAACCACACAGTTTATCAAGTTTTGCGCGCCGCCTTCGCCGCGAATGGCGCGCGCTTGATTTGCCGACCGAGCGACAAACGGCGGTTTTAGCAATTTCCGGCGGCGCTGATTCGGCAGCTTTACTCTCGGCTTGTTCCGAATTAAAAACAGCAAGAAAGCTGGATTTAAATTTCACCGTCGCTCATTTCAATCATCGCTTGCGCGGTGCGGAAAGCGATGCGGACGCCGAATTTGTCGAAATCTTAGCAGGTCAATTTGATTTTGAATTTGTTTGCGGAGAATGGAATCGCAAATTTGAAATTGCAGATTTAAAAGAAAATTTAGAGCAGGCGGCGCGTAACGCGCGTTATCAATTTTTATTTGAAACGGCTGAAAAATCCGGCGCATTCGCCATTTTAACCGGACATACTTTAAACGACCAAGCCGAGACTTTTCTGCTCAGATTACTTCGCGGCAGCGGTATTGAAGGACTTGGGGCAATGAAACAATTGCGGATTGCGAATTGCGGATTGCGAATCGGAAAACCATTTTCGGAACAAGAATTAACGAACGATAACACAGAAAACAAATCCGCAATCCGCAATTCGCAATCCGCAATCCTACTGGTTCGCCCGCTTTTGAATTGGGCGACGCGCGACGCGACCGAAGAATATTGCGGGGCGCGGGGCATTGAATTTCGGGTTGATTCGATGAACAAAGATGAAAATTTCGCCCGCGTGCGCGTGCGGCGCGAATTGCTGCCGCTTTTGAAAACTTTTAATCCGAAAATCGTCAAACAGTTGGCGCAAACCGCGATGCTTCTCGGCGAAGATGCGGAAGAATTAAATTTTGCGGCGAAAAAATTGCTCGAAACTGCTGCGGCGGATTCCGCGCTCGACACAAAAGTTTTAAAAAAAACTTCCGTCACGCATCGTCGTCGCGTAATCAGATTATGGATTAAAATAGAGCGCGGCTCGCTTCAAAAGTTAGAAGCAAAGCATTTAATTGCGATAGACAATCTGTTGATGCGAGGCGAAGGCAACAGTTTCGTTGAACTTCCCGGTGACGGAATCGTTCTCAAAAAGAAAGGCTTACTTGTTTTTGAACGACGGAAAGGTTGAAAAAAGCGTTACCGGCAACTAAAATCAAAGCGGGATGAAAGGCGGGAAAGAAATTTTCGCCGCCGCGCTGCAGCCCGCAAGAGATTAACAACTCAGAGGCGCAACGCGACATCTTAAACTCGACGTTTTTAATTGACTTAAATTATGAACGCGAGAGCGACCGCAAATCACACGAATTCCCTGTAAAATTAGGTTTGAACCGGAGTTTATCGTGTTTTATTGCTGTCGAAATCGGAGGCAACAAATTGAGTTCCAGAGTTAAACAAATTATTTTTTGGTTGGTTATTATCGCCAGCGTCGTCATTTTTTATCAATTGATTCAGCGCACTAACGGCGGGACGACAAAACCGTTAAGTTTTGACCAAACGATTACAAAAATCGAAAACGGCGAGATTGCCAAATTAAATCAAGGTCAATCAAGGCTAAATCTTGAAGACAAAAGCGGCAACAAATTCTACACGACCATTGAAGCGACAAACGATTCGCTCAAAACGCAGATTTTAAATCTTGCAAGATCCAAAAATGTCACCACAGAAATTGAAGAAGGCACGAATAGTCTGTTTTGGTCAATCGCTTTGGGATGGTTACCGATTTTGCTGTTTATCGGTTTTTGGATTTTTATGTTCCGCCAAATGCAGGCGGGCGGCAACAAAGCACTTTCATTTGGCAAATCGCGCGCCAAATTGCTCAATAATCAGCAAAAGCGAGTCACGTTTAAAGACGTAGCCGGCGTCGAAGAAGCCAAAGACGAATTGCAGGAAATTATCGAGTTTTTAAAAGACCCGCAAAAATTCCAGAAGCTCGGCGGGCGCATTCCAAAAGGCGTTTTGATGATGGGACCTCCGGGAACCGGTAAAACCCTGCTGGCGCGCGCTGTTGCGGGCGAAGCAAACGTGCCGTTTTTCTCGATCTCCGGTTCGGATTTCGTTGAAATGTTTGTTGGCGTCGGCGCTTCGCGGGTCCGCGACCTTTTTGAACAAGGCAAGAAAAACGCGCCGTGTATAATTTTCATTGACGAAATTGATGCCGTCGGTCGTCATCGCGGCGCAGGTCTCGGTGGCGGTCACGACGAACGCGAGCAGACTTTGAATCAATTGCTCGTCGAAATGGACGGTTTTGAATCGAACGACGGCGTAATTTTGATGGCTTCGACCAATCGCCCGGACGTTCTCGACCCGGCGCTGCTTCGACCGGGACGTTTTGACCGCCGCGTCGTGGTTTCGCGCCCGGACGTGAGAGGACGCGAAGGCATTTTGAAAGTTCACACACGGAAAATTCCGCTTGACGATAATGTTGACATCAGCGTGATTGCGCGCGGAACACCCGGATTTACCGGCGCGGATTTGGCGAATCTCGTCAACGAAGCGGCATTGAATGCGGCTCGTTTGAACAAAAAAGTCGTTTCGCAGATAGATTTTGAATTGTCGAAAGACAAAGTTTTGATGGGCGCGGAACGCCGCAGTATGGTTTTGTCGGACGCCGAAAAACGCTTGACCGCGTATCACGAAGCCGGTCACACGCTCGTCGGTTTGAAAGTGCCTTCTGCTGACCCGGTTCACAAAGTTACGATTATTCCTCGCGGAATGGCTTTGGGCGTCACGATGCAATTGCCTGAAGGCGACCGTCACAGCTATACCAAAGAGTATTTGATGGGACAAATCGCAATTCTGATGGGCGGACGAATTGCCGAAGAAATCTTTTTCGGCGCGGATAACGTCACGACCGGAGCATCGAACGACATCGAACGCGCCACCGCGCTCGCTCGCTCAATGGTCACCGAGTACGGGATGTCGGATTTGGGACCGCTTACGTTCGGCAAAAAAGAAGAGCAAATTTTCCTCGGACGCGAAATCGCTCAACACCGCGATTTTTCGGAAGATACCGCGATTAGAATTGATCAGGAAGTTAAGAAAATCATTTCTTCGCAGTACGAACGCGCAATGAGCATTATTAAGGAACATTACGATGCGATGGTTCGATTGTCCGAAATTCTTCTCGAACGCGAATCGCTCGACGGCGTGCAAATTCGCCGCGTGGTAGCCGGTTTACCGCTCGATGACGATAATGGAAACGCGGCTTCCGATGACGATAACGGTCGTCCGCAGTTGAAAGAACCGACCATCAACCCAATCAAAAAACCGCTTTTGCCGCCGCTTCCCGGCAGTAATCCGGCTACGGCTTAAGCAGCCGCAATCAAATAAAAAAGGAAAAGGGAAATCAGTTATAGCTGATTTCCCTTTTCCTTTTCGCATTTTATAAAGAATTAATAAGTTGAGTTAAGGAAGAAAAAAACGATTGACGCGGCAATAAACATCAGCAACCAAAAATCGTTTGACTCAAATGAATTTGAATAATCTTTTTCTTTCATATATTTTTTCCTCCGCTCAATAAAATCGCTTCCACTTTTCTAACGCGGCAAACTGTGCCGAAAAGTATCACGCTGTATTAACGTATCTCCGGTTATTTTTTGCGTAAAAAAAAGAAACGCGCTCGAAAAGCCGTTTCTTTTTTTTAAATCTTTATGTGATTTTGCAATTTTATGAATTGGCGAATGAAACCATAAAGCTAATAGCTGCGGTGATGAAAACCAATAGCCAAAAATCGTTTGCGCTAAATTTATTGAGTTCTCCGTTCATAAATTCCCCTTTCTCATTAAAAATCTGTTCTGTTTACGAACGCATTTTCTTTTCCCGATATTCAATGCAAAAATTGTGCAACAAACTAAAAATGTTAGAATTTCGGAGCAAACAAAATGTCTCGAAAATTTTGGCAAACATCCCGGCGGCAAATCCCAATCGGCGATAAAACTCTCGTGATGGGAATTTTAAACGTCACGCCCGACAGTTTCTCTGACGGCGGGAAATTTTACTCGCTCAACCAAGCGTTAAATCAAGCCGAAACGATAATCGCCGAAGGTGCGGACATTCTCGACATCGGCGGCGAAAGCACGCGACCGAACAGCACGCAAATAACAACCGCAGAAGAAATCGAGCGCGTCGTGCCCTTGGTAAAAGAAATTGCCAAGCGCTTCGATATTCCGATTTCGGTTGACACGACGAAAGCCGCGGTCGCTGAAGCCGCAATCGAAGCCGGAGCCGAAATTATCAACGATGTATCGGGCTTGCGTTTTGATGAAAAAATTGCTGATGTTGTAGCAAAAACAGACGGCGGTTTAATTTTAATGCACTTGCGCGGCACGTTTGAAACAATGCACAAACAAGAGCCGGTTGCTGACATTGTTCACGAAGTTAAAAACGGTTTGCGCCGGAGTGTCGAGAAAGCCGAATTATTCGGAGTCGGACGCGAGCAAATAGCATTTGACGTTGGCATCGGATTCAGCAAAACTTTCGAGCAGAATTTGGAGTTGCTGGCAAAGCTGGAAGAAATTTGCGCCGAATTTTCCGAATTTCCGATGCTCATCGGCACATCGCGCAAATCGTTTATCGGTAAAATATTGAACAACGCGCCCGCCGACCGGCGTTTGTACGGAACAATGTCGAGCGTGGCAATCGGTATTTTTAACGGCGCGCAAATTGTTCGGGTTCACGACATTCGCGGTGCGATTGAAACCGCCCGTGTTGCCGAAGCAATAAGAAAAGCGCGAAAATAAGTACAGTCTGAAAAGAACTTTCCGCGCCGATTATTCGGTTCGTCTTTTTATGAGTAAAATTTTTAAATCCGCTGCAATTTTTCTGCTGTTTTTGACAGTTTCCGGTTTTACCGAATGTTATAAGCCGGTTACGGACACAGGTTTGCCGAAACGGATAAAAAAGATTGCGGTGCCGCCGTTTCAGTTTGAAGCGCGCGCTTTGCGTTATCGCCTGGAATCGCGTTTTACCGACGCCGTTGTGCGCGAAGTCATCCGGCGCGGGCGCGGGCTTCGCGTGCAGGGAACGCGCGAAGGCGCCGACGCAATCGTCGAAGGCTCTCTGCGCGATTTTTCATTTTCCGGCGTTTTACTCGACCCGACCGGCAGGGCGCGTGTTTTTGAAGTGACGATTGTCGGCACTGTCACAGTTCGCGACACGCAGGAAAACAAGATTTTATACGACAATCAAAATTTCGTTTTCCGCGATTCTTTTGAATTCGCTTCAGACCCGCGTTCGTTTTTTAACGAAGAAGACCCGGCTGTCGAACGAATCGCCCGCGCCTTTTCCGAATCGGTCGTTTCGGCAATAGTCAACGGCTTGGGCGTTAAGGAAGAGAAAAAATAATTACGAATTACGAATTACGAATTATGAATTGCGGAATATTTTTAAATCAAAGATAAATTTCTCAATTCGTAATTCGTAATTTGAAATTCGTAATTGATTCTATGGTTTACCGAATTTTACTTGAAACGCTGATTGCGGCGCATTTTGCGTTTATTTTGTTTATTGTTTTCGGCGCGTTGTTGGCTCTTGGTAGGCGGTGGATGATATTTTTGCATCTTCCGGCGCTCGCTTACGGTTTGATGAGTGAGTTATTAAATATTAAATGTCCGATTGAGCCGCTGGAAAGTTGGCTCAGAGATTTGAGCTTCGAGTCCGGTTTTGGCGTAGGTTTTCTCGAACCTTATTTGATCGGGCTAATTTATCCGCCCGCATGGAATCAGAGCTTCGGCAATTTGATGGCTGCGCTGCTTTTGGGTTTCAATCTATTAATTTACTCGTACATCTTTCTGCGCTGGCGGCGCAGAATTGCCTGAATTGATTTTGTAAATGTCTTTAATTACACGCGAAGAACTGTGGAAAAAAATTAAAAAAGGCGAAGTCGCGCCGATTTATCTGCTTTTCGGGGCGGAAACTTATCTGCGCGACCAAGCCGCCAAATTTATCACCGAATTTGTTTTAAAAGATCAGGCGCTCAGAGAATTCAACGAATCGGCTTTCAGTCTCGCTTCGACCGATGTTCAGCAGGCAATCGCCGCCGCCGAACAGCTTCCGATGATTGCGTCGCGCCGCATCGTCCGCATTACGGAGATCAATAAATTGCAGCGCGAAGCCGACGAAGAAGTTTTGGCGCGTTACGCGGCGCGCCCGGCAGAATCCTGCGTCGCAATTCTGGTTGCTGACGATTTGGATAAACGAAAAAAGCTGTCAAAAACGTTGATAGAATATTGCGCCGCAGTCGAATTTGCGCCGCTCGAAACAGGAGAAATCACAAATTGGGCGCGCAAAACGCTGCGCGATTTAAACGCGCACATTGACGAAAAGGCTTTGCAGCATCTCTTGGCGCTTGTCGGCAACGACGTGCGAACGTTAACCAACGAATTAAACAAATTGGCGACTGCGGCATTGCCGGAAGGGCAAATTACTTTTGATTTGGTCGAAGAATTAGTGCCGAATTCGCGTGAGCTTTCAAATTTTGAATTAACCGATTATTTGCTGGCGAAAAACAACCGCCGCGCTTTGCAGATTTTAAAGAAAATTTTGGACGACGGCGCCGAGCCGTTAATGCTGCTCGGTTTGATTGCCTCAAATTACCGCCGTCTGGCGTGGGCGAAAGAAGCGATGGCGCGCGGAGCCGACCGCGAAGAAGTTTTCCGCAACATCAAACTTCCCTACAACAAACGCGAAGATTTTCTTGCAACCGCGCGCCGAGCCGATGCAAAAACTCTGGCGAAATGCTTGCAGCGAATCGCCGCTGCGGATTTGGCAATCAAAACATCAATCGGCGGAGGCGGCGCGAGTGGCTCGCGGCTGCAAATTGAAATATTAGTTTGCGAGTTAGCGAATTCTTAGAATAAATCGAAAAAACCGGGACTAAACTGCTTCGCGCGTCAACAAAAAAACATGCAAGGCTGACAAAGTGAACTTTGTCAGCCTTGCATGTTTTTTGCAAGATTATTTAGCGGTCAGGCTCGCTGCTGAATTAAAATTCGAGCAAAACTATTTCGCGCTTAAATTGGTGACGTGCTTGGTCAAACGCGATTTGTAGCGAGCGGCGGCATTGCGATGCAACACGCCTTTAGCGACCATTTTGTCAATCATCGAGACGGTTGTCGGCAAAACAGCCTGACTGGTTTCCGC
>DASWLV010000026.1:0-3517 GCA_036400075.1 Pyrinomonadaceae bacterium
ACGGGCTGTTATATTAATAAATCGCGCTTTTAACACATAATCGAATGAGCTTGCCTTTATCCATCATCATTCCCGCTTACAACGAAGCCGAGCGTCTCGGCGCAAGTTTGGAGATTGTCATCCGCTATTTGCGGGACAGCCGGACAAATGCCGAAATAATCGTCGTTGACGACGGCTCATCGGACGCGACGGCTCGAATCGCCGAAGAAATTTTCGCGCGGACGCCGGAAATCAGCGCGCGCGCAATTCGCTGCGAATCGAAT
This sequence comes from Pyrinomonadaceae bacterium, assembly GCA_036400075.1. GTDB lineage: Bacteria > Acidobacteriota > Blastocatellia > Pyrinomonadales > Pyrinomonadaceae > JALZCH01. The sequence continues at coordinate 264 of DASWLV010000026.1, forward strand.
CGCGGCAAAGGCTACGCCGTCAGAACCGGATTGGAAACCGCGAGCGGCGAAATCGCTCTTTTTTCCGACGCAGACCTTTCCACTCCGATTGAGGAATTAACAAAATTAGTCGAACCGATTCGCGCGGGCGAAGCCGACGTGACATTCGGTTCGCGCGCCCTCGACCGGAGCCTTATCGGAACGCATCAACCTTGGCGGCGCGAACAGGGCGGAAAAGTTTTTAATTTCGTGGTCAAAGCTTTAACAGGCTTGCCGTTTTGGGACACGCAGTGCGGTTTTAAAGCATTTCGGATGTCGGTGTTTCGCCCGCTTTTGCCGGTGATGAAAATTGACCGTTTCGGTTTCGATGTTGAGTTCTTGTACGCGGCAAATCTCGCCAATTTGCGTTTGAAAGAAATCGCCGTCCGCTGGAATCATTGCGAAGGCACAAAAGTCAGCGTTATGCGCGACAGCCGGCGAATGTTTAACGAAGTCCGGCAGATTCGCAAAAACGCCAAACGCGGCGTTTACGATCCGGCGATCAAAGCCGTCAACGCCAAATCAATCGAGCTTTCGGGCGCTGAAGCAAAAATTTAATCGTCGCGAGTTTACATTTTAATTTAATAAGTATATTATTAAATTAAGTAACGAAACGAGGATTTTTATTTTATGTCTGCGAAATTAAACGTCAATATTGATCACGTTGCGACAGTCCGCCAGGCGCGCCGCGCGCCCGAACCGAGCGTTATTGCCGCCGCCTGCGTCTGCGAACAAGCCGGAGCGCACGGCATTACCGTTCATCTGCGACAAGACCGTCGGCATATTCAAGACCGCGACATTCGCCTGCTCAAACAAATTGTGACGACTTATCTCAACGTCGAAATGGCGGCGACCGAAGAAATGATCGGAATCGCGGTCGCAACTATGCCTGACGCGGTAACGCTCGTTCCCGAAAATCAATCGGAAATTACGACCGAAGGCGGTTTGGATGTCGTTTCCAATCTTGAAATTGTCCGTGCAAGCATCGAAAGATTGCGCGAAAACGGAATTTTCACCAGCATTTTTATTGACCCCGACAAACAGCAAATCGAAGCCGCGCACCGAAGCGGAGCCGAACAAATCGAGATTTGCACCGCCGAATACGCCGAGCTAACTTTAGGCGGACGAGCTTCGCATTCCGCGGGTTTGCAAAAAGCCGAACAAGAATTAAAACGCCTCAAAGAAGCTGCTGCACAAGCCAAATCGCTGGGTTTGGCAATCGCCGCCGGTCACGGTTTGACTTACCGCAACATCGGCGGCGTCGCGTCAATTGCCGATATTACCGAATTTAACATCGGTCACAACATCGTCTCGCGCTCAATTTTCGTCGGACTTTACCAAGCAGTGCGGGAAATGATTGAGGCAATCAAGCAGTCTTGATTAACATTTTGCCAAACATAAAAAAGTGATTCGATTTCACATGAAATCGAATCACTTTTTTCTTTTAGAGTTTTACTTTTATTAACGTCCGGCGGCTAATTGCAAACGAGCTTCGGCGCGTTCAAAACGGTCGCGGGCGTCTTCCAATTCTTCGCCGCTCAAATTCGCCATCGTTCGATCAATCGAATCAATTTCAGCGCGCGCTGCCGCAGTGTCAATTTCATCGGAAAACTCTGCGGTATCAGCCAAAACCGAAACCCGGTCGTTGCTGACTTCAACAAAACCGCCGGAAACGACCATTCTTCTCGAATCCGCGCCTTTGACATAAGTCAAAATGCCGGATTTCAAACCGGAAATCAAAGCGGCGTGTCCGGGCAAAAATCCCAATTCGCCTTCTCTGCCCGGAACTGTCACCGAATCAACCGTTTCGCTGACCACGCTGCGTTCGGGCGTGACTATTTCTAATTTTAAATCTGCCACAAATCTAAAGAATTACGAATTACGAATTACGAATTACGAATTGTGGAATTTTAATCTTTTTAAATCAGAAACAAAATTCCTTCATTCGTCTTTCGTAATTCGTAATTCGTAATTGATTTTACGCTGTTTCGGCAATCCTGATCGCTTTTTCGCGGGCTTCTTCGATTGTGCCGACCATATAAAACGCTTGTTCGGGCATATCGTCGCATTTGCCGTCGAGAATCTCGCGGAAGCCGCGCACTGTGTCTTCGCGTTTGACGTATTTGCCTTCCAAGCCGGTGAATTGCGCGGCGACGAAGAACGGCTGCGAGAAGAAGCGTTGAATTTTACGAGCGCGCGCAACAGTCAGTTTGTCTTCTTCCGACAATTCGTCGAGTCCGAGAATTGCGATAATATCCTGCAAATCTTTGTAGCGCTGCAAAATGCGTTTGACTTCCTGAGCCGTACGATAGTGCTCTTCACCGACAATATCCGAGCTTAACAAAGTCGAGTTCGACGCGAGCGGGTCAACCGCCGGATAAATTCCGAGTTCGACGATTTGACGCGACAACGCCGTTACGGCGTCGAGGTGAGCAAATGTCGTGGCGGGCGCAGGATCGGTGTAATCGTCTGCCGGGACGTAAACGGCTTGAATCGAAGTGATGGCTCCGACTTTCGTCGAAGTAATGCGCTCCTGCATTTCGCCCATTTCCGTTGCCAGATTGGGTTGGTATCCAACCGCCGAAGGCATACGTCCGAGCAGCGCGGATACTTCCGAACCAGCTTGCGTAAAGCGGAAAATGTTGTCAACGAAAAACAGCACGTCATTTCCCTGATCGCGGAAATATTCAGCGACGGTCAACCCCGACAAAGCCACGCGCAAACGCGCTCCGGGCGGTTCGGTCATCTGTCCGTAAACGAGCGCCACTTTTGAACCGGCAATCGCGCTTTTATCAACTTTAGTCAAATCAAATGCGCCGGTTTCTTCCATATTATGGTTGAATTCTTTGCCGTAAGTGATAACTTCCGATTCGACCATTTCGCGCAAAAGGTCGTTTCCCTCGCGCGTGCGCTCGCCGACTCCGGCGAAAACCGAATAACCTTCGCGCGCTTTTGCGATGTTATTAATCAGTTCCATAATCAGAACCGTTTTACCAACGCCCGCGCCGCCGAAAAGACCGATTTTTCCGCCGCGTTTGAACGGCTGAATAAGGTCAATAACTTTGATTCCGGTTTCAAACATTTCAAGCTCGGTGGCTTGTTCTTCAAATGTCGGAGCGTGGCGGTGAATCGGGCTGCGAGTCGCCGAATTGACCGGACCTAATTCGTCCACCGGATCGCCGATAACGTTCATCACGCGCCCCAAAGTCGCTTCGCCGACCGGAACGCTGATTCCC
>DASWLV010000027.1:0-15752 GCA_036400075.1 Pyrinomonadaceae bacterium
ACGAGCATCGAAAACGGGATTATCGGTAATGAAGGGCTTCTTGGAGTTGCGCCAGCGCTTTCTTCGATGACGACTCCGCGCGAAGCTACCGTGCAAACAACCGGCGAGTGTCTGCGAATTTCGAGCGATAAATTTCGCGAGGCTTTTGAAACAAACTCAATTTTGAGACACTTGTCGCTCAGCTACATTTTCGCTTTCTTCGAGCAGGTCGCTCAAGCCGGAGCCTGCAACAAACATCACACCGTTTATGCGCGAATGGCTCGCTGGCTGTTAATGTTGAGCGACCGAATTGACGGCGACGAACTGCAAATTACGCAGGACGGAATGGCGCAAATGCTCGGCGTGCATCGTCCAGGCATCACGCTCGCCGCGATCAATCTGAAAGACGAAGGATTGATTAATTATCGTCGGGGAAATATTACGATTTGCGACCGCGAGCGGCTCGAAAAAGCTGCTTGCGAATGTTACGGCACGATCAGGCGCGCTTACAATCAATATGTTTCAATTCTCGAATTGCAGCAATTGAACGAACAGCTCGAAACTGCAAACTTGAAATTTGCGGCGGAAATGGAACGCCGCCAAAACATTCAAAGAACTACGCAGCAGCGTGTCACCAGATTGCGCGGCGTGGTCTCAGACATCAGTAAATGGCGCAAATCACAAGTGATTTGCGCCCGCTGTGAAAGAGTCAGCGAGGAAGGCGGCGAATGGGCGCAAGTTAACGAACACACTTTGCAATCAGTAAAGAATAATCATTCAAAGGTTGTAACCTGTCCTCCTTGCGAAGATAATGTCGGACAGAAGCCGAAAGTTGAAGCTCTTGAAAAGAGGAGAACTAAAAAGCGCAGTTAACGCCGCAAACGAGCCGAACGGTTTGTTGATTCTGCTCGTTCTTTTCGGTCGTCTGAGATTTGACAAGCCGTACGTTTTCCATTAACAACTAATCAATGGCTAAACGAGATATTATCGTTATCGGTGCTTCGGCGGGCGGTTATGAGGCTCTGAAAATTTTAGTAAGCGGTTTGCCGGCAGATTTGCCGGCATCCGTTTTTGTAGTTTGGCATATGGCGCCGGAAATCCGCGAAAGCGTCTTGCCTTATGCTCTCCAAAAAGCCGGAAAACTTCCCGCTAAACAAGCCGTTGACGGCGAGGCGATTAAAGCAGGACAAATTTACGTCGCGCCGCCCGATTTTCATCTTTTGCTTGAAACTGATCGGATTCGCGTGACGAGAGGTCCGAAAGAAAACCGTTTTCGACCGGCGGTTGACCCGCTGTTTCGCTCCGCCGCTTACAATTTCGGCTCGCGCGTCGTCGGCATCGTGCTTTCGGGCGCGCTCGACGACGGAACTGCCGGTTTGTGGACTATTAAATATCGCGGCGGCAAGGCAATCGTGCAAGACCCGCTCGATGCCGAGTTTCCTTCGATGCCGAAAAGCGCGATGCGCGAAGTGAAGGTTGATTTCTGCGCGCCGGTCGAGAAAATCGCGGGAATCTTAGCTCGTTTGGTAAATGAATCGGCTGGTGAAAACATACAAATTGATATGAACGAGAATGAAAAGGTAAAAATCGAAATCGGCATTGCGGCTGAAGACGGCGCATATGAACGAGGCGTTTTCAATTTAGGCGATTTATCGCCGTTTACCTGCCCGGATTGTCACGGCGTTTTATTGAAATTAAAAGACGGCAAGCTCGTCCGCTTTCGCTGCCACACGGGACACGCTTTTTCAGCCGACAGTTTGCTGACGACTCTCACCGAAAACGTTGAAGATTCGATCTGGAACGCAGTGCGCGTGATGGAAGAAAATATGATGCTGCTCAAACACTTCGGTAATCATTTGGCTGAAACGGGACAAAAAGAGCTTTCAGAATCATATTTTATCAAAGCGCAGGAAGCCGAAAACCGGATTGATGTGATGAGACAAGTCGCGATGCAACACGAAAAACTCAACACCGAAAAAATACTGCAGGAATCTGCGGTGGAGTAATTGGTGCAGGTTTTCACCATCATTTTCTACACAATTAAGGTATTTGAATTTTTGTTTTCAGTCGCCAAAGGCGACCAATATTATAGCCCAGCGAGAATCGCTGGGTAATTTGCAAACAAATATATTCGACGCTAAAGGCGTCGAACAAACGCCGCGCTCGTTGTTGCTCGCCTTCAGCGAGCGGTTTTCTTTTTCGCATTGTTCCTAGCGATTCTCGCTAGGCTTTAATATTGGTCGCCGTTGGCGACAAAAACCTTAAAAACGTTTGAGACTTTAAGATTTAACTGCCAGCTCTTGTTTTCAGTCGCCAAAGGCGACCAATATTAAAGCCCAGCGAGAATCGCTGGGTATGATCCGTAAAATCAATCCGTCGCTGAAAGCGACGAACAAAAATGCCGCAATCGTTATTCAAAATTCTGATCCACATCGTCTTTTCGACGAAAAATCGCGCCGATTTGATAATGCCTGAAATAGAAAATCCTCTGTTTAGCTATATTCACGGAATCGTCGAAAATAATGGCTCAAAATTAATTGCGGCAGGCGGTACGGCAAATCATATTCATTTGCTTATTTCTCTGGGAAAGAGAATTGATATACCGGAATTGATCGGCGACATCAAGCGCGACAGCTCCGTTTGGATTAAACAGCAGGATGCAGGTTTCGGCAATTTTTATTGGCAGAAAGGTTACGGGGCATTTTCCGTCGGGCAATCGCAGGTTGAAACCTTTGTGCGTTATATCAACAGACAAAAAGAACATCACAAAAAGCAGGATTTCAAAGCGGAGTTCCGTGCATTGCTAAAGAAATACGAGATTGAATACGACGAACGATACGTCTGGGATTGAAATGTTCATTACCATTCAATTAACGAGAATTAAAGTCGCCAAAGGCGACAAACATTATAGCCTATGGTGAAACCATAGGTCAGAGCAAAAACGACAGTCCGACGCTGTAGGCGTCGAACAAATGCGGCGTTTATTGTTGCTCGCCTTCAGCGAGCGGCGTATTCGTTCCCGTCTAACCCGGCGATTCTCGCTGGGCTTTAATATTGGTCGCCTTTGGCGACCGAAAGCAACAATTTCAAATATTTTTGATTCTGTAGAAAACATTGATTAAAATCTTCAGATTCTTTCGCGGTTATGGAATTTAGCCGTTGGTTAGAATCTGTGGATTTTTGTACGATTCCATATAGAATTATAAAATCTAAAATCGTAAACTCACACAAGAGTCCTTAATTTAGAAAGAATTTATAATGGATAGTTCCGAAGCTCCAAAGCGAAGGGCGGAGTCTCTTACACACAAAAAATCGAAAAAGGATTTTTTAACGGTTGGAATCGGCGCTTCGGCTGGCGGCGTTAAGGCGTTAAAAGAATTTTTCTCGAAAATGCCTCCCGACAGTGGGATGGCGTTTGCTGTCGTACTTCACCTTTCGCAAACTCACGAAAGCAATCTGGCGGCGATTTTGGGGCGCGAAACAAAAATGCCGGTAGTTCAAGTTACCGAAGCCGTCAAAGTCGAGCCGAATCACGTTTATGTAATTCCGCCCGCCAAAGGGCTGGAAATGATTGATGGCATAGTTCGCGTGACGAAACCGCAGCGTTCGCGCGGAGCGCGCGTCGTCATTGACCGCTTTTTCCGCACGCTCGCCGATGCTTATGGCGCGAGCGCGGTCGGCATCGTTTTGAGCGGAACAGGCGAGGACGGAACGCTCGGACTCAAAAAAATCAAAGAGGCAAACGGCTTTGCGATTGTTCAGGAACCGAAGGATGCTGAATACGACCAGATGCCGATCAACGCATTGGAAACCGGGTTGGTTGATTGGGTTTTGCCCATTGAGCAAATGCCGGAAAAGCTGCTTGGATTGCGGAAAAGAAGCGAAGAATTGCGGCTGACCGAAGCAGACGACGGCGTAATCGCGCCGGAACTAAACGACCTCACTTCTTTGCGGGAGATTCTCGCCGTTTTGCGGGTTCGCACCGGACACGATTTTTCACAATACAAACACCCGACTTTGCTTCGCCGAATCGCGCGTCATTTGCAGATTCACGAGCTTGAGAATATGCAGGCATACGTCAAGCTGCTCCGCGAGCGACCGGAAGAAGTTGATTTCCTGCTGGCAAATCTGCTGATTAACGTCACGAATTTTTTCCGTAACCCGGATTCGTTTGACGTTTTGGAAAGCGACATCGTTCCGCGAATGTTTGCGGGAAAAACGGCAAACGACCAGATTCGCGTGTGGGTTTCGGCGTGCGCTACGGGCGAAGAAGCGTATTCGATTGGGATGCTGCTCTGCGAATACGCCTCGCGCTTTGACGATGTGCCGAAAATCCAGATTTTCGCTTCGGACGTTGACGAAGAAGCGATTGCCTTTGCGCGCGAAGGGCTTTACGGCGAAACATCTTGCTCGCAAGATGTTTCGCCCACCCGCTTGCGCCGATTTTTTACCAAAGAAGGCAATTCCTTCCGCGTCAAAAAATCTTTGCGGGAGATGATTCTGTTCGCGCCGCACAACATTTTGCGCGACCCGCCTTTTTCCAAGCTCGATTTAATTTCCTGCCGCAATCTGTTGATTTATCTTAACCGCGAAGCGCAGGAAAGAGTGATGAGCTTGTTTCATTTCGCTTTGCAGCCGAACGGTTTTTTGTTTTTGGGTTCAAGCGAATCGGCGGAAAATCTGCCTTTGCTGTTTTCGCCTTACGACAAAAAACAGCGACTTTATCTGCGCCGCCCGACAAACCCGATTGACCACACGGCGCTGGCGCTTCCGCTTCACGACCGATGGCTTCAGGAAAAAGCGCCGACGGCGGAAGTTTCAAACGGAGCGCACGGGCGAGCGTATTCGTTTAACGAGCTTCATTTTCGACTGCTCGAAAAATACGCCCCGCCGAGCCTGCTCGTTAACGAAGATCACGAAATCGTTCATTTGACCGAAAACGTCGGACGTTTTCTGCAGTTTGTCGGCGGCGAACCGACCAGCAATTTGCTCAAAGTCGTGCATCCGGCTTTGCGCCCGGATTTGCGAGCCGCGCTGTACACGGCGAAACAGGACAACAAAACGGCGGAAACGCGCCCGATTCGCGCAGAAATCGCGGGCGAAAAATGTTTTGTTAACGTCAGGGTTCAGCCGGTTGACGCGCAGGATGCGGGCGGCAGTTTTATGCTCGTCATTTTCGAGGAAAGCAAAACCGCCGAAAACGCTCCGTTTGCCGATTCCGAGTTGACTTCAATAAATTTCGGCGGAAATCAGGCGATGGAAGTTATCGTCCGCCGTCTCGAAGAAGAATTGAGCCGCACCAAAAGCCGCCTTCGCTCGACCATCGAGCAGCACGAAACTTCTATCGAAGAACTCAAGGCTTCAAACGAAGAATTGATGTCAATGAACGAGGAATTGCGTTCGGCGACCGAGGAACTCGAAACGAGCAAGGAAGAACTGCAATCGGTCAACGAAGAATTGACCACCGTTAACTTTGAGTTAGGCGAAAAAATCGAAGAAGTCAGCCGGGGGCATTCCGATTTGCAAAATCTGATTCACTCGACCGACATCGGCACTATTTTTCTCGACCGCAGCTTGCAAATCAAACGCTTTACGCCGAGCGCGCAGGAAATTTTCAACATCCTTCCGTCCGACGCCGGGCGACGGATTGACGATCTGACAAACAAGCTCGATTACGCAGATTTGACTGAAGATGCGATGCAGATTCTCCGCAATCTTCGCCCCATCGAACGCGAAGTCAAAAGCCGAAAAGGGCGTTATTATCTGGCGCGTCTGCTGCCGTACCGCACCGCCGACGACAAAATTGACGGCGTTGTTTTAACGTTTCTCGACATTACAGAGCGTAAGCTGGCGGAAGAAGCCTTGCGCCAATCCGAAAAGCGATTCCGCAGCGCATTTGAAATCGAAACGGTTGGCATCATCTTCTTTAACGCAAAAGGTGATTTCACAGGCGCCAACGAAGCCTTTCTCAACATGAGCGGTTACAGTCGCGAGGATATGACATCGGGCAAAATGGATTGGAGAGATTTGACGCCGCCCGAATGGATGGAGCGTTCGCAGCAAGCCTTTGAAGAGCTAATGACAAAGGGACGCACCACGCCTTACGAAAAGGAATACTTTCGCAAAGATGGTTCGCGCTTCTGGGCGCTGTTTGCGGCATCCCGAATCAACGAGGATGAGAACGTCGAGTATGTGCTTGACATTACCGAACGCAAACAGTCCGAAAAATCCATCCGATTTCAGGCGCATCTGCTTAATACTGTAGAGCAATCGGTAATTGCTACGGATTTAAGTGGAGTTGTCCTTTTTTGGAATCGGTTTGCCGAAAAGCTCTTTGGATGGACGGCGGAAGAAGCGATGGGTCGCAATATAATGGAGTTGACGACGCCCAAAGTATTGGCAGCTCAAGCCGAAGATATAATGTCTCAACTGCGGCAGGGTAAAAGCTGGAGCGGAGAATTCAATGTGCAGCGACGCGACGGAACGACTTTTCCGGCGCAAGTGTTTAACTCGCCAATCACTGACGATAACGGAACGTTAATCGGAATTGTCGGAATTTCCGTTGACATCATTGAGCGTAAACAGGCAGAACAGGCTTTGCTCGAATCGGAAGAGCGTCTGCGATTGATAATGGACAGCGCCGAAGATTATGCCATTATGACGCTCGACAGCGAAGGACGTTTTACAGCTTGGAATACAGGCGCTGAAAATATGTTCGGCTTTTCGGAGGAAGAAGCTCTTGGACAACATAGCGAAATTATTTTCACGCCCGAAGACTGCGCCAAAGGCGAGCATCTCAAAGAATTGGAAACTGCTCGTCAAGAAGGACGCGCCGCAGACGAGCGTTTTCACATTCGCAAAGACGGAACGCGCTTTTACGTTTCCGGCGTGATGATGCGGCTGCACGGCGGCAATGAGCGATATTCTTTTGCCAAGATCGCCCGCGATTTGACCGAACGTCAGCAAATGGAAGAAGCCCTGCGCGAAGGCGACCGCCGCAAAGACGAATTTCTGGCGACTCTGGCGCACGAACTCAGAAATCCGCTCGCGCCGATTCGCACCGCGCTCGAAATTATGCGGCGCGGCAACGATAAAGAAAAAGGACAACACGCGCGCGAAATCATCGAGCGTCAAACCAATCAGCTTGTTCATTTAGTTGATGATTTGCTCGACATCTCGCGCATCACGCAGGACAAAATCAAGCTCCGTAAAGAGCGCGTTGATATTGCCGATTCAATCTCTGCGGCAGTTGAGACGGTTCAGCCTTTTGTCGAAAATTTGCGTCACCGGCTCGATGTGCGGTTGCCGGATGCGCCCGTTTTCGTCGAAGCCGACCCGACACGTTTGTCGCAAATCATTTTAAATTTGCTGCATAATTCGGCGAAATACACCGAACCGGGCGGGCATATTCTGCTCATCGCCGCGCGCGAGGGCGACGAAGCCGTGATTCGTGTCCGCGACAACGGCATCGGCATCCAGTTTGAACTGCTGCCTGACATTTTCGGTATGTTCGCGCAAACCGTAATCAGCGAAAAACGCGGACAAGGCGGGCTTGGAATCGGTTTGAGTCTCGTCAAAAAACTCGTCGAAATGCACGGCGGACGCATCGAAGCGCAAAGCGAAGGCGAAGGCAAGGGAAGCGAGTTTATAGTCCATCTGCCGCTTGCCGCCGAGCAGAAACCGGAAGAGAAACAAGAAAATCAAGAGATTGAAAAACCCCGAACACCAATCAAAGTGGGGCGCATTCTCGTCGTCGACGACAACACCGACGCGGCAAATATGCTCGAAATTTTTCTCTCGATGGAAAATCACGAAGTCCAGACGGCTTTCACCGGACACGATGCGATTCTAGCAGCCGCCGAATTCAAGCCTGACACGGTAATTCTGGACATTGGTTTGCCGGATATTGATGGCTACGAAGTTGCAAAACGTCTGCGCCAGCGTTCACCGGACATTTGCTTAATCGCTCTCTCCGGCTGGGGACAGGACGAAGACCGCCGCCGCTCAAACGAAGCCGGTTTCAACCATCATCTTGTCAAACCGGTTAACATCGAAGAATTGAAAAAGTTCTTATGCTTGTAGAGAAATAAAAAAGGACTTTTATTGTAAAGCTCTTTTATCGCTTTAATGAGACAGAAACAGCGCAGATACGAAAATCTGTGCGCTGTTTCTGTTTGAAGGTTAATTTCAATTACGGAGCGGCTTGCGCGATTTGGGTTTGGGCGTTTTTGATTGAATTTTCGTAGTGTTTAATCCATCCGTCAGCCTTTTGAAGCTCTTGTTGCGCCCATTTTTGATAATAGGCATTGCTCAAGTAAGGCGCGATGCGCTCTTTGTATTTCAGCAATTCGTAAATCTGGTTGCGCCAGTTATGAATCCAAGCCTCAGCGGCGTTTATTCGTTCTGCTGTCGGAACCGCCTTATTGCGAATCAATATTTTGCGCGATGATCCTATTTTGACTGCGACTTTGCCATTGCCATTTGCAACGAGGGAAGAGACCCAAGCGCGTTCTTCAGCCGGGCAATTTTCGCTGTGATCCCAATATGTTTGCAAGACCAGTAAATAACGCGAGCCATAATTATTTGCAGCCAAAAAACGGCGAGCATCTTCGCCTTCGAGATAGCGTATTCCTCCGCCCGGATCGACATTTTGATTATTATTGCCTTGAGGGCAATTGCCGACGCCCAAAAGGCAAGGACCACCTTGCGCGAAGGAATTTTCAGTTGCGAAGAACATTGCTGCTAATGAAATGAATACGGCGACGATAGATTTTTTAATCATTGTTTTTCTTCCTTTTCAATTCTCTTTTCAATTTTTTGAGCGTCTTTAACTTGCGCTTCACTGTGTTAATGTCGCAAATCGAAAAGTATTTCAGAATTTTTTTGTTTCGAGTAAAAAAAAATTCGCAAGGTGGAATTTGTGCGGATTTCAAGCCGGCTGATACGGTAATTTGCGGGGCGAGTCGGCGGATTGTTACGATTCGCTTGGGTCTAACCAAAACTTCAAGACAAACCAATAAGCGAATAGTTGAGACGGTAAAGGGATTATTGAGGGAAGATCAATGACGACAAATTGTTTGTCTTTTTTGCCATCCGGTTTCTTTTGAAATACGCCGAGCGTGTTGTATATTCCTCCGACTTTTGTGCGGCTGAAATATCCCGAACCCATATATACCTCAAAAGGTTTTTTAGCCGCCCAACCAACAATAAATTTGTATTCCGTATCATCCGGCAGTATTAAATTGAATTTACTGTTTTGTACATTTTGAGATTCAATTCGCGCGTGCGGAACTCCCTTAGATTCGAGAATAAATTTATCTCTCATAAAGGATTTCGATTGATCAATTATTGAGTAAATTTTATCCCCAATTGTGATTTGTCCGCCGCTTGACAGCCAGGGATCGGTAATGACCGCAGATTTCTTGTCCTGGATAAATATTTGATACTCTTTTCCAACACGGCGAATGTCATTTAGCATAGCTGTTTGAACAGTAAAAACAGATAGAAATTTCTATTAATTTCGACTTTTATCTCACTTACTCTTCATTTGCTTTCCCGGAAGATTCGTCCTTTATTGTCTTCGGCATTAGTAAGGCATAAAAGGGACCGAGTAGAGCCAGCACTCCAAACAAGATTATAGCTATACCCCAAAAAACCAGACCTCGTATGATTAATAGGACGCCGGCAAGAATAGTCAGCAATGGGATGGCTGAATATAATGCCACAATTAAACAGCCCCAGAACAAAGCGATTAACCCTTCTGTTTCGCTCTCTTTTTCTGAGTGTGGATTTGGCATATAAATATTCCTCAATGCTCTTCGTAAATTTTCTAAATCTCTAAAAGCTGAACCTTAGTTTGAAAAATCTTTTTAATGATTCCGCGAAAGCCTGCCTTTCCGGTGCTGGCATGAGAATCCGGCTGAGTCATTGCTCTGATTAACGACTCGACAGTAATTCCAGTTGAAAAGCGGCGGTCATCTCGTAATATAAATTTACCGGACTCCGGCTTTCCGCAGTAGGTTTTGGTAATAAGCCTTTTTTTGCTGCAAACTGCTAATTGTTTGATTCGCTTTTTCGTATTCTTTCCGCGCCCATTTGTAGTAAGTCGGATTATTGTAGTAGGGCGCGACTTTCTGGTCGCGGTATTGTGTCCATTGATTGATGAGATTGTCGTAATAGGCAATCCATTGGCGCATTTTGGTTATTTCCGCAGTACCCTCGCAGTTTATTTTCGCGCTCCAATTGTATGTCCCTGTTTTGCTGCCGTCTTCTCGCGTACAGGAATAAGTTCCTTTAACGCTTATGCCGTCAGAAGCGAGTTGACCGTCATAGAAACAACGATTGACGCGATATACATTGTCGGACGCATCCGATCTTTTAACCGCTACTTTTCCATTGTAGCCCAGATAAATAGAGAGACCGGATTTGATCTGACCACCGCCTAAAGTAAACGTGGCATCGAAATTATTGCTTGCGCCGCGTCTAATCCACTTGCCAGTCCATCCGCTTTCGGATTCGTCCCAACTTGTGCCTAAGCCGCAGGGGCTTTGACCATTAACCAGTGAAAAATGTCCCGACAATGCAAAGAGCGAAAACAAAATCGTAGCTGCGACAAAACTTCTAAACCCAAAAGCTGCGTGTAAATTCATAAATCTGTTCATTGTGTTTTTCCTTTTCCTATTCTCTTTTTTAATCTTTTTGGCGGCTTTAACTGCGCTTCACTGTGTTAATGGCGAAAACCCAAAAGTATTTCAGAAAATTTTTTCGGTTTTGAGTAAATTTTTTCGCAAAGTCGAAATTTGTTGAAATTACTTGAGATAGAGAGATTTTTGGTTTAGATTAAGCCTGCAATTTCAGGTTGGAGAAAATGTAGTAATGCTTCTTCGGCAAGAAAATTCGGTACGGACGAACGCCCGATCAGGTTTTTTGGCAGCAATTTGTTTTGCCGCGCTGATTTTTGCCGTAAACATTGCGGCGCAAACAAACGTTTCGCCCGACGCGCAGACGCTTTTACCGACAATTTCCGCGACACCCGAAATCAGCGGCGGACAAATACACGCTTACAAAATCTCTCCTTCGGAAAATCAATTCGTTTTCGTTACGGTCGAACAAAAAGGCGTTGATGTCTCGCTCGCGCTGTTTGATTTAGACCACAAAAAACTGCTCGAAATAAATTCGCCGAACGGCGCGAGCGGTTTGGAATTTCTCGCATTCACTGCGCCAAAGGGCGGCGATTACCGTTTGGAAATCGCTGCGCCGAACAAATCCGCGCCCGCCGGACGCTACGAAGCTAAAATCATCGAAATGCGCGCCGCAAAAGCGGAAGACGAGCGGCAAATTGCAGCCGCCAAATCAACCATTGAAGCAAACAAGTTGTTCGCCGCGTCAAATCCCGAAAATCTGCCGCAGGTTTTTGAGCTTTATCAAAAGGCTTTAAACGATTGGCAAACGAGCGGCAATCGAATCGGCGAAGCCGCTGTGCTCCAATATCTCGGCGCAGCTTGGGTTGCGGCGGGCGAACGACGCAAAGCGCTCGGTTTTTTCGCGCAATCGCTCGCGCTCTGGCAGAAATTAAAAATCTCTTCCGAAATCGCTAATTCGCACAATTTATTGAGCGAAACAAATTATCGTTTGAGCCAATTTCAAGAGGCTTTGAATCACGCTGAAGCGGCGTTGCGGATTTATCGCGGCAACGGAGACAAAATCGGCGAAAGCGCAATTTTGATGCTGCTCGGCAATCTGTATGCGGAATTGGGAGAAACCGCTTCCGCGCTCGATTATTACAATCAAGCCGTCCAAAATTGGCGGGCGCTTAACAATTTCCACCGCGTTGCCGCAACGCTGAACAACATCGGTCTGACTTATCGGGACGCGGGCAACGCGCAAAAGGCTTTTGAGTTCTACAATCAATCCTTGCAAACTTTTCGCGCCGACCGCCCCGGAACGCGGGGCGAAGCAAACGTTCTCAATCATCTCGGTTTTTATTTTTTGGAAAAAGGCGATTTGCAAAACGCGCTGGCGCATTTTAATCAAGGCTTACCGATTTGGAAACGAATCACTGACGCTTTCGGCGAGCCTGTGACTTTGCTCGGAATCGGTCAGGTTTATGAAAAAATGGGCGATGCGCAGAAAGCGGGCGAAAATTTCGATCAATCTCTCGCGCTGGCGCAAAAACGCGGCTCGCGCGGCGTTGAAGCATCCGTTTTGTACGCGCAGGCGCGAATCGAACAAAGGCGCGATAATCTGACTGCCGCAAAAGAAAAAATCGAATTCGCGCTTGAGATTATCGAAGCCGCGCGCGCGGGAATTTTGAGCGAACAGTTTCGCGCCGGATATTTTGCCCGCACTCAAAAAATCTTCGATTTTTACATCAGCCTGCTGATGCAAATGCACCAATCCACTCCCACCGGAGGTTTTGACGCGCTCGCGCTGCAAGCTACGGAAAGAGCGCGGGCGCGGAGCCTTGCCGAGCTGCTCGCCGAAGCCAATGCAGATATTCGGCTGGGCGTGGAGCCTGCGCTGCTCGAACGAGAAAAAGATTTGCAGCAAAAAATCAACGCCGCCGAGCAAGCTCGTTTCCAGATGATTTTGCAAAAACGCCCGGCGTCGCAAGTCGAAGCCGCTGAAATTGCTCTGCGTCGTTTTCTGGACGAATACAAATCAACTCAAGCCGAAATCCGCAGCCGCAGCCCGCGTTATGCCGCGTTGACACAGCCGCAGATTTTGAGCTTGCGGGAAATTCAAACTCAGATTCTCGACGCCGACACCGTTCTTCTCGAATACGCGCTCGGCGAAGAAAAAAGCTTTCTCTTTGTTGTTTCCCAAAATTCAATTAAAAGTTTTGTTTTGCCCGGACGCGCCGAAATCGAAGCCGCCGCGCGAGATTTTTACGAGAAAGTTAAAACGGTATCAAATGCAACGGAAGCCGAAGCGTCCGCCAAAAATTTGAGCCGAATGATACTCGAACCGGCAGCAACCGAACTCGGCGGCAAACGCCTGCTCGTTGTAGCCGACGGCGCCCTGCAATACATTCCGTTCGCGGCTCTCAAAGTTCAAAGTTCGGACGAAAACAACGAACAACGAACAACGAACAACGAACAATTTTTAATTGAAACAAACGAAATCGTAATGCTGCCTTCGGCAACTATTCTGGCGATTTTGCGGCGCGAAACGGCAAATCGAAAATTGCCGACAAAAACCATCGCCGTCATTGCCGATCCGGTTTTTGGTCTCGACGATTTGCGGATCAAATCTTCCGCTTCCAAGCCGACAACGGCGAATGACAAACCGACGCTCCGGCAAAAGACCGTTTTACAAGCGACGGAAAATGTTCGTTCGGCTTTGCCGCGCCTGCCTGGTTCGCGGCGCGAAGCACTCGCGATTCTGGCTCTGACAACTCCAGCCGAAAGCAAACGCGCGCTCGATTTCGAAGCGAATCGCACAAACATTTTGAATGCGGATTTGAGCCAATATCGCTATATTCATTTCGCCACGCACGGCTTGCTCGACAGCCGGCAGCCCGAATTAACCGGAATTGTGCTGTCGCTGGTTGATGCGAACGGAAAGCCGCAGGACGGTTTTTTGCGCCTGCACGAAATTTACAATCTGAAATTACCCGCCGAATTAATCGTTTTAAGCGCCTGCGAAACCGCGCTTGGCAAAGAAATCAAAGGCGAAGGCATTGTCGGTTTGACGCGCGGATTTATGTATGCGGGCGCAAAACGCGTCGCGGTCAGCCTTTGGAAAGTTGACGACAGAGCGACGAGCGAATTAATGCGGCGTTTTTATCAGGAATTGTTGAGCGAGCGGCGTCCGAGTCCGGCACAGGCGCTTCGTGCCGCGCAAATTTCGATGCTGCGCGAAAAACGCTGGCAGTCGCCTTTTTACTGGTCTGCATTTACCCTGCAAGGCGAGTGGAAATAACTATTGGGAATCGCAAATTTAAGATTTGAAATCTCAAAGTGGAAACCGAGATTACGCTGAAAAAAGATTGGAAGGTTACACCGGAAGCGTTTGAAAAAATGCTCGCGTGGCTCGATTCCGACCGCGAAGCCGCCGGTGAAAAATACGAGAAAATTCGCCAAAAGCTGATTAAGCTGTTCAAATGGCGCAACTGCACGCCCGAAGAAGAATACGCAGACATCACTATCAACCGCGTCACGCGGCGCATTTATGAAAGCGCGCCGGTTGAGGTCTCGAACTCGTATCTATATTTTCACGGAACTGCTTTAAACGTCATTCGTGAATTTTGGCGCGATCAGCTCAAACACAAACAGGAAGATTTTGAAGCTCTCGACCCGGTGGAATTTGCTGTCGAAAACCCGCAGCAAAAAATAGAACAGGAATTAGAACAGACACAAATACAAAACCGTTTCGCCTGTATGCAGGAATGTTTGCGCGAATTGACGCCCGAAAATCGGGATTTTATCGTCGAATATCATCACGGCGAGAGCAAAAAGGACGCTCGCAAAGAAATGGCTGAGAAATTGAATGTTTCCTTAAACGTGCTTCGAATCCGCGCGTGCCGCATCCGTGAGAGCCTGCAAAAATGCGTGGATAAATGTGTAAAGAAAATCGTGTGAAATGTTTTCCGGTTTTCGACATTAAGAGTTTGAGAGCAATTTCTAAAATTGCCGTATTTACTTTTTTGAGATGAAAACCCAAAGTTTAAAAGACGAGCCGCTCAAACGATTTCTGCTCGATGACGTTTCCGAGGAGGAACGGCAGACAATCGAAGAGCGTTTTTTGCAGGACGACGATTTCTTCGTCGAAATGCTCGGCGTCGAAGACGAGCTATATTTCGATTACCGGCAAGATCGTTTGAGCAAAACAGCGCGCGGTGTTTTTGAACGAAAATTTTTGAAATCAGCCGAAGACCGCGAAAAATCAGCCTTCGCCGACGCATTTTTGCAAGCGACGGCTGAGCTTGCAGAAGAAAAAGCGGCGGCTAAAAGAAAGATTCCAGAATCCTCGGATTCCAAGATTTGGTGGCAATCAATCGCCGCTTTTTTCAATTTTTCAAATCCGGCGCTCCAATTCGGTTTTGCGGCGGCTTCGATTCTGCTTTTTCTCGGTTTGATCGGATTCTTTATTCAAAACGTGAGACGGCAAGATGAAACGGCAAATCTGGAAAACAGCCGCAATGAGCAGCAACAGGAGCAAATAATCGCTGAAAAAGGTCAGCAGCAAACACAAATTGAGCAAGCGCCGGAAGCTGAAAAATCACCGAAAGTGCAAAACGAAAATCAGGTTAGAGAACCGGAATTCGCCAAAATTGAGCCACGCGTAAATCAGCCTCCGCAAAAAACAGTTCCGCAGCCTCCGAAAAGCCCTGCTCAGCCGCCCGCACAGCAGCGTTCGATTGTCGCGCTGGTTTTATCGCCCGGAATGTTAACCAGAAGCGGCGGAGAAGTAGTTAATCGAGTGACGCTTTCGCCGTCGGTCAGAAATTTACAACTTAGTCTGTTGTTAAAAAATGCGGACGATTACAAAAGTTATCGCGCCGCGCTCAAGACGCTCGACGATGGTACACAAATCTGGACGAGCGCAGATTTAAAATCGCAGCTAAATGCGAAAAATAAAAGTCTGGCTTTCAGCATTCCGGCAAAAAATCTGCAAACCGCTGACTATGAAATTTCACTCAATGGAATAACCGAAACCGGCAAAACCGAAGAGATTACGAGTTATTATTTTAGCGTCGTGAAGAGCGGCGTTAAGTAGTTTCTCAAAAAAAAGAAAAGCGCTGTCGTGAACATTGTTCACGACAGCGCTTT
>DASWLV010000028.1:0-7686 GCA_036400075.1 Pyrinomonadaceae bacterium
AGGAGATTGGTACACATCGCAGAGTTCCAACAATTCATTTAAGGGAGTTCATTTTGGACAGACCGGCGATCAGATTGCTCCGGCGGATTTTGACGGAGACGGAAAAACTGATGTTTCCGTTTTCAGACAAGGAAACTGGTACATAACTAATAGCAGCAATAATCAATTTGCTGCAACACAATTCGGTCAGGCAGGAGACGTTCCGGTTCCCGCAGATTTTGACGGTGACCAAAAAGCCGACATTGCCGTCTTTCGTCCTTCAAACGGGACCTGGTACAGACTGAACAGCTCAAATAATCAGTTTGTCGCAACTCAATTCGGCGCGCAAGGCGATAAACCCCAAATCGGGGACTTTGACAAAGACGGAAAAACCGACATTACCGTTTTCAGACCTTCAACCGGAGGCTGGTACATTTTGAGAAGCTCTGATAACTCATACTTTGGAATGCTTTTCGGACAAAACGGAGACATTCCGGCTCCGGCAGATTTCGATAATGACGGGAAAACCGATATTGCCGTCTATCGCCCATCCGCAGGATCATGGTACAGAATCAACAGTACGACGAATCAATTTGAAGCAACGCAGTTCGGCACGGCTGAAGACAAACCTGTCGCGGCAGATTATGATGGAGACGGCAAAGCAGACATCGCAGTCTTTCGCCCGTCACACGGATCTTTCTACATCTTACGTTCACAATCGGGATTCTTCGGTCAGCAGTTTGGCTCATCGAGCGATGTTCCGGTCGCGTCTGCCTTCAATCAATAAAAAGGGCGGTATTTCGATTTATCTCAACTCCTACGATAAATTAAATAAATTGGGCATCTGAAAAGATGCCCTTTTTGCTTTTTATGAGTAAATACCCTGCTCTCTAAGCGTGCCGTTTTTCTAAAAAATCATTATTGGTCATAATAGCTGATTAATAGAATGTAAAAATAAAATGCTTATACCGCCAAACATTTATATTAAAGATACCGGCACGGCAAAAGGCAGAGGCGTTTTTGCGGCAAAAGCTTTCAGCAATGGAGAAATCATCGAGATTTGTCCGGTAGTGCTGTTTCAGATGCATTATAATTCGCTTCCGAAAGCAATCAAAACGCTGGTCTTCGATTGGGAGATACTCGCCGGAAAGCGCCGCACTCACGCTTTGGCGTTAGGTTACGGCAGCTTTTACAACCATAGCAATCCCGCCAATCTACGTTATGAAGCTGATTCAGTAAATGACCTGCTTCGGCTTATTGCCGTCAGAGATATTGATGCGGATCAAGAATTAACCATCAATTACTGCGCGGAAGGCGGAGCCGCCGTTAGTGATGAAGAAAATGATAACAGGTGGTTTGAGGACAAGAAGATAAAATTAATAATTGATTAAAAGCTTAAGAAGGTAAGACTGCAAAACATAAAAAAGGCGCTGCTTTAATTAAAGCAGCGCCTTGAAGGTGCATTAAAGCGGCAAAATTTAGAACTCAAAACGAGCCCCAAATTGAATTGTCCGAGCCGCTCCCGCTGAAGTAATCTGTCCAAAAGTGGCACTGTTAATGTCGGCAAGTTGGACATTATTAGTGAGGTTCACATTATTTAACAAGTTAAACGCTTCCATTCTGAGTTGAAGCCGCGTTCTTTCAGTAAAAGTGATGTTCTTCAATAAAGCGGCATTAACGTTGAAATAGGTCGGACCGTTAACTATTGTACGCGGAAGGTTACCTGTTTCTCCGGGATTTGCATTAAAGAACACCTGTCCTTCAAACGGAGTCGAACCAAAACCATTAGAGGCTCGTCCGGTCGTAGGATTTATAACTTCAGGGTTAATCCAATAGATTTTCCCTTCGCGTTCAAATATTCCTATTAACTTCCTGATTTCCGCCGGAGACAAATTGCTGTTTGCGGTTTGTCTGGTGGATCGCCCGTCACGGTTAAGCGTTCCCCTGGGATCAATGAAAGAAATAGGCGCTCCCGAACCCCAGTTTACGAGACCGGAAATTTCCCAACCGCCGAATATCTTGTCAACTATTCCGCCTTGATTCAAAAACATTCTGCCTTTGCCGAACGGAAGCTGATAAACTCCATTAAAATTAAAGACATGAGTTTGATCATAATCGGCTCGCTGCAAATCGAGGTCCCTGTTATTAATATCAAGGAACGGCTCGAAAAGAAGCTGTCCGGTGCCGATGGCATTGGTCATATTTTTCGAGTAGGTGTAGTTGGCTTGGAAATACAAACCTTGTGCGAATCGCCGCCGAAGCTCAATCTGCAATGAGTTGTAATAATACATTCCCTCATTTGAAAGAAAATCAACCACTCCGGTCCCGGGATTTGGCACCAAGTTAATAAAAGGCGTGGCATTAGGATTGGCAACCGACGGGTGATTATTTAAATTACCCGCACTATTAATGAAGTTGAGCGCCAACTGCGCGGGAGTTCCGGCAGTAAGCTGGTTGATAAATGTGGTTCGAGCCAGAGTTCCCGCCGGGGTTGAGGCTGTTGTCGGAGCAACGCCTAATCTCCCGGCCCCACCTGCACTCTCCCGGAAAATAGTCGTGGCTTGGCAGCCTGCCGTAGTGCAGAATGGATTTCCAGTCAAGTTAAAATTCGCGCGAGCGCGTTCAAAATCGGCAAGAAATCCACTGTTGAAGATATTGATCTGATTATAGTCAATACCTCGGATCAGACTGTTGCTGCGCGTGCCGACATAACGGGCTTCAAACGCCATGTTGCCGAAAAGCTCGCGCTGGAAGCCAATGCTGTACTGTTCAATCTTCGGAATTTGTAATTTCGGGTCAATTGCCCAAACAGTTCCGAAGAAATTCGTAACCGGCGGTGAATTGTTTTGAAGAAAAGTACGCGGCGGCGCGGTAAACCCCGGAGCCGCTGTCGGTGGCAACGCACCCCCTAAACGGACATTCAGATTAATACTGCCGGTTACCGGGTCTAATGAGCGACCGGCGGTACCCGCGAGTCCCTGATTGCCGGTATAAGCATTGTTAAGCGCTTGTAAAATGGACTCCATCGCATAGGCTTGACTGTATCCGCCCCGGACAACAAAATTTTCACCCAGTAAAAACTTGCCAAAGCCGCTTTCAAATTTTGGCGCCCATGCAACTCCGACGTGCGGGGCAAAATTATTGTAATCGGTTTTGTAGAAAGTGTTTTCAACACCTGAATTACCGCCAATAAAGTTGTAGGTTCCGTTTCGCGCAAGTATTGACTCAAGCGGATTATCGGGATCGGCAATAACGACCTCAAGACCAATGCCATTTTCAAGTCTCATCGCCGGATACAGTTCATAGCGCACCCCGCCCGTAACCGTAAGATTGGGGTTTACCTGCCATCGGTCGGAAATATACGCCGAATGATTTGAATACCGAAACGGCTGGAGATAACGAGTCGGCTGATAGCCGGACTCTATGTCTGCTAAGTTATAGGTTTGAGTACCGCTGCTGACGATTCCTCCTAACAAAGCCAGTAAACCGTTAGCCGTATTAAGCTGCGGCGTGCTGATTCCGCCGGGAAATAGAGAGGCGGTAAACTGCGGGGTAGCTGTTCCGACGCCAACGGTATAGGTTGGAATTATTCCAAATTCATCATAAGAATCAACTCTATAACGCTGGTATTGAGCGCCGAATCTGAGATTGTGTTTGCCGATAATCCAATCAACATTATCCATTAATGTTTTATTTCCGGTTTGACGACCTTGAATTGAATTGGGCACTTCGGGATTTGTGACAAACGTGGCGCTATTGACTTGCGGAATTGTCAGTAAATAGTCTGGAAAACTTGAGGGCGCCGCCGAATTTAGAAACCACGGAACGTTACTGAAAAACCCTCCGGCGCGAAATTCATTGACTATATTCGGGCTGATAATTGCCCGGTATGCCGCTGAAATTGTTGTATTTTCAGAGGTTTGTGAAAACCTTGGCATTGCCATAAATCCGGTATTGTCCGTATCGTCACGCAGATTTGTTTCCAAATTCCAGCTATACACAATGTTAAATGTGTTTCTGTCGTTAATATCCAAGTCGAAACGAGTTGTAAATGTCGTGCGTTCCTGATCCGATTGGCGATTTAAAGTATAACCCGCAGTATTTAACTGATCGCCGCCCGTAAAGTTACTTTCCGTCGGAAGCTGCGAGAGAATGCGGGATTGAATGATGGGGTTAATGCCTGTCGGAATGTTTGCCAAACCGCGTCCCGTAGCAAAGCCGAGAATATTGGTAACCACGCAAGTTCCCGTATTGGCGACTGTTGTTGCCGGACAAGTAACTTTTGCCGTTCCAACTGTCTGATCAATCGCAGCGCCCGGGGTTGCTCTAACATATCGAAACTCTCCGGTGCGCGCGCCGGGTGTTAAAATAGTACGTGTAGCACGATTCGAAACCGGATCAATAAGCTTGTCATAGTTGACAAAGAAAAATGCTTTGTCTTTCAAAAGCATTGGTCCGCCTTCGCCAAAATTTAAAAGCGGAACTGTTCCGCCTAACTTACCGCCGAAATTGTTGCGGTTGCGATAGGCAGGCTTTTGATTAAGGTCGGGATTAGCGTTGCGGTTGTTAAAAAAGTTATTTGCGGCAAACGCGGAATTACGATTATACGCATATAAAGCGCCTGAAAGGTCTTTCCCGCCGCGCGGCGTGACAAGCCGAATCTGTGAACCGCCCGATCCTTGATCCGCCTCCTGATTGGCGGTTGAAATCGTAAATTCAGCCGTATCATCCACCGTCGGTCTGCCCGGCGCAAAATCCGTCGCATTCGTGCGAATAAAAGCATCTTGAATGTTAATACCATCACGAGTAATGTTCGTCATGGTCGTGCGCATTCCGTTGATGGTTGTATTTTGGAAGGGATTGCTTTGCACACCTGCCTGCAAAGTTGCTAAAGCCAACGGATTCCGTGCGATCAGCGGAAGCGATAGAATCTGCTGCGGACTAACCGTATTGCTAATCTGTGCCGAAGAGGACGAAACCACATCGGCACCGGCTGTAATAGTCACGGTCTCCTGCACATTACCGACTTCCAATGCCGGATTTAACGAATAATCGCGTCCAACGTCAATTTTGACTTCATTAGCTGTAAAAGTCTTAAAACCACTAGCTGTTACGTTGACCGTGTATGTTCCGAATTCAAGCTGCGGGAAGAGGAATGTTCCGTCCTCTCCGCTGGTCACGGTTTGCGTTTTTCCCGTGTTGTTATCGGTAGCTGTAACGGTTGCTCCCGGCAGAACGCCGTCCGGGCTGGAGACCACACCGGAAAGCCGTCCGGTTGTGGTTTGCGCAACGACAAAAATTGCGCTTGCCAGCACTGTGATAGTTAAAAGAAACAGTCTTTTCATTTTTCACCTCAGATTAAGTTGAGAAAGTTTTTTAAGCTGGAAGCTTTTTAATTCCAATAATTTGGAATTACTGACTCCAACGAAAAAGAAGCAGCTTTGCGGCTGCTTCCTGTAACTTTTTAGCGCAAGTGATATGCCTCAGTCGGCTGATATGAAAAGTTGGGAGCGTGACAACGACCGGATAAATGGATGATTAGAAAATATTGCTAATTTTGGATAACCACTTTGCATTTTTTGGATAAAATGCGAACAACATTTTTCCAAAAAATTTGATTGGCTCTTCACCGGCGGGAAAGTTTTACGTCGAAATATTTTGTTTGATCGGGAAGCGTTCGGAGGCGCGATAATTCACGCGCCTCCGCTCTGCACCATCGAATAAAACGCATAATTTACGGCAGTGTTATTTATTTCCGCCGCGAAGCTTTGCAATTAAATTTTTGATTTCTTCTTTTTCGGCGTTTTCCGGTTGAAGCTTGAGGAAAGTTTCCAACTCGTTAATCGCCTGTTGGTTTCGTTTCGTGCGGTTGTAAAGTATCGCAAGCTGCCAGTGTACTTCGGGAATTGGCAAATTTTTCGATAGCTCTTTTGCCTTCAGCAGAGACTTTTCAGCGCCGACGAAATTTCCATCCTGATATAAAACCGTTCCATACCAAAGATGACCTCTGGCTAACTGCGGGCTTAAAATCGTGACCGCACGAAATGCTTCGCCTGCCTCTTTGAAATGCTTTAAATGATAGGCGGAAAGTCCCAAAGAGAAATATACCGAAGCGCTTCGATTATTTACATCAACTGCTTTTATCAGAAACGGCAAAGCCGCTTCATACTGCTTGCGTTTGACGTATTCGATGCCGAGCCGCTCAAGTGCTAAAAAATAGGTTGGGAAAATCTCGACTGCTTTTTTAATACTGCTGAGGTCGGAGTTCTCCTGCTTCTCCAGCTCTTTTACGCCTTTTTCATACAGCTTCCGAGCCTCCTCAGGAACTTCCTGCGCGAAAACGCTTGATGCCGCGCCGCCGTTCTCAGTATTAACCTTTCGGTTATCCAATCTTAATCTGATTTCAACATACTCGTTAACCGGGGTTTGAATGTCGCCGCGGCTTATACTCATTAGCTGTATCTCTTCTTCATGAGACAGATAATTTGTTCCTAAAGACAATACTTTGATTTTAAACTTGCCTGAACCAAGTCCGCTAAAAACGAACCGCCCCGAAGTTTTTGTCTTTTCTCTGGCGACGGTCGAATAATACTCGTTTTGCAGCTCGACATAAATATCGGAAACAGGTTGCCCGGTAGGATCGAAAACCATTCCGTTAATCGTGTTTCTATTCTGCGGCAAACTTTTCGGAACAAGCGAAACCGATTCTCCGATTTTAGCGTAAACAGGCGCTGCCGCGCCGGAAATAGAAATAAAACAAACAAGATACAGGATTAAGATGGTTTTTTGTCTCATAATTTTTCAATTATATTCAAAAGATAGTTATATTCAAAAGATAACGTCTAACAATTTATTAAACGGGAAAGAAGTTCAGAGGAGAGCAGTCGCTCTCCTCTGAACTTTGTTAAGTGTTACCCAGATTGGTGAAACAAATATCTCCTTAATAAATTGTTTCACTAAAAGTCGTAACGAAGCGCAAATTGCAGCTCGCGCGGCGCGCTTTGAGAAGAGGTAATTCGCCCAAATGTAGTCGAACCGAAAGAAAGATTCGGCGGACCGAAGAAGTTACTGTTTGTCAGATTATAGGCTTCGGCACGCAAAGTCAGACGATGGTTTTCCGACCACGGCATTCGAAATCTCTTTGAGACAGCGGCATCTATATTCCAAAATGGCTGACCGCGAAAGATATTTCGGTTGCCTATTTCTCCGTGTCTTGGATAACGCAATGCGGCTTGAACCGCAGCAGGATCGGCAAAATACTGAATCCCGGTTCCTTCGTTGTGAATATCTGCCTTAAATACAGATCTATCACCCGTTAGAATAGTCGGAACGCCGACATTATCAGCGGAAAAGACCGTAATTGACCAGG
The DNA here is from genome assembly GCA_036400075.1 of Pyrinomonadaceae bacterium. Lineage (GTDB taxonomy): Bacteria > Acidobacteriota > Blastocatellia > Pyrinomonadales > Pyrinomonadaceae > JALZCH01. The sequence goes on from DASWLV010000028.1 coordinate 7,349, forward strand.
CGCCGGAATATGCCGACAGGGGCAAACCGGAGCGTGCGCTGAAAATACCGGAAACAGTCCAGTTACCGACTACGGCATCCAGCCATTTCGGCATATTACCGCCCAAAGCTCTACCGCGACCCAAGGGAAGGTCCCAGATTCCGTTTGCGTTAAAGAGATGACGAATATCGAAGTCCGCGTCTCCTCGCCCGGCGTTCAGATCCAGAGCGTTATACAGCAGTCCCTGTCGCGTTACATTTGTAATGCTTGATTGATTATCAATCGCGTGCGACCAGGTGTAGTTAACGTCAAACTGAAATCCTTGCGAGAAGCGTTTCTGCAAACTGACAAGCATTCCG
>DASWLV010000029.1:0-3506 GCA_036400075.1 Pyrinomonadaceae bacterium
TGAGACGGCTTCTAGTTAATTTCAGCGTTTTCGCTTAAAAATCGCGCTTTTATTTCCGGCGTCGGCATCATACAAACTTCCCTTTTACCGAACAAACGATAGCGATTGCGGGCGAAAAGGCGATAAAAGAAATCTCTCGCCGGGCGCGGCATAAATTTAAAAATCGAAAAAATTTGCCACGCGCCGCCGAGTTTTCGGGTGATTTTCAAAGCTGCTGTCGAATGCGTAAAAGCTTTTCCGTTTTCGATTAAAACGACTGAATCAATGCCCGGTGCATTTAAATCGTATTGACGCAAAAGCTTCTGCCCGATTTCCGATTGCAGCGGAGCAAATCGAAAATTATCTTTTCGGTCGCGGCGAATAATAAAATTGACCGTACCGTTGCAAAAATTGCACACGCCGTCGAAAAGAACAATTGCTTTATCGCTTTGATACGTATTTCCCATCAATCTAATCTTAAGCTCAAACTGATTTCATAGCCACGCTAATCGCTTTTGCTTTTTTCAAGAGCTTTTCGGTTTCGCTGAAATTTAAAGTTTGAGCCGCATCGGAAGCCGCTTTTTCCGGCGTTTCGTGAATTTCAACGATAGCGCCGTCCGCTCCCGCAACTAAACCTGCAAGCGCAATCGCTTCGACGTGGCGGCGGACGCCGATGCCGTGCGACGGGTCAACAATTACGGGCAAATGCGTTTTTTCTTTTAAAACCGGAATCGCGTTGATGTCCAAAGTGTTGCGATACGCTTTTTCATATGTGCGGATGCCGCGTTCGCAAAGCAAAATTCGCTCGTTCCCGTTCATAAAAATATATTCGGCGGCTTGCAGCAGTTCTTCGATTGTGCCGGACATCGCGCGTTTGAGCAGCACGGGTTTGTCAACTTTCCCAAGCTCGTCGAGCAGCGTAAAATTCTGCGCATTTCGAGTTCCGACCTGATAAACATCAACATAAGGATACATCGCTTCAATTTGCGAAGCGTCCATAACTTCGGTCGTCAGCTTGATGCCGTGCGGTCTGGCGATTTCGGAAAACATTTTCAAGCCTTCGATGCCCAGCCCGCGAAAAGCGTAAGGCGACGAGCGCGGTTTAAAAGCGCCGCCGCGCATAATCCGAACGCCGTTTTTATTTAAAAAACCAACGACGCTTTCGATTTGCGCTGCGCTTTCGAGCGAGCAAGGTCCGAACATAAAAGCGAAATTTCCATCGCCTATTTTTACTCCATCGCCCAAATCAATTACGGTTGACGAAACTTTCCATTTGCGCGAAACCAGCTTGTAGGCGTCCGAAACGCGGTGAACGTCTTTGACGCCTTTCAAACTGCCGATCCGGCGAATATCAACATCGTAACTGCCCAAAGCAATCAAATATCGCCCGACTTGCGTTGCGACTTCAGTAACTTTCAAGCCGAAACTTTTAATCTGCTCGCGCAGAGTTGCCAACTCATTCTGCTCTATATTTTCGGCGCATTGAATAATCATAAAAATCCAAATTAAAACCTTTGCGCTCTTTGCGTTTATCTTTGCGTCCTTTGCGGTTTCGTTTTTATTAGAGAAAATTAAACCGCAAAGGACGCAAAGATTTGCGCGAAGGACGCAAAGTTTTTTGCTTTCAAATAAATCTTTTCACAAATTGTTTTGTTGCCTCTTTTACGTCGGGCGCGTTTTCGATTGCTCTCAAAAAGGCGCTGCCGACAATCGCCCCCTCAGTAAATTTCGTTAAATCTTGAAAATGCTCAACTGTTTCGATTCCGAATCCAACCATTAAAGGCGAGCGCAAATCCATTGCGGCAAGACGCTCCAAATACGATTTTCTGTTCTCGTCAAACTGTAAATTCTTTCCAGTCACGCCCGCCATCGAAACCGCATAAACGAAGCCTTTGCTGCAAGCGTCAATTTCTCTGATTCTCGCTTCGGACGTGTTTTCGGTGATGAGAAAGATGTTTGCCAAATCGTTTTGCTCAAACAACTCGCGATAATTTTTGAGATAAAATTCGAGCGGCAAATCCGGCAAAATCACGCCGTCGGCTCCCGCCGCCCGCGCATCCAGGCAAAACCGTTCAACGCCGTATTGCATCACCGGGTTGAGGCTGCCCATCAAGATAATCGGGATTTCAACTTTTGCCCGAATTTCACGCAAAACTTCGAGAGTCCAATTGAGCGATGCGCCGTTTCGCAAAGCGATTTCATTGGCGTGCTGAATCGTCGCTCCGTCGGCGATTGAATCCGAAAACGGAATTCCAAGCTCGATTAAATCAACTCCGCTTGCCGCCAGAGTTTCGACAATCGGAACTGTCGCTTCGAGAGCTGGAAAACCGGCGGTCACGAAAATCGAGAAAATCTTTTTGTTTTGGGCGAAAAGCCGCTCAAGTCTGTTCATTTTGTAGTTTGGTTGAAATAATCCAAATATGTCGCCATATCTTTGTCGCCGCGCCCCGATAAACAAACAACGACGAGCGAGTTTTCCGGCAAATCCATTTTTGGCAAATATGCAATCGCGTGCGCGGATTCGATTGCCGGAATAATGCCTTCGAGTCTGGTCAATTTCAGTCCGGCGCTTAAAGATTCTTCATCTGTAATATTGACGTATCGAACGCGTCCGGTCGAAAAAAGATGCGCGTGCTGCGCGCCGATGCCCGGATAATCAAGCCCTGCGGAAATCGAATGAGCTTCGAGAACTTGCCCGTCGGCGGTCTGCATCAGCAGCGTGTTGCTCCCGTGTAAGACTCCGGGTTTGCCGAGCGCGGTCGTCGCCGCCGTCTCGCCCGTTTCAATGCCCCGTCCTGCGGCTTCGACACCGAATAATTTGACGTTTTCATCTTCAAGAAACGCGCCGAAAGCGCCGATTGCGTTGCTTCCGCCGCCGACGCAGGCGACGACGGCATCCGGCGTTTCACGGTTTTCTTTTTCGAGCAATTGCGCTCTGGTTTCGCGTCCGATGACAAATTGAAAACGCGCCACAATATCTGGAAAAGGATACGGTCCGACCGCCGAACCGATTAAATAATGCGTGTTTGTCGGGTGCGCAATCCAATCGCGCAGAGCCTCGTTCGTCGCATCTTTTAAAGTTTTGCTCCCCGAATGAACCGGAACGACAGTCGCGCCGAGCATTTTCATTTTTTCGACGTTCGGCTTTTGCCTTTCGACATCAACCGCGCCCATAAAAACAACGCATTCGAGATTTAAAAGCGCGCAAACCGTCGCCGTCGCGACGCCGTGCTGCCCCGCGCCGGTTTCGGCAATAATTCGTTTTTTGCCAAGAGCTTGGGCGAGCAAAATCTGCCCGACGGCGTTGTTGATTTTATGCGAGCCGGTGTGATTTAAATCCTCGCGTTTGAGATAAACGCGCTGATTGACCGATTCCGACAATCTTCCGGCAAAATAAAGCGGCGAAGGTCGCCCGACGTAATCTTTGAGGAGCTTTTGGAAATCGCGTTGAAATTCTTCCGATTCGATAATCTCCAGATAGCGCGTTTGCAGCTCGTAAATATTCGGCTGGAGCATCTCCGGCACAA
>DASWLV010000030.1:0-3238 GCA_036400075.1 Pyrinomonadaceae bacterium
CGGGCGGAAACGCTGTGAAAACGGTTTGCGGCAAAGCCAAAACCGAAGATGCGAAGATCACCGGAATAACGCCGCTCATATTGATTTTCAAAGGCAGCACCGATTGAGTTCCGCCGACGGTTTGCCGCCCGACTTGCCGCCTGGCGTAATTAATCGTAATTTTGCGCCGCGCCGATTCGACATAGACAATCAATGCAATCAACGCGACCATAACGGCAACCATAAAGATAACGCCGAGTGTTTGCACGGTGTCGCCGGTTTTGATGCGGTCAGAAACCTGAGTGATCGCGCCCGGCAGACCGATGACGATTCCGACGAAAATCAGGAGCGAAATTCCGTTGCCGATTCCGCGCTCGGTAATTTGTTCGCCGAGCCACATCACAAAGATTGTTCCGGTCACGAGCGTGACCACCGTTGAAGCCACGTACCACGGCGAATCGGGTAGAATCTGATTATTTCTGAGCCATTGCGCAACGAAAAGCGTTTGAATGGAACACAGAATGACGGTTAGATAACGCGTCCATTGATTGATTTTCTGCCGTCCCATTTCGCCTTCTTCCTGCACCTTTTTAAGCTGCGGCGAGATGACGGTCATAAGCTGCAAAATAATCGAAGCCGTGATGTAAGGCGTGACGCCGAGCGCGAAAACCGAAATCGTGCGGAAGTTTCCGCCTGAAAACAAGTCCAAAACGCCGAGCAGCGTTCCGCTGACCTGACTCCAAACCTGTTCCAGCACTTCTTTGTTAATTCCGGGGGCGGTGATATGCGCGCCTAAACGATAAACAGCAATCAGTCCCAGCGTAAACAGAATGCGTTTCCGCAATTCCGGGACTTTGAACATATTTTGGACGGCGGCAATAAACTTTTCCATGAAGACCTCTAATTATAAAATTTGTCCTTTGTGACTTGTCCTTAGTTCTTGCCGAAGCAAAAACTATTTTCAATCGAGAACTTCGATTGTAGAAAAACAAAGGACAAATGACAAAGGACAAAAAACAGGAATTTAGGCTGCGACAGCTTTTTCTTTGGTAATTTCGATGATTGAACCGCCGGCTTTTTCGATTTTTTCGCGCGCGGCTTTGGTAAAGCGGTGCGCCGAGATGTTCAAAGCCTTGGTTAACTCTCCATTGCCCAAAACGACCAAATCGTGTTTGGCTTTTTTGATTAAGCCGCGTTCGTGCAAAACTTCCGGCGTAATTTCTTCTCCGGCATTAAACGCCGCTTCGATTTTCGCCAGCGTGATTTCAATCCACTGCTTTTTGAAAATATTGGTAAAACCGCGTTTCGGCAAACGGCGGTGAAGCGGCATTTGTCCGCCTTCAAAACCGATTTTTTGCGAATAACCCGACCGCGACTTTTGTCCTTTGTGCCCTTTTCCAGAGGTTTTTCCCAAACCCGAACCCGGTCCGCGACCGACTCTTTTCTTTTTATGAGTCGAGCCTGCGGGCTTCTTTAAATTATTTAATGATAAAGCCATTTCTTCAGTGAACAGTCAACAGTTATCAGTTATCAGTTATCGAGCAAATATAAATCAACTGATAACTGATAACTGATAACTGATAACTGATTATTCAACGATTCGCAATAAATGCGGAACTTTGGCGACGACGCCGCGAATGGCGGGCGTGTCAACCCGTTCGACAGTTTGGTTCAATTTGGTAATTCCGAGACTTTTCACAGTCTCTTTCTGCGTTTTCGGATAACCGATTGAACTGCGGTAATACTGAATCTTAATTTTTCCGCCCGTGTTTTGCTGTTCTTTTTCAGCCATCTTAATCAATTTCAAATTTCAAATTACGAATTACGAATGTCGGAATTAATTGTAGAAAATATTTCTTAATTCGTAATTCGTAATTTGAAATTCGTAATTAAAGCTCGTGTACTTGTTTGCCGCGCATCCGTGCGACTTCCATCGGGTCTTTCATTCTTTCGAGACCGTCAAATGTGGCGCGAATAACGTTGTGCGGATTGTCGGAGCCGAGAATTTTAGTGCGCACGTTATGAACGCCCAAAACCTGCATAATCGCACGAACCGCGCCGCCCGCAATCACGCCCGTCCCTTCAGAAGCGGGTTTCAACAAAACTCTTCCCGCACCGTAAGCTCCGAGCATCTGATGCGGCAACGAACCGTTAATGAGCGGAACGCGAATCAGATTTTTCTTCGCCGCTTCGACCGCTTTTTTAATCGCGTTCGGAACTTCTTTCGCTTTTCCCGTGCCGAAACCGACGTGACCGGCTTCGTCGCCGACGACGACCAGCGCCGCAAACGACATATTTTTTCCGCCTTTAACGACTTTCGTCACGCGGTTGATCGAAATCAACTGGTCTTTCAAATTCAAGCCTTGCGCTGAAACTGCTGATTTACTCTTCATTATTTCCCTCTGCTGCCTGCGGCTCGGCGTCATCGTTTGCCGCCTCGCCTTTATTCAAACCGGCTTCGCGCGCCGCATCGGTCAAAGCCTTAACGCGACCGTGATAAACATAACCGCCGCGATCAAAAACGACGTTGGAAATTCCTGCGGCAATGGCGCGTTCCGCGACGGCTTTGCCGACGCGCTGCGCGGCTTCCAAATTGCCGCCCGTCGTTCCGCGCAAATCTTTTTCGGTGGTCGAAGCCGAAATCAAAGTTGTTCCCGCTTCGTCGTCAATCACCTGCGCGTAAATGTGATTCAAACTGCGGAAAATCGCCAACCTCGGGCGTTCCGCCGAGCCGCGCACTTTTTTGCGAATTCGCGTGTGTACGGCGCGTCTTAAATCTGCTCTTCTCGGATTCATTGGTTCAAAGTTCAAGGTTCAAAGTTCAAGGTTGAAAAGAAAACTTTGAACCTTGAACTTTGAACCTTGAACCGTTATTTCCCGGTTTTTCCGGGTTTCAGTTTATAAGTTCTATCGGCGTAGCGAACGCCTTTGCCTTTGTAAGCGTCGGGTTTGCGCAGACGGTTTAATTCCGCCGCAACTTGACCGAGCTTTTGCTTGTCAATTCCGGTCAGTGTAATCGTAGTTTGATACTGCACGATTGTAGCTTTCGACGGCAGACGTTCGGTTTTAGCTTCGATACCGTCCGGCAAAGGATATTCAATCGGATGCGAATAGCCGAGCGAAAACGCAATCGTTTTGCCCCGCACATCGGCTTTGTAACCGACGCCGACAACATCCATATCTCTTGTAAAGCCTTCGGTCACGCCAACGATGGCATTATTCGCTAAAGCTCTCGCCAGTCCGTGAAACGCAGCCTGGT
>DASWLV010000031.1:0-4667 GCA_036400075.1 Pyrinomonadaceae bacterium
ATTTTCATTTGTTATTTTTTCCTCCCCGCTTTCTTCATAAATGATTTTGACGGGATGAAAACAAACGGAGAAATCAGGATTAGCTTCGAGAAAATCAATTTGTCTTTGCAGTTTGCGCGAATCCGTCCAGTAATCGTCGCCTTCGCAATAAGCAATATACTTACCCTTGCAGGCATTTAATACGGATATTTGATTTTTGTTAGCGCCAATGTTTTTGTTATGTAAAATCAGTTTTAGTTTATTTGGATGTTTTTTAGCATAATCAAGAAGAATACTTCTGGTTTTATCAGTAGATTTGTCTTCTCCAATAGCAATTTCAACCGCAAAATCAATATTTTGGTTTAAAATGCCGTCTAATGCTTGTGAGATAAATTCTTCATGATTGTAAGCCATCATGAAAACGCTAACGGTTCTACGACTATCATTATCAAAAGAGTATTTAGCTAATCGAAGGATGCTGTTTTCATCTTCTATAATTTTCTCAAATCCTGCTTTTTCATATGCGCGAACGGCTGCAACATTTTCTTTTTTGACTAATAAATAAACGCATTGCAGTTCTAAAACATTAAACGCGTACTCAACTGCTAAGTTCGTTACTTTAGTGCCAAATCCTTTTCCCCAATATTTTTTTTCACCAATAAAAATGTGAAACTCGGCTTCATAGGAATTAATGCTGGTTAGTTGTGCGTTTCCAATGTATTCATCCGTATCTCTTAAACAGATTGCAAATCGCTTTTCATCAGAACGGCTTAATATCTCTTGAATCCAATTTTTCTCAATTTCTAATGTTATTTCTTTGTCAGGTCTTGAGCCGGTATATTTCCAAACTTCCGGGTCGTTTCGCCACCGATAAGAAGTTTCCGCATCAGTTTCTTTTAAAGGTCGAATATAAACTTCATTACTCATTAGCTCTTAAAGAAACGGTTTGCCTTTAATGTTCATACAGTCAAAGCTCGTTTAATCGAATCGCAGATTCGGATTGCCATTTGCGCCTCAAGCTCGGCGGATAAAGGCAGGCATAAAACTCTTCGGCTCGCCTCGTCCGAAACGGGCAGATTAGCGCGTTTGACATAAGGCAGCGCGTTAAGCGCCGGGTAGAAATAGCGGCGCGGGAAAATCTCCTGTTCGTTCAAGGCGTTTTTGATGCGGTGCAAATCCGCTTCGGTGGGAAACAGAACAGGATAATAAGCGTAATTGTAATCGGTTCCGGCTCGGACAAGCGGTTTTTCGAGCGGTGTATTTTGAATCAACGATTCGTCGTAAAGATCGCAAATTGATTTTCGACGGGCAATTATTTCGTCCAGGTACGGTAAAACCGCAAGTCCCATGGCGGCTTGAAGCTCGCAGATTTTGCCGTTAATTCCGAGTCCCCAAAAATCTTCGTGTCCTTTGTGACCGAAGTTGTGCATATAAAAAATGCGATGCGCGAGTTCGTCGTTTCGGCAAACAATTGCCCCGCCTTCGGCGGTATGAAAAAGTTTGGTCGCGTGAAAGCTTAAGGTTGAAACGTCGCCCCAATTTAAAACCGACTCGCCTTTGTAATTCACTCCGAAACAATGCGCGGCATCGTAAAGGACTTTTAAATTGTGCTTTTCGGCAATCGCGGCGATCGCTTCGACGTTGCACGGATTTCCGTAAACGTGTGTCGCCAAAATCGCCGAAGTTTTTTCCGTAATCGCCGCTTCGATTTTGGTTTCGTCAATCGTCAAATAATCCGCGTCAATGTCAACAAAAACCGGCGTGCAGTTTTCCCAAACAATGCTGCTGACGGTCGCCACGTAAGAAAACGGCGTGGTGATAATTTCGCCGGTCAAATCGAGAGCTTTAATGGCAATTTGCAGCGCGATTGTGCCGTTATTGACGACAAGCAGATTTTTGACGCCGAGCCGCTCGTTTAATTTAGCTTCAAGCTCTTTTACCAGCTCGCCGCGATTTGTCAGCCACTTCGTGTCCCAGATGCGCTGCAACTGTGCGACGTACTCTTCGAGCGGCGGAAAAAATGTCTGCGTAACGTTTATCATCTATTTTTGATAGCGTTTGAAAATTTATGTATCGAAAATCTCCCTGTGTCTTCTCTGTAACTTCTCCGTGTTCTCTGTGGTGAATTCCGTTAAGATAAAGCTCACCACAGAAAGCGCAGAGAAGTCGCAGAGGAAACACAGAGAGCATAAAACTTGATACATCACCCTATTTTTTTACAACGTAAAGCACCGAACGCGGATGAATCCCGTGTTTTTCAAATGCAGCTTGTCCGAAAAAATCAACGCCGAGTTGTTCGACTTTAAAACCGGCTTCATTCAACCTTTGAACAAAACCTGGCTTTGAATACATTCGGACGTGATCGTTTTGCCCGAAATGCTTCCAGCGCTCGCTTTCGCTTGTAATGCTTGCGTCTTCGTAATTTTCTTCGAGCGCCAAACTGATCGGAACCATCGCAATGCCCCAGCCGTCTCGCTTTAGAATACGATACAGCTCGCGCATCGCTTTCAAATCATCGTCAACGTGTTCGAGAACGTGGGAACAAATGAATGCGTCGAACGCTTCATTTTCATAAGCGTTCATATCGGTGATGTCAATTTTGTCATCAACATCTTCCATAAATAAATCGCCGCAGCGATATTCGATTTGCTCGTTTTGCCGCAGCGTTTTTCTAAGCTGCGCGGCTGGCGCGATTTCCAGAAGGCGTATTTTTTTCGATTTATCTAGATTTTGCAAAACCCGTTGGATATAAAGAAAGTAAAGCCGGTCGCGGTCGGTGCAATGACAAGCCGGGCATTCGTATTGTTCGAGGTTTATTGTTTCGCCTTGAAAGATCGAATGAATGCATTGATTCTCATACATCTCGCGCAGGAAGTACATCGGCAGCGGCAGAAAGTAAGCCAGTTTCGCCTCGCACAAAGGACACAAATATTTTTCCCCGACATAATCGGGAAAGAGTTTGTCGATCCGATAACGCAAACTGCGAACTACTCTATCTTTTATTCCTATTTGTGCGGACATTTTATTTGTCTTTTTTTTCCACTTTGATTTTGTCGGGTGGAATTAATTCAAACCGAGTTTGCGGGCGATTCTGTTTTTTAGCGAAGCGGGTTGAGCTGCATTCCCCGCTACGGGCGGAACTTTCGGCGTTTCATCCACACGCTCATTCAATATTTCTTCATCAAATGAATTATTAAAATCATTGTTGAGTATTTCTTGTTTAGCGCCTTTTAACGCTATCAAAGCCACGCGGTCTGCCGGAATGTCGTTCCACGCCGGATATTGCGATTCGTAAACCGAGTTAAAACCGGCGTCGACAATTGCGTTTACAAGCGACGGCTTTGTCATCCAGAAACTTTCGCGGTTGCCGATTGATGCCCAAACAGTTTCTTCCGTTTCTTTTTCCGTTGGCTCGTGATCGTATTCTATAAATCGCCAGCCGTGATATTCACGATCATTATATTTTACTACCTCATCCGGCTTAATGGCGAAATGAGTATCAATAACTGCGAAACAAGTGCAAACTTCCCCGATTAATTCGAGCAATTTAAAGCATTCCGGCGCGTCAAGGTGATAAAGAATGCCGAGACACAAAACGATGTCGAATTCGCCGTATTTTTCGCGGCTTATATTTCTAACATCGTCTTGAACGAATTTGAGATTCGGCATTGTGTGGCGAGCTTTCGCGCGTTCAATATTTGTACGCCGCCCTTCAACGCCTAAAACTTCTGCGCCTCGTTTTGCAAATTCGGCTGAGTAACCGCCTTCGAGCGATGCAATGTCTAAAATCCGGCACTGATTCAGAGGTTTGGGCGCAAAATCGCTGACAATCTGATTAATACGCAAACGCCTTCTCATTAAATATTTCTCCCGCTAAATATTTTCTATTTTTATACATTTTTTGAAGCCTGAATCTGTGAAAGATCGAAATCGAGTTTCGGTCTAACCGCTCCGATCCATTTTCCGTACCAGTTAATGTTACGCCTCACGTCCTGAACTTCAAACGTAACAACATCAGCTTGCTTGTACAAGCCGATTGACGTGTCTTTGATAAAATAGATTTCAACCGAATATTTGTTATCGTTCAACAAATTTGCGGGAATTCGACAAACTCCCTGACACAAGCCCGGAGATAATTCGACGACAGAAGAACCAACGTTAAAAATGCATTCACCGGCAACAGACCAGAGAACCAGACTGAGGTTTATTTCCGCAGGCTCGGAAAGCAAATTCCAAAATTCAAACTCTATTTCAATAGGCGTTTCAACCGTGATGACGCTGGTTTCTTCAACGCCGACCGGAGAGACGGTCACGCGCTTTAAACGAATTGCGTCATTTCCCGGAGCGTCTTCGCTTTTGTCCCAGCGCTGTTCGAGCTGAACAGCCGTATCTTTGCTTAAATATTCGTTAATTATGTCTTTAGTGTTTCCGGCATTGGCGACTTGACCGCCGCGCAGCAAAATCGCTTTTGTGCAAAGGTTTTGCACGGCTGTCATATTATGGCTGACGAAAAGCACGGTTCTTCCGTCTTGTTTGGAAACCTCGTGCATTTTCCCCAGGCATTTCTTTTGAAACTCGGCGTCACCCACCGCTAAAACCTCGTCAACTATCAAAATCTCCGGTTCCAGATTAGCTGCCACCGCAAAAGCAAGTCTTGTGTACATTCCAGACGAATAGCGTTTCACCGG
>DASWLV010000032.1:0-21077 GCA_036400075.1 Pyrinomonadaceae bacterium
ACGTTAAATATCACTTCAACACTTCCGAATATATTCTCAGCTTTTTTGTGCCTTTTTATTTTGGTGACCTTTCCTGAAAACACAGTCGTCGATATTTCCAATTCCTGAGCGGCGCTCTTTGCGGGTAAACATGAACATGCAAGAATTGACTCGGTGCTGAAAATAAAAGAGGCAAACAGAACAAGGAAGAGAATTAAAGATTTCATAAGACCTCGTATAATTTTTTTGTATTGAGAGATTTTTATGACTCTTAAAACTGAACGCCGTGCTATGCGAAATATTGCGTCTAAATTTATCTTATACTGAATAAACAACGCTAATTTTCTTAAAAAGGAAGCTTTTTGAGACAAAATCCAATGCTGAATGTTTTTACTCTAAAAATTCCTTTAATTTAATACTACCAAAAGTATAGCAATGCCTTATTGGGGCACTACCAAAAATAATGGCATTTATACGTTTGGCACACCATTGGCATACCAAACAAGAAAAGGCATCTGAACAAATGCCTTATTCCTTCGATAAACATTGGAGCCGATGACAGGAGTCGAACCTGCGACCTGATGATTACAAATCCACTTAACCCACCTTTCAGCATATTTCAGAAACTCTCAGAATTCCCTAAATTACTGGCTTATTGAGCATTTATTCATTTAGAATGTTTCAGCATATTTCACAAAATTGCTTGAAATAACAGCTCAATGTGTCCTTGAATGTGTCCTTAAGAAAATAATTTTGGATTCGATAAACATTGAGCTTTATCAATTTTTGGAGTTTCTAATTATGGCTAAAGAGCGAAAAGGTTATGTTTTTGAGGATAAAGACGGGCGCATTTGGGCGCGTGTGACATTCACTGATGAGGCAACTGGCAAGCGCAAAAATATCAAAAGACGCGCTGAAAACAGAACAGAGGCAAAGGATCTGCTCAAGAAAATTATTCGTGAGTTTGATGATGCTGGCAGCAAAACGATTGAGGCTGATAGGCTCACTTTCAATCAAGTAGCTGATATTTACAAAAAAACCAAGCTGGTAGCTCCTGTTTATGTTGGAGACAGGAAAGTAGCTGGCTTGCGCTCTCACAGGCAATCTGGAGAGCATCTTAAGCCGTTATTGGCATATTTTGGGCGCAAGAATATCAAACAGATCACCAGCTCTGATATTCAGAGCTACAAGCTCCACCGGCTTGATACTCCAACCCGCACTGGTGAGCAAAGAGCCATTGCAACAGTAAATCGTGAGCTGGCATTGCTCAGATCAATCTTTAACCATGCCAGATCAGAATCTTGGATCCAGAGATCTCCATTTGATGCAAAAGGTATTTCTTTGATTTCTATGGCTGATGAAACCAAAAGAGAGAGAGTGTTGTCACGAGCAGAGGAAAAACGGCTCCTAGCGGCTTGTGAGGCAAACAGAGCCATAACTTACACCAGACAAGGCAAAGAAATTACAGTTACCAGCCAAGCCAATAGCTCTTATCTAAAAAGCATCATCATCACTGCTCTTGATACAGCCATGAGAAAAGGAGAGCTGCTCAAGCTCCAGTGGAAAGATGTCAATTTTACTCTCAATGAAATTGAGATCCGCGCTTTCAATACCAAAACAGCCTCAAAACGAATCGTCGGCATGACTGGCAGAGTAAAAGAGGAGCTGCTCAAACTTTGGGATCTATCACCGAAAAGATCAAATGATCTGATTTTTGGAATAAAGGATTTCAAAAAATCATTTGCCACTGCAATCAGGCTTGCCAGATTAGATGATTTTCGTTTTCACGATCTCAGGCATACAGCCATTACTCGGCTCGTGGGGTTGGGACTGCCAACAGCAGAAATAATGCAAATCTCTGGACATAAGCAAATGGCAACTTTCCTGCGTTATGTAAACCAGTCAAATGAGGTTACTCAGAGACACGCAACAGCATTGGATCAATATCTGGCAGCTAATCAAGCCAAAGATGATGCGGAAAATATTTCAGAAATGGTGAATTAAAATGCCGTTAAACACTCATATAAAATTAAATATTGATATTACAGGAGCAAGTGTGATGGTTAAGATCAATGAATTTGAAACCGTTATTATAAATCCTGAGAATAAGCCCCTTTTTGATAATGGCTTTATTACTGCTGACTATTTAAAAGCAAATATTGAAACAGCAGTGCAAGATTTGATCTCACAAATGATCACAGATGAATTAAGCGGAATTGGCTTTGGCAGTAAAAGGCGCGAATTAGCATTAAAGCGCATTAATGCAAAACAGCAAAAGGCAGTGCGGCAGCGTCTGAAAGAGGGTGAAAATGTGATTCCCAAAATAGAGCTAAGTTTTTATAATGAAGAAACAGGAAAGTATGAAAAGTCTGATCCGATAAAACTGACTATTCGGGAATTATTTGATCTAAGTGAGAAACAGAGAAACTTTGCCAAATCGTTTAGTAAAGCCTGTAAAGAATTGACCGGCAGAGGCGAGAAATTGAATAAAACAAATATTGCTAAAGTTTTATTCTCAAATGATTCAAACCAACTCCAATCCCTAAGGAGAAACTTAAAAGAGCTTAATCTGAATTTTAATGATGTGTTATTTGCTTACATGCAAAGTGAACAAATTTCTTTAAAATAAATTTGTTCTATATTCCTGCAAAAATGTGGAATATATAAAAAGGTGCGGCAAGTATTCGGAACTTGCGGCACCTTTTTTGATTTTGGAGGTAAGCAATGCAGGAAAACAATCAGCAAGATACTGGTGAAAAGCTATTGAACGCGAAAGAGGCGGCTAAATTTTGTGGAGTTTCTTATGCCACCATCTGGAGAGAGCTTAAGAAAAAGAATTCTAAATTGAAATTCTACAAAATTGGCGGCTGCAAAAGGTTTTCTCCATCTCGCCACCTTTTGCCATTTTTGCAATCCACTGAGAGTAACTAATCCAATTCAGGATCAATAATGGCATTTATTCCAGATGAGGCTGAGGATAGATTTCATGAGCTTACGCCATCGGCAGAAAGGCTCTATATCTATCTTTGCAGAACTAGAAATCACCAGACAGAGAGGAGCTTTGCCTCTGTTGATACCTGTGCTGCCAAATATGGCTGGAAAAGAGCAACAAAATTCAAAGCTCAAAAGGAGCTGATTGATAAAGGCTGGATCCAGAAAACCAATGATGGATGGATGCTCCTTGTTGGTGATTTTTCTCCAGTCAATAAGTCTAAAAAAATAGACTCTGAGTCTGAAATTTTAGATCTCCAGTCTAAAAATATAGACGAAAAGTCTAAAAATATAGACGAAAAGTCTAAAAAATTAGACTCCTATAATAAGGAATTAACCAGCCTTATTAACCAGCCTATTAACCAGCAAAAGAAAAAGAATAACTCTGATGAGTTATTCCAAAAAGAAAAAATTCCATCAGGAAAAATTAAAACTCAGGAGCCAAAAGGCACCAGAATTCCAGAGGATCTCCAGCTCACTGATGCTCATAGAGCTTATTTGAGCAAAATCAATCCTCACAGAGATCCTGTGGAGCTTTTTGAGGCTTTTCATGATCACTGGCTCCAGAGTGCCAAGCCAACTGCTGTGAAAGTTGATTGGATGGCGGCATGGCGTTCATGGTGCAGGATTGACATAGAAAAAAATGGCTTAGCCATAGCAAAACCGAAAAGGAGCTTAAATGGACAGCGAACAACAGGAGCCACTCACTCCACAGATAATGGAGCCAGAGGTGATCTTGGATCCACAGAAAATGGAGCCACCAGCAATGGCAATGGCATTAATCAGTCAGTCAGCTCAGCAGATCTTAGAATTCAAGAAAGAAATAAAAAATTCAGAGTTAATCTCCACCTTGAGTGATTCAACTCAAAATCGGATCAGGATCAAAACTTAAAAAAACAACAGGAGAAATTTAAAATTTATGAGTGATTATCAAGATAAAGCAGACCGGATCAGAAACAACTGGAACACAAAGCGTGAGCAGATCCAATCAAACAAAGATTTGAATGAGAGTGCCAAGCAAAGGCAGCTCTCAGAACTCAGGGAAAAATATCAGAATGAGATGGATAATCTCAGGCAAGATTACAGATCTGAGCCAGTGCAGAGGCGTGATCAACTCAAAAAAGAGCTTTTTTCCGTTGGCAATAAGCTCTCAGATACGGAAACTGACAAGCTCACAAGGCAAATGGTTTACCGTGATGCAGTAGCCAGAGCTGAGGCTGCTGCCACTGACAGGCTTGCCATGCAGCAGCTCCTGAGCAGTGCCCAAATCACAGGAGACACTCTGCTTTTAAAAGCAATTGCTATGGTTTCAACTCAAACCAGTGGTTTTTTGGATCTGGCAAAAGAGGCTCTTGGAGAGCAAAAAGCCAAAAAGCTGGATGAGCTGTTGGATCTGGATGATTCACTGGAGAATCCAACCAGCAAAGAAAGATTTGCAGAGGGTGCACTGTTTATTCTGGATTGATCCAGAGTAATGAGTGGAGCTGCTGCTTTTGAGTGGCTGGCAGCAGCTCTCACTTTTGATGTTTTGCAGTGATTTTGCAGTGGTAAGACAGCAAAAATTAATAGGCTGACACAGCTTGTCAGATTCAATTTAAAAATGCACAGAAATAAAGAAATGACAGAGAAAGAACTGGCTAATTTAAAGCCATATCAAAAAGGGCAAAGCGGCAATTCTGCTGGCAAAAGTGCTGGCACCAAAAGCAGGAAAGTCCTTATCAAGAAATATCTGGCGACTGAGGATGAGTTTGATAATCCACTCAAAGCTCCAGATGCTCCTCTGGAGAGAATGACTCTGGAAGATCGGATAATTTTGGCATTGCTGGCAAAAGCCATCTCTGGTGATCTGCCATCAATACAAGAGGTTTTAAATAGTGCCTATGGCAAAATACCAGACAAGATGCAGCTTGAGCAGGATCAGCCAGCCACTGTCATTTTTTACATGCCTGAAAACAATCGTTAATTGATATTTTTAATAGATCATGATCAAAGCCAAGATCAACAAAACAGAGGTGAGATTGCTCAGAGATGGATCTTTCAGGTGCAAGGATCAGCATCTGCTGGAGATTGTGGAGATGCTCTCACAGGAGTTTTCTGCTGGCTCTGATTATCATCCTGATCCACAGCTTGGCTTAATGAATTGGATCTGCCAGCAGATTGGCGGCACCGTTACTTATTACGATGAGGATACTTACAAATATCCTGATGATGTTTGTTTTTCAGTAGTCTGATAATTCAATTTAAAAAGAATCTTATAAAACTGTTCTATTTATAAATATCTAAATTCACGGGCATCAGATTCAATCATTTTCAAGAAATCCTGTAAATGCGCGCTATTAACAACCATAATTTGCATTTGCATAAATGATTCAATTTTATATCGGCTGCGTTTAGTTAAAGAATTATGCGGAATATACTGGAGATGGCGGGGCAGTGGGTAATCAAAAATCAAATAAGGATGTTCTTTAAGTTCAGCTTTCTCAAAAGGGATTTCACCTGTATTTGGATCTACATTACCAGCATCAAAATTGCAGACAAATAGTTTAGCCGATGTAACAATGACAGGTAATATTACTTGCTCAGAGTATCTAGGTCTGCTTTCTAAGCCAGCAATATCTGCTGCTTTTTTACTATTTTCAAGCTCCTCAAAAAAAATGGCTTGTGTTGCAAGCGAGACTTGATAAGCCGCCTCCGTAATTGCAGCATTAGATGTTTTGGTTTTAGTAGAATTGTTCGGAATACTTTGATAATTTCCTTTTGTTTCACGGGATTCATCAGTAAATGGAATATCGGAGAAATATCTAGCTGTTCTGTCGTTTTTCACCTCCCATCCAATCTGAGTTTTTTGTTTAGGTTCATTAATAATGATAGGAGCCTCTAAAATACGTGGACGGTATAATTGAGTTGGAAAAAAGATCCAGTCAACAAAATCAGGATTGTTTTTTTTACACTCAACAATCAAAGTTAAGAGAAAATCATGCGTTGTAATCTCCGCTCTAATATCAAGAGCACTTTCCTTGCCTCGAACACCATTAACAGGTAAGGGGAATTCAACTGAGTAATTGGTAGAAACTACTCTAAAATTTGGTGTTTCATTAATTGTTTTTGCACACCATCTCTCAAAGAATACGCCATGTATATTGAGAGCATGAATTGTCCATTCATCATTTGTAGCTGGCATTGGTTTAAGCTGGCTCATATACAACTCCCCAAATTATCCTTTCCTTTTGATGATAAAATGCAACTCATAGCCTTTGCCAGTCTGAAAATTTTCTCTTTTAAGATCCACCTGAGCTTTGCCGATTGTCCACTTACCAGCTTTGCCTGAGAGAATGGCACTGCTTACATCTTTTGGCAGTGCAGATCCTAAAGATTTTTGAGTTAGATCTTGGCTGGAGCTTAAAAGAGCAGCATGAGCCTCTTTTGATTGCTGAGCTTGATTAACATTCAAAACCAGTTTCAGTTGAGTGGCTGTCTGTGCATCACCATCAACATAATAAGCAAGATTATTGGCAAGTGCAGAGCCAGCATTTATTTCTTTGTAAGGACTGGAGCAACCAAAAACATCCTCATATTTGTTTTTGTAACCTCTTGTCTGCAAATTACTGACACCAGAAAGATAGCCACAAGCCTCAATAGGATTCCATCCATTTGCCTGATTTTGTGAGGAGCCAGTTTGAGCAGGAGTGGGGCTTGTAGCTGCATTAGAAACTTGATCTGTATCTGAGCAGCTACTAAGCAGCACTATCCCTAAAGCACATTTCACAAACACAATTTGTCGTTTGTGTTTCATGTTTTGATTCTCCGCAGATTTTAATTATAAAAAGGCAATAATTCTTTGAGTATTAAACAGAAATGTTAGTTATAAGATACTCCAATTTTCCGTTTAATATTAGCTTTAGCAATAGTTTTTCCAACAGGAGTTAATGTTAACTCTATTAATAAGGAATTATTCCAAGCATCAAAAAGTTTTCCTATAGAAAAATCGCCAACTGGTGACAAAAACTTTCTTATATCATAAGGGGTTGAATCTGGATCAAAATGGTTTTTGAATTTCTCAAATAATACGTTCTCTAATTGGTTAAACTCCTCAGATATTAGTGTGCGTTCACCACTTAATCCATATACACAGTTACAATACTGCAAATGCTCGTAAAAAGATGGTTCTTTAGTGAGATTTTCGGCTAATGGGTAAATTTGATTTTCAAAAAAAAGGATTAATTCCATTAAACTTGATATATAAAAACCATCAGAATTTTGGCTGTTCAAATTATTCACTAAAAAAATCAAGGAAAGAACATCAAACTGCTCAACAGTTAGTTTGGGAATGATTTCTAAACTTTCATCAAGGATGATTTGTTTGAGATTTCGCTCATTCTGTGCTGCTCTTTCAGTCAAAATATCAACAAGCAGATCAGCAACATCTCTATCACCTGCTCTGATGTAACTTTTTTGCGCTGATTGTAATGCAAGCAGCATACTTGGATCTTTTACTGAGACAAGTAATTCTGGATCTATCTCTGATACCTTGCTTATGAATGAATCAACTAATCTTTCTGCTCTTTCAATAACAACTCTCTTTGCATCCTCACGAAAACTATCAAACTGATCCCTTATCAGATCAAGACAAATTTCTTTAACATCTCTATAGGTAAGTCCCTCTTGAACATTAATTACTTGTGCTTGATAGTTAGTTGAGTTATCTCCAGCTTTTTGAGTTTGATTTTTATCATTAATCATTGCTTTTGTGATTGATGTTAATATCTCCACCTGCTTGATAATTTGCAGAGTTGTTACCAGATCTTTGATTCTGAGTGATTGTGCCTTTATTATTTTTAACCCTATCCGTTATCCATAAACCAATAAAGCTGCCAAGTGAAACAAAAGCAGCAATAACAGGCTCAAATCCAAAACTGAAATAACTCCAAAGACAACTCAAAACAAAAGCAATTAAAGCTATTATTTTTAATATCAAACTAAGATTTTTGCTCATTCTTTTTATAGTGATCTTGCTGAATGTGTCCTTGAATGTGTCCTTAAAACAAAAGGGCATCACCTTGACACCCTTAAGTTATTGATTCTATTAAGCCGATGACAGGAGTCGAACCTGCGACCTGATGATTACAAATCAACTGCTCTACCAACTGAGCTACATCGGCGCGTGCGCTATTTGATAAGCGCGAAATTTGGATTTTACACAAATGGTGTTTGAAGGTGCAAGCGCCGTCAAGCAACAAAAAAACGCGCCCGTTCCGAAGGGCGCGTAAGTTTTCTCTCAAGAGCAAAAATTTTAAAATCTAAACTTGTTTTATATCGCGGCAGTCGCCGACGCGGTGTTTGGTTTTTCGCGGTCTTTCATTTGTTTAATCTGCCGACCGAGTTCTTCCATTTTTGGTTCGCCCAAAACCTGACGGGCTTTGACAAACATTTCGTTTTCTTCTTCTTCGACGTGGTGTTGAATGTCTTCTTTGGCTTTTTTCAAAAGGCGCTGAAATTCATCGCTGTTCGGCGCAAGTCCTTCCATTTGAGCGAGCATTTCCTTAACTTCCTGATGCTCGTCAACGGCGTGTTCGACCAAGCTTGCGGTTTCCGGGTTTTCTTTTAAAGCCGGATAAAAAATTTGTTCTTCCACCTGACCGTGAAGCATAAAATTGTCGCGGAATTCAATAAACGTCATATTCGGCGAATTTGCGCTCGTATCTGCTCCGCTCAGATTTTCAAGGTTTGCAATCAGCTCATCAACTTTTCGATGGTCTTGCGTCAAAATCTCGATTGCATTGTCAGTCATTCCCAACTCGCTCGTTCTCATATCCATTGCATTCATAATAAGTAACCTCTTAATTTTCCGCCCGCAGGCTGAATTTTTATTTTCTTTTCCGCAATCATCGTGCCTTTGAGCATTTATTGGAATAAATTCATATTTTGCTTTGAATCAATACGCAAATGTTGTATAAAGACGTATCAGTTTCCAAATTAATCGGACATTTTCGCGGCTGCTTTACCGCAAAATCTAGTTCATTTTGTTTTTAAATTGGAACAATCGTTGCTATAGATATTTATCTTGTGAAAAATTGAACGAAAGGCGGACGCTTTGATGCAAAACTTACAAAATATTCCCGGCGACACCGATATTGACAATCCATTGCGGGACGAACGCGCCCCAAGCGAAGAAAAACGCAACCAGCGGAGCGATTATCCACTGCCGACTGATAAAATCCCTTCCGCTCCGGTCGAAGAGCCGAATGCGGAAACGCCGATTAATGAAAATCCGCGACAACCTGAACGGATTATGAGCTACTTTACGGCTTCGCAACGGAGGATTTTTTAATTTATCAAATGGAGCAGATTATAGGTTTTACCAGTTCGTTTATCCTTTTGCTGACAATCGGCAAGCAGGTTTATAAACAATGGAGCGAGGGAACGAGCGAAGGCGTCTCGAAATTTCTTTTTCTCGGACAAATCACCGCATCTGTAGGGTTTTTGATTTACAGCATTATGAAAAACGATATGGTTTTCATAGTCACCAATGCTTTGATGGTCGTCAACAGTCTCGTCGGAATTGCAATCTTATTTCATCATCGTCGCCGCGAGCGAAAATCGCAGGAAACTGCAAATTAAACTTAAAGAAAAAGTCGGAAACGGCTTTCTCTTTTTATTCTCAGCTTTTTATCAAATCCCAAATTTGGAATCCGAACATTGCCAGAACCGCAATTGTAATGACAATGAGAGTCGTCCAGCCTAAAAAATTATAAATTTTCGAATTCTTCAGCTCGCGCATCAACAGTTGGTCATTGACTAGCAACAAAACGAAAAGCAAGATAATTGGTAAAATCGCGCCGTTTAAAACCTGAACGCCGAACAACAAATCAATCACCGGAATATTCGGAATCAACGCGACCGCCGCTCCAAGAACGATCAACGCGGAAAATAGCCGAAAGAAAATCGGCGCACGGCGAAAATCCAGATTGACGCCTTTTGAAAAGCCGAAAGTTTCGCTGACGGCGTAAGCCGTCGCGAGGGGAAGAACGGCGGCGGCAAGCATCGAAGCGCCGAAAAGTCCGAACCCGAAAACCGCCTGCGCCATTTCGCCCGCAACCGGCGCGAGAGCTTTGGCGGCATCGGCGGCTGATTCGATTTCAGTTTGCCCGGCTTGATGAAGCGTCGCGGCTGTAGCGATAATCATTGTGATGGACATAAAATTTGAAAAAATCGAACCGGCGTAAGCATCAATTCGCTCGTCGCCGTAAGTCGTCCTGCCAACGCCGCGCTCGACGGTCGAGCTTTGCTGGAAAATCTGCATATACGGCGTAATCGTCGTCCCGATTAAACCGACAAGCACTGTTAGATATTCCGGGTTGGCGTGAATTTTCGGCACGAATAATCCTTTCGCAACCGCGCCCCAATCTGGATTGGCGAGATAAGCCGCGACCGGATAAGCGAAAAAGACGAGCGTTAAAATGAGGAAAATTCTTTCAACCTGGGCGTAGCTGCCGAAAACAATCAAATACCAGATCACGACGGCGGCAAGCGGAACCGTAATGTAGCGTGAAATGCCGAACAGCTCGCCCGCAGCCGCGATTCCGACAAATTCGCTGATGACGAGTCCGGTGTTGGCAATCATAATCGCCGAAATCGCCACGACAGACCAACCCAAACCGAAACGCTCACGGATTAAATCGAGCAGCCCGCGCCCTGTTGCCGCACCCAGACGCGCGCACATCTCCTGCACAATCGCCAGCGAAACAGTGATTATCAGCATCACCCACAGCAATTCATAGCCGAATTTCGCGCCGGTCGAGCTGTAAGTGGCGATTCCGCCAGCGTCGTTTCCAGCGCTCGCTGCGACCAGACCGGGACCGAGCAGAAAAAGCCAACGGAATAAACCCGTCGGCTGCTGCGGCAAACCGCGTAGCATCACGCTGCGACCGCGAATCGAGAGCCGCATTCCGCGCCGACGTTTTTTCTTAGCGCCGTTATCAAAAGCGATTTCTTCGAGTTTTGAAATAGTTTCAAGACCGACCGGAATCTGGTTTGGCTGCTTTATCGTCATAAATCAATCAGGAAAAAACTCTGGGAGCCTGATTTTGCCAGCCGCGCGGGGCGACCATTGAAACGGCGGCGTCAATCGTCACGGCGCCGAGCAATTTTCCGTCCGTATGAATTACAGGCATCGCCGTTAAATGGCTGTCAATAATCCGAAATGAAGCCAGACGAGCATCGTCGAGCGGATTTAAATACGAAACGTATTTGTCCATAATGTCCGAAATTTTGTCTTCATCCGCGCCGATGACGAATTGTCTTAAAGAAACGACTCCGCTCAAACGCCGTGTTTCGTCCGCATCAACCGCGTAGATAAAATAAACAAAATCCGGCACGCGCAACCGCTCGGTCAGCTTTTCCCGCGCTTCTTTGATGGTCAGATTTTCGGGGATGAAAACCACGTCGGTGGTCATTATGCTGCCGACCGTTCCTTCTTCAAACTGCAAAATTCCGAGTATTTTTTTGCTTCTTTCGGGCGGAACTTTTTCGAGATAATTTTTAATGAGCTTGGCATCGAGCTGTTTCAAAATTCTGGCGGCAGATTCGGGCGAAATCATTCCGAGCATTTTGACCGCGTTTTGTTCTTCCAGCTCTTCAAAAATCTGAAGCTGTCTCTCCAAAACAGTGACTTCCAAAACGCTCGCCGCCAGATCGTCGGGAAGCAAAACGATTAATTCGGCGGCGTGCAGATATGGAATCGAATCAATCAAACCGGCAATCTCGCCGGCAGCGAGCCGCGTAATTCTTAAATTGTAACCGGCTCCGTTTTTGACGGCTTCGGGATTTCCGCGTAAGAATTCGACATAGCGCCAATCATAAATTTCGTTTTCGTCCGGCTTGCCCAGTTTTCCGCCGCTCAGACGCCGAAAAATCGCTTTGAGACTCGCGTCTGCGCCGCGAATGATGATTTCGCCCGCTTTTTCCTCAAGCCACACATCGTTGGCGCGCGTGGCGCGCCGATTTTGTAAATCAATGATGATCGCGTCCAGTACGTCTCTTAAAAGGAAAATTTCTTTGGCGAGAATATCGGGCGAAAAAACTTGAGCGCCGGAAAAACTTTCAACCGAGATTTCGCGCTTTTTCAAATTAATCTCGCGTACCGTTTCCCAGCGCAGCGAAGCCAATTCTCTGTTTTCATTAAAAAAATACAAACGATAAACCGGCGGATAATCAACTTTTGCCGAATCTTTAATCGCCAAATCAACCAGCTTTACGCGATTGCCCTGGGAGTCAACGATTCTAAATTTTTTCAATTCCGACAGCATCAACATAATCAATTACGAATTTCAAATTACGAATTACGAATTTTTCATTTTCTTCCGACTGAAAATAAAAATATCTCATTATTCGATGTTTTTGTATGAAAATATACATTTCGGATTAATAATTCGTAATTCGTAATTTGAAATTCGTAACTGATTCGGTCTTGCATTAGAAAAATACAAACGGAATCTGGAAAGTATGTCTTTCGTGCGAGACTTCCAAAACGCCGCGTTCGATTTGCCGACAAATAAAATCCTTTTGAATCGAAAATTAAGTATTTCTCAAGGGTTTTCCGCAATATTACTTTTAGGCACGGCTCTTGCTCATTAGGCTTCGCGTACTTTGCTGTGCGAATCAATTACTAATATCAAGGGGCAATTTCAATGGCGACAACTGACAACGACAACCTTATTTCGACTTTGAATACTTTAATTCAAACCTGTAAAGACGGGGCAGATGGTTACCGCGAAGCGGCGCAGGGAGTCAACAGCAGCGATTTGCGCGATTTGTTTACACGTTATTCGCAGCAGCGAGCGCAGTTTACCACTGAATTGCAGGACGAGGTTCGCAAATTGGGCAGCGAGCCGGAAACGTCGGGTTCGATTGCGGCAAGCCTTCATCGCAGTTGGATTAACATCCGCGAAGCGCTTCAGGGAAACGATGAAAGCGCGGTTTTAAACGAATGCGAGCGCGGCGAAGATTCGGCGGTTGATTCATATCAAGACGCGCTCAAACAAGCGCTGCCGTCAGACGTTATGTCAATCGTTGAACGCCAATATATGCAGATTCGCGAAGCTCACGACCGTATTAAAAGTTTAAGAAACGTTTCAAACGCGGCTGCAAGCTAAAAAGCAGTTGATCGAAAATTCATCTCCCAAAACCGCCGGATAAAATCGGCGACAAAGATTGAAAATTTATAAACGAATCGGGAAGGCTGAAAGTTAAATCAGCCTTTCTGCGAGCCGAAACTGTATTTTTCAGCTAAAACCAAGCACTGTTTTTATAAATATTAGTGAAAGTTAGATATAAGGAGGACGAGAAAGACGTGAATAAAACCTCAATTAAAGTTATCAAGCGAAAAGACGCCGAAGCGACGGCAAATGTGGAACCGCAAAGCGCGTGCGAACCGAAACAAGCCGCTCCCGTGAGTGAAGAAAAAATCGAACGCCATTCGCGTCGTGAGATTGTTAACACGGTTTCAAGCTGGATTTCCGAACGCAGAGAAAACAATCGCCACGAGGAAATTGCCGCTATTCGCAAGATTTTTGGTAACGAACCGCTGCTCGGCGAAGTTTAAACAAATCCAGGCGATTTAAAGCGCAAAGTAAAAGCCGTTGATTATCTTGAAAATTTTCAAGATAATCAACGGCTTTTTGTCTTTAACAATTTCGGAAATCAACCGCTTATTTGATTCACTGGTGTATAATTGTTTTTAAAAATCAGAGTGGTTTACATAAAAATGAAAACCATTTGGCGTGAAACAAAATTGTCAGTTATTCACTGTCAATTGTAAATTGTCCGACAATGTAAAACTGACAATTTTCGCTCCGCTCGGTCTTCAATTCTTTGAAATTCGTTTCACTTTATGAAAGTTGAAAGGAGATTGGCAGAAATGGCAGACGAAAAAGATAAACCCAAATGCGCTCGTGAAACCTGCGATTGCGCTCCGGCACAAAACAGTAATTTTTGCAGCGACGAGTGCGAACGCATCGCAAAGCTTCAGGTAATGGAAATTAGCTGTACCTGTCACCATCCTGAATGCGGTTAATTTATCCGGTAATTTCGACAAGCAAAATAAAAAAGGACGGAATCAAATCCGTCCTTTTTTATTTCAGTTATAAACCGTGCTTCTTCATCATATGGTAAAGTCGCGGGCGATAAATGCCGAGAATGTTGGCGGCGGCTTGTTTGTTGCCGTTCGTTTTGGTGAGCGCGGCGCGAACGACTGCATCTTCCAATTGCTCGAAAATATCGGTTTCCGCCATTTCGCTCGTCGTGTCCGGCACTTTTTTGATGACCAGCTCGCCGATTCTTTCCCACGAAAAATCGCCGGCAAAATGATTGTTGGCGATTGCTTCGCTCAAATCAATGTTCGGCAGATTGGTCGGCATCGCAGCCGTTGAAATCTCAGCGCCGGCGGCGGCAGATGCGGCGTTTTGGCTGGCATTGATAAATTGATGTTCAAACGGCAAATCCAAAGCCTGAATCGTATCGCCTTTGCAGAGCAACACGGCGCGTTCAAGGGCATTTTGCAGCTCGCGCACGTTTCCGCGCCACGGATGCGCGAACAACCGGGCGTAAGCCTCCTGCGAAAGTTTTTTCACCGGGCGCTGATATTTTTCGGCAAACACTTTGAGAAAATGTTCAGCCAGATGAATGATGTCGTCGGCGCGTTCTCTGAGCGGCGGGACGCGAATCGTGATTGTGTTGATTCGATAATACAAATCTTCGCGCAGCATTCCCTTTTCGATTGCTTCCGCCGGGTCGCGGTTCGTTGCGGCGATAAGACGGAAATCAACTTTCTGCGGCTTTTCGCTGCCGACCTTCGTATAAACTTTTTCCTGCAAAACGCGAAGCAGTTTCGGCTGTAATTCGAGCGGCATTTCGGCGATTTCGTCGAGCAGCAGACTTCCGCCGTCGGCTTGCGCGATCAATCCCGCCTTTTCGCTCGTCGCGCCGGTAAAAGCTCCTTTTGTGTGTCCGAAAAGCTCGGATTCGATCAGCTCTTTCGGCAGAGCGGCGCAATTTACTTTGATAAAAGGCTTTTTCGCCCGCTGAGAATTGTAATGAATCGCGTTGGCGATTAATTCTTTGCCCGTTCCGCTTTCGCCGATAATTAAAATCGAAGCGTCCGAAGGCGCGACTGAATCAATAATTTCGTATAAATCCTGCATTGCGCGGCTGCTGCCGACGATTTCTTCGTAAGTCGAGCGGGCAGTCAGTTTTTTGCGAAGCTGCTGGACTTCTTTCGTGCTGCCGGAAAGCTGCAAAGCACGGGCGATGAGCGGTGAGAGAGTGTCGAGCGCCACGGGTTTGTTAATAAAATAAAACGCGCCCAGCTTTGTGGCTTCAATCGCTACGTCCATTGAGGATTGACCGGAAATAACGATGACTTCCGCATCCTGCGTGATTTCCTTAAAACGCCGCAAAACTTCCAACCCGTCAATGTCGGGCAGACGCAAATCAACGAGCATTAAATCGTAACGCTCGCGTTCCGCCATTTGAATTGCTTCGCCGCCGAGCGTCGCGGTGGCGATGTCATAACCTTCGCCTTCGAGAGCGAATTGGAGGAATTCTAAAGTATAAGGATCGTCGTCAACGACCAGAATCTTTGCTTTTGCCAAGTTAGTTACCTTTCGATTGTACGCAAATTGCTATGTTCGGGAATTAATTAAAACACTCGCTTGGAGTGTGTTAATTGTAATTCAAGATTGTACCGTTTCAGTACGAGAACGTACAAATCCGCTACTAAAGAGAAGCGTACAATCCAAGAAAATACAGAGTTTTAAAATTATTTTGGAGAAAATTAAATGGATAACAAACTGGCGATAGAAGAAGCCCGCCGCGCCGCACAACATGAAGACGTTAAAGCTGAGATCGAAGCAGACGTAAACGCAGAGCTTGCGGCAAAAGCCGAGCGCCCGGCGCCGGGTGAATCTGCGCGTTTGGGAAATCTGGCGAAAGATTTCCGCGCCAAAGCCGTTGACGAAGTGGTTGATACCGAGCGCGAAACCGAGCGAGCGCGTTTTTTGGCACGGATTTCGCAAATTGTGGATTACGTCTTTTACGTGATTTACGCGCTCTTTGCAATTCGATTGGTGCTGGCTTTAATGGCTGCGCGAAAATCGGCGGGTTTTGTTCAATTTATCCACACCATTACCGATCCGTTTCTCGCGCCGTTCCGAGGCATTGTGGCTGAACCGAAAACGGAAGAAGGTTTTACGCTTGCGCTTCCGGTCATTTTGGCTTTGGTAATTTACATTGTGCTGCATCTCGGAATTATCGGTTTGCTGCGTTTGATCGCGCATCGAAAGACGGAAATTTAATTGGACGGTAGGACGAGAAAGGAGAAAGAGAAAATGCTTTGGACAATCGCTGTAATTTTGTTGATTTTGTGGTTACTCGGATATGGGTTTGCCGGTGCGGCATTGGGTAATCTGATCCACATTTTATTAATTCTAGCAATCGTCGTTGTTTTGCTCCGGGTGATTCAGGGACGCAGAGTCGTTTAATTCAACTATTAACCATTAACCGCTAAGAACACGCTGAATGCGGCGTGTTCTTAACATTTTCAAAAAAGAAAGAACCGGGGCGGAAATTTCATTTTGCAATAATCCTGGAGGTTTTATATGAGAAAACGGCATAACGAAGAGCGTCAAAATGACGATGCTCAAAATTCTTCTGCTTCTGTCAGCACCGGCGGCGGTCGCGGCACAAGCGACAAACTAACTTATTTGATGGTCGGCGGCGGAATCGGCGCTCTGCTCGCGCTGCTTTTTGCGCCGAAATCCGGTAACGAATTGAGAACGGACATCGCAGACGCCGCACGCAAAGGCGTTGACAAAGGGCGCGACACCGCGACGCAGCTCGGACAGAGATCAGGCGAATATCTGAATACCGCCAAACAAAAAGCCGGTGACATTTACAGTCGCACCGGCGGAGCTTTGAATGCGGCAAAGAGCGAATTCGGTAAAAAATCCGGGGCGGAAAATGAGAGCGCTGTGGGTGAACTGACCGGCGGACCGCACGACGCAATCGGAAGCGCGGCAAGCAACCGCGACGAACACGATGATTTTCCGATAGCGTAATAGATTCGTTCACGTTTTGTTTGCTATCGAAACGCAGATTCTTTTAATCAACAGCCAAACGAAAAGGAAAACGTAAACGGTTCGTCACCGGAAACGTTTTCCTTTTTATTTGCTTGAATTTTCAATTTCTTTCATTTCTTTCATTACGTGGCACTGTATTTGCAAGCTAGCTTATAATGAGATTTTTTGAAGTTGTGGTTCTCCCCGTAACTCGCGCGGAGTTCACGAATCGCTCTGCGTAAAACACAACTTGACGCTTAATTTACCCGAACAAAATATTATGGGGGAAAAAATATGAGAACAATAGTGAGAAAAACATACGTTTACGTTGTTATTTTAACGATGACGCTGCTGCTTGCCGGAGCGGATTTTAACGCTTACGCGCAGCGTCCGCGCAACAATCGCGCTAATGAAGCGGCAGTTTCTACCTTGCTTCAGACGCTCGAACGCGACACGGATTATTTTAATCGCAGTTTGACAGCAGCGCTCTCGCGCAACGCTTCAAGCGGTACGCAAGCCCAAAACGAAATTACCGAATACGTCCGCGATTTTGAAAACGCAACCGACCGTTTGAAACAGAATTTTGACGCACGCAACGCAACTGCCGCAGATGTCGAAGAAGTTTTAAATCGCGGTGCGAATATTGACAGCTTTTTGCGTCAAAATCGCCTCGGACGCGCCAGCACTGATTGGAGCCGCGTCCGCGATGATTTAACGCGGCTTGCCGGTTTATACAACGTCGCCTGGGATTGGAACAGAAACAATGCTCCGACACGCGGAAACAATTACCCGACCAACAATTATCCGTCCGGCGGCACGACTTACGGCTCGAATCGCCTGACCGGAACATATCGGCTTGACACAGCGCGCAGCGCCAACGTCGAAGCCGAAATTGACCGCGCCATCGGCGATCTGGCGGCTAATCAGCGCGAGCGCGTTCGCCGTGTTTCTCTGCGCCGTCTTGAAGCGCCGGAATATATCGCCATCGAGCGCGTCGGCAACGAGATTAGATTGGCTTCGTCAAAAGCGGCGCTAGTGACTTTCCAAGCCAATGGTCAGACAATCACCGAAACGATGCCGAACGGTCGTTCGATGAGCGTTAATGCCAATGTCGTTAACAATCAGGTTGTGATTAATTACACGGGTGACCGTGCAAATGATTTCTACGTCGCTTTCAACCCGCTTCGCAACGGTGATGAGCTGCGAGTTACGCGCCGGATTTATCTCGAAGGCGCGAACCGCCAGATTACGGTTGAAAGCTTTTACACGCGCACGTCAAATGTTGCTCAGTTCGACACCATTTATAACGGCAACACAACCGGCGGCAATTACGGCGGCAACACGACGACCGGCGATTTTATGGTTCCGAACGGAACACGCCTGACGGCGGTTTTGAATACGGATATAGACACTAAAACCGCGTCGGTCGGCGACCGCTTCACGATGGAAGTGACTTCGCCCGCCGAATACAGAGGCGCGATTATCGAAGGTCGTGTGGCAAGCGTCGAGCGTTCGGGCAGAGTCTCGGGCAGAGCTAGTCTCGGCTTAGACTTTGAAACGATTCGGATGCGCAACGGCGGCTCGCATCGTTTTGCCGGTTTGCTTGATTCCGTTTCCTCAAACGAAAACGGCAACGTCAGTATTTCCAACGAAGGTCAAGTCCGCGAGGGCGGCAGTCAAACAAATAAAACCGTCACGCGCACCGCAATCGGCGCAGCGCTCGGCGCGCTGATCGGAGCAATTGCCGGAGGCGGCAGCGGTGCTGCAATCGGCGCGGGAGTCGGAGCAGGCGCGGGCGCAGGCTCGGTTATTCTGCAGGGACGCGACGATCTTTCGCTGAGACAGGGAACGCAAGTCAACGTCACGGCTTCATCGCCGCGCGGCGTCGCAAATTTGCGTTAAATTTTTAACCTCATCAACTCCTTACAGAAAAACGGGTGACGGCTTGCCGCCGCCCGTTTTTTGTTTATATTTGCAGTAGCCCGCACGAAGTAAGGGCGTTTGTTTCATAAATTTCATTGCAGAAACGAAAGAAATACTTTATTTTCATTCCGGCTATAAAGTTATTGACGAGAATGATTCCAGATAACACACGAAATCTGCGTATTAGCAAGAAACGTTCGCGTCAATGCACGAAATTCGATGATTGGGCGGAATCATTCCGCTCAATCAATAATTCGATGCTTTCTTTTTAATTCGGAGAAGTTATGAAATTGAAGATAATTATTATTGCCATAATTGCTCTTGTAAGCAGCAATGCCTTTGCTCAAAAGCAAAAACCATCTGCTACATCTTCAACAGATTTATCACAACCAAAGGTTGATTCCGGTGTTGATGCTAAAGAAATCAGCATTCGAGACTTGGCAATTCAGTTAGGTTCACCGGGCGGAATCATCTTCTTACCTGATATTGATGTTGAGAAGAAATATAGATTTGAGCCCCCTAGTTTATCTGTTAGCGATATGCTTAATTCTATTGCAAAAGTAGAACCTGAATATCGTTGGGAAACTCAAGACGGAGTTGTGAATCTGTTTCCGGCTAATAAATATCCTGTATTTCTTGACACAATCATTCCAGAGTTTGATGCTAAAGATACAAATATTCACCTCAGTATTGATACTTTGCAGCAGTTACCTGTTTTTCAGCAACAAGCAACTTCATTTGGTTACAGCAACTATACAGTACGAAGGGTGGAGTTTCTTTCGGTTCTAAGTAGCGGTAAGCTAAAAAACTTTAATGTTCATTGTAGAAACTCAACGTTGCGCGGCGTTTTAAACTCAATTGTGCGCGGTCACGGGCGAGCAGTTTGGGGTTTTAGAGAATACATGCAAAATGGAAATAAGTTCTTTCAGTTATGGATTATTTTTTCATAATGCCGCATCGAACAATCATTGGATGCGAGGTGCATCACGTACTTTCTTAAACAGGTTGCGTGTTTTGCGCCTGCGTCAACTCAATGGTTGACTGCCTGCAAATCGTTACAGTTCAGAGTATTTTAGACGGTACTCGAACGCAGTTGCCGCTCGTTTGTCTCTACAAGCACACCGTCAATTCAAATTATTATTTTTTCGCTTTTTCGAGCAAACGCATTACGGCTATTTCTTCGACTGAAAGCTCAGGCGAGAATTTTTCGATAGTTCGCTTTTTTCGCGGGCGAAATTCATCAATTGTAGTTCCCTGCTCGTAGGCTTCGATAACAGCCGGGTGGATGTAGCTGCTGCGGCAAACGGCGGGAGTGTTGCCGAGATGTTCGGCAACTTTTTTGACCGCCTCGACGATGTTCTTTTTCGTTTGCGTTTTAGTTTCCGGCGCGCCGATTTGCGCCAGTTCGGTTGCAGCCAAAACAGTCGCTCCCCATGTGCGGAAATCTTTGGCGCTGAATTCGGGCGAAGTCGCGGTTTTGAGAAAATCGTTGACATCGCGCGGCGTTACGGGGCGAACAATTCCCTGCGCGTCCTGATAGTTGAACAGCTTGCTCCCGCCCATCGCTTTTAAATCCGTCATTATTGCGGCAAGTTCTTCGTCCACGATTAAACGCCGGTGTCGGATGCTGTGTTTGCCGACGAAATTAAAATTTAGCTTGCCGCCTTTTTCAATTGTCAAATGGCGATTTCTGAGCGTCGTGACGCCGTAGGTTTTATATTCCTTGACGCTCTTTTCCGAGCCGACGCGAATATACAAATCGTTTATCAGCCGCATCACGACCGCCAAAACTTTTTCCTTCGGATAACCTTCGAGCGAGATGTATTCGTTCGTCAATTTGCGCAGCTTCGGCAAAAACTCGCCGAAACGCTCGATTTTCGAGAATTTCTTGGCTTGCTGTTTGGCGGAAAATTGCAGGCTGTATTTGTACTGAATGCGTCCGGCTGTATCGAATCCGATTGCCTGCAAACCGGCGCGCGTGTTCGGGCAAATGCGAACGTGCGTCCAGGCGGGCGGAATGACGAGCTTGCTGATTCGTTCGATTTGTTTTTGGTCGGTTATTTTTTCGCCGTT
>DASWLV010000033.1:0-7963 GCA_036400075.1 Pyrinomonadaceae bacterium
CTTCGATTCCGTAAAAAGAAATATGACAAAAACAGCCGAACGAAAACAAATAATCGAAATGATTGTCGGGCAAATCGCGGCACTCGAAATCTTCGACCTGAATATAACGCGCGTTTGCGGCGTCGCCGATGTATTCCCAAACCCGATTGTATTCGGCGGGCAAAGCGTCCAAACACCCGACTTCTTTTGCGGGCAGCAAACACCGCGTCCAAGCTCCGCGCCCCGCGCCGATTTCGAGCGCGACGGTTTCCGGTTTGACGTAAGGCTTGATGCAGCGCAGATAAGTCGCGTGCAATATGCTCATATAACCTATTTGCCCGTAATTTGAGCGCGCGACGGGTTCGAGCGGGTCGCCTTCGTAATAACCGCCCTGCCAAATTCCGTCAAAAGCGGCGATCTCTGTTTTGAGCCTGTTTTCCATTCAAATTATCTTCGCCAAAAATTATTCGCTGACGTTGCTGCCCGCGAGCCAAGAGCGAAATTCGCGGTATTTTCTGATAATCGGCTTATTGACAAACGAACGATAAAAATCGTTTGACTGCAAAGAATATAAATAACCGACGTGATTATTAACGAGCATTCGGTTGATTTCCGTCTCGCGGTGCAATGGAAAATCGCCGATTTCAATGACAAACATCACATGCGGCAGATTGTATGCCGTAAATTTTATTTCCTTTGCCTCCAAAAACTCGATGATTTCTTTCAAACCCTGATAAACAACGCCCGCGTCGTGAAAAACAATTGCTCCGCGCTCGCGGTTCATTACTTCAAGACAAAAATGAAAATCGCGCCGGCAAGCCGCGTCCGTATGCTCGCCGTCAATAAAACACAAATCCGGTTTTCGGTTTATTTTAGTTTTATCAATTTCGCTGACATCGCCGTCAATGCAAACGATTTTATCTAAATTACGCGGCGCAACTTGTTTCAGATTTTCGAGCATTCTCGCCGTTGAGTTGTTTTTATAAACAAAATCAACGCCGCGCTCGTCCGGCTGCGAAAGCGGGCGTTTGTCGAGCGAAAAAATCGTTTCGCAAGCCGGATCGAGCAGAAACGGCTGAATGCTGCCGCCAAGATAAGAGCCGATTTCCAAATAAACGTATTTCTCCAAAAGATTTCTCGTTGCGCGCTGACACGCGAGCAAGGAACGTTTGTCAAACTCGTCTGTCTGGCTCGTAATTTTCTCGAACAGCCGCAAATCAGAGCGATTTAACATCTCTTCAAAAACCCGTTCGGAAATATTCTCCTGCACTGAAATCATAATTTCTGTTAGAACGCGCCGTCTTTAAATTACAAAGTATTCAAGCACTTTTCGTAAAAATCAATTGTCACTTCGGCGCAGCGTTCTTCGGTAAAATTTTTCAAAACCGTTTCCTGACCTTTTTTCGCCAAAAGCTCGCGCAATTTTTCATCTTTTGCCAGCGCAGCAACGGCTTTGGCAAAACCTTCGGTGTCTCCGGCTCGAACGAGCATGCCGTTTTCCATATTTTTGACCGCTTCGGGCACGGCGTTGATTTCGGAAACTACGACTGGAACTTCGAGAGCCATTGCTTCGAGCATCGCGCCGGGAAGCCCTTCGGCAAATGACGGATGAACGAAAACATCGGCAATTCTGAGCAACCGCAGCAAATCCTCGCGGTTTTCGCCGATTTCAGCCGGACGGATGATTTTCACCGAATCTTCAAGCCCTAATTCAACGATCAATTTTTGCATCTCCTCCAGCTTTTCGCCATCGCCGATCCAAACGAAAAACAGATTTTCGTTTTCTAACTGTCGTGCGATTTCGAGCAAAACTCTGAAGCCTTTGCGCTCGACAATGCTTCCAAGCGAAAAAACCAGGAGCGGGTTTTCCGGCAAACCGTATTTTTGCGCGAGTTTTTCGCGTTCGAGCGGCAAATCTAAAACGCCGCTAATCTCTTTTGTGTTGACGCCGGTATAGGCAACCGGAATCGAAGCGAGCATTTTTTCGTCCACAAACCAGCGCAGGCTTTTTCGCATATCTTCGTTTGAAGCGAGCAAATGAAATTTCGGCAATCGGCAGAGCGCTTTATATTTCAAACGAATCCAGCGGTTGCGAATTGTCGGCGCGTCCGTTTGCGAAATATGCAGCGTGACGAAAACGTGAGTTTTACGCGCTAGAAAAAACAACAAGCTCGCCGCGTTCCAGGGCGCGGCTTCGATATGGACGATTTTGTTTACCAAATTTGATTCCGACAAATGCCCTGCGAGAATCCAGTGGCAGCGCAAATCGTTCCATCTGCGCCCGATTTTGTGTCGTATGCTTGCTGCTTTGGTCGCATCAATTCGCGCCGGAAAAAAATTTGTCGGAATGTTTTCCCGCTCGAAATAACCGAGCAGCTTTTCGCTCGTTCCTTCCGGCATCACGACGCGCACTCGAACATTCATCTCGCGCAAAAGCCGCATAATTCCGAGAAAATAAATTTGCGCGCCGCCCCACTCGGTATAATTCCAGACGAATAAAACTTCTTTTGATTGGAGCGCGAACGCCTCGCCAGTATCCGTTTCGCGGCAAGATTCGGTAAAAATCTGATCGCGCCTTTCAGCGCTGATTGCGGGTGATTCGCCCGCGCTCCCAAACTTAAACATTGGTTATGCGTAGTCTTCGGCGAGGCTTTTTTCTTTGTCCGGTTTTTCGCGCCATAATCGGGTTGACTGCAAACCGAGCCGCCCGACGTGAATTGTAAAAGCGGCAACCGCGTGAGCTTTTGTCGGCGCGCCGACCCACAGCAAGCGAAATTGCACACGTAGATTCTGCAACTTGCCGCGGTTTGCCCAAAGGGTTTGATAAAGCTCTTTCCAAGTGTGATTCCGCAATGATTTCGGCGGAGTGTTCGGCTGGCAAAAAACGCGCGCTTGCGGTTCAATTAACAATTTCCAGCCCCGTTTTCTCATTCGCGGCGTCCATTCGGCGTCGCCGAAATTTATAAAGTTTTTTTCGTCCATCAAACCGCATTCGCGGATTGCTTCAACCGGAACCAAAACGCAGTTTCCGACAATCAATCCAACTTCGAACGGCTTGTCGGGAACTGTGTGGACGGTTTGCTGATAATAATGACGCCAGCCGCCCTGTAAGGTTTTCCAGCGAGGAGCGACCTGAAAAACCGTTTTCATATCGTCCCACAAAACGAGCAGAGCGCCGACCACCGAGCGCGGATTCGCTTCGGCAGTGTCAACCATTCGACGCAAAAATCGGGAATCGAAAATCTCGTCGTCGTTGATACAGAGAACGTAATCCGGCTCGTGTTTCAAAGCCGCTTCAATGCCGCGATTCGTTCCGGCGGTAAACCACAAGTTGCCGTCGCCAGTGAAAATCTCGACATCGGGAAATTCGCGGCGGATAGCATCGCTCGTGCCGTCCGTCGAGCCATCGTCAACAGCCACAATATGCACATCTAAGCCGGTTTTATCAATCCGCTCCAGACTGCGAAGGCATTGCAAAGTTAGCTCGCGCCTGTTGTGACAAGGAAAAACAATCTCAATTCGCATCGGTTTGCACACTAATAAATATAGTCGGTTTGGCTAATCATGCCAAACCGACTATGAAATAGAATCTTAAATTGCGATTAAAATTTCAACCGCACTTTGAAATCCTCCTAACCTTAACTCCGCACCTTTTGTGAGTCTTTTGACTAATCTTTTTTTTGCAGTTTTCGCGTCCTGATAAACTTTTCCGGCAATCAAAAGATTTCCAATACGTTCACGCAGCATCAATTCCTTATCGGTGTGAACGCCACTGAACTAAAACAGTCCTGACTCAACTTTAAATCCGATGTTAAGTGACGTTGCCGCGCCCTGTGTCAAATAGATTATGAAATAGCCGGCATAGGACACAATGTAATTGATCCTCGCACCTCCGCTGTCATAAGTTCTCAATTGGGCAAGAATAATAGAGTCCGCCGTAACTAAATAGTTATAAACAACATAGGAACTAGCCAGTGCTGGAATATTGATGATCCCGCGTGTGGCATTAATTTCATGATAGGTACTTCCCGGTTGTTTTGTCCTACTAACAACATTTACTGCTTCGTAAAAAACTCGCGAGTAATCGTGGTCGAAATTGTCTATTCGCGGCGGCGGCGGCGGCGGCGTTGGTGGCTCTGGCGGTGGCGTAGTATCGAAAATATCGTTCACTCCCTTCAAATAAACTTTCGCATAAGCAGTTGTCGTATCTTTGACTTGCGCAGCACCTCCCGTTACGTTCAGCCGGCACGAATCAAAAAGAACCGCCCCATTTGCCGTAAAATAAAATTTCGACTGAAGCAAGCAGTTTCGATAAACCACCGCAACAGTTTCGTAGGGATTAGACGTATTTCTATAGGCGTACTGTACGTTCTCGTCCTGACAGTTGAAGAAACTAATACTGTTGAATACACCGTGTGTTTTCAGAATAACCGAGCCATCGGTTGGCAACGTAGTACTGGAATGCGTTGAATTTCCAACAAAATCACAATGTGCGAGTGACAAACTACCCATCGTTGTACACTCTACAGCTACTCCCGAAGGAGTCTTGATGCTGAAATAGCAGTTGTCAAACTCATAACTGCCGTTAATTGTATTACAGTAAAATCCTGTTTGGCAGCCTAGGAAAGACACGCTTTCAAAACGATTTAAAATACATTCAAACTGGTCGTCTGGGTCTACGCTGTCTACTTTTATTCCATAAAGTCCGCCTTTGAAGCCCACATTTTCAAGACGCGTGAAATAAATAATCCTTCCGGTTGAACCGCTATCTGTCATCAATAACCCGGTCGCCTGTGAGTTTTCTGACAGGTTGATTAACAAATTCTTCAACGAACAATTTTGACGAATTGTTTGTAAACGAAACATGTACGAACTTTGACTGGCATTCAATTTAATATTAGTGGCATAAATGCCTGGGCTTAGAGTTGAACCAACGCCTTCAATTGAAATCGAATTAGTTATTTCATGACCGCCGTTGGTAGTCCATTCTCCGCGCGGAATCAAAATCTGCCCGCCCGATGATAAAGCACTTATCGCGGAATCTAATGCGAAGGTGATGTCAGTTCCGGTTATCGGAAATTCTTTGACATTGAGATATTCGGTTCCGAGGGTGTTGTAACGACTCGAAATCGTTTTATTTGTTAAAGTTTGAACTGACTCGGTGTAAACCGGGTCATTACTCAAAACTCCTGCTTTAGTCGCAGTGTTGTTAGCACTTTCCGTGATGGCATTTGAATCCGGTGCGGCTTTCGCTTCTATAGCAATAATAGATGCCGCGGCTGCAGAACCCGCGGCTATAAAGTTCCGGCGGGATAAGTTTTTATTTTCCTTACTCATTTTATTGTCCTCTCTGGGTTAAGGTTTAAAATTTTCGCCTGTGAGGCAAAGATTTTAACCGGTTTTCTATTGCCTGTGATTTATCTGTGGTTTTAAATTTAAAAACGTTCGACGTGCCACAATTTACGCAGCCGCGTAGAGTTTTCTTCGTCATTTGTGCTGCAACCGACCGGAACGTATTCAATGTTCGGGCGATTTTGCAGTTCATTGCGTAAAATTCGCCAAAAATCAATAACCGTAATTTTGCTGAACTCCGGGTTAAAATCCGTGTAAGTCAAAGTTTGAAATTCAGGATCGGGGGTCGTGATTAAAACTACTTCGGCTTGCTCCAAACATTTTTTCGCCGAATCCAGAATCAAAACTTTGCCTTTTAATTCGGCGTTCGCGGATTCCCCTGCAAGCGGGTCATAAGCGACGACGCGAGCGCCGGCTTGGGACAAAGCGTTCGCAAGATAAACACCTTGCGATTCTTCGACGACATGCGAAAACGGTTTGTATGACAGCCCCAAAATTGCCGTTGTCACGCCGTCCTGAACGACGGGGCGCAGCTTTTCAGCGATTTTCTCAGCCATCGAGCGATTAAAATCGTCGGTCGTCTCAGAAATGTGGGCACGAGTCCCCATTTCGCGGGCGATATAGCTCAAAGCAACGTTATCGCGCGGAAAACACGGTCCGCCGTAACCCAGAGCGCCGGTCAAATATTTCCGTCCGATTCGTTTGTCAGCGCCGAGCGCATCCGTTACAACGTCAACGTTTCCGCCCGGAACTCGCTCGCACAAATCGGCAAGCATATTGGCGAAAGTGATTTTCGTCGTGACAAAACTGTTGACCGAAATTTTCGTCAACTCCGCATTTTCCAGACTCATCCGTTTGCACGGCGGATTGCCGAACATCGTTTCCGTGTAAATTTGTTCGAGCTGATTTCCCGCGCGTTCGTCAAATTCTCCGAGAAGCAGAAAATCAGGGTTCAAAAAATCGCGTATTACGCTGCCGAGAGCGATAAATTCGGGGCTGTAGCACAGCCCGAAATCCGCGCCGCATTTTTTCCCCGATTCTTTTTCTAAAATCGGCAGCAAACCGTAGCGAGTCGCGCCCGGTAAAACGGTGGAAGTTAAAACGATGTTGTGATAACCGTTTTTCTTTCGCAGAGCCTTCCCGATTTCTTTAAAAGCCCAAGCTGCGTATTGGAGCGAAAAAGCCCCCTTTTCATCGCTCGGAGTCGGGACGATGACGAAAGAAATGTCGGAATTTAAAATCGCGTCTTCGTGGCTCGTCGTCGCGCGAATTCGAGCTTTGTTTTCTTCGATATATTTATCCAAATCGGTTTCCTGAACCGGCGCGCGCCCTTCGTTGACAAGATTAACGGAACGTTCGTTGACATCAACCCCGACGACTTCAAATCCACGCGAAGCGAACGCGCCCGCCATACTAGCGCCCAATTTTCCCAAACCAATGACTGAAATTTTTGATTGCATAATTAAAATTAGTGAACCGTAAAGGTGAATAAAAAAACTTTAGCTGTAAAAATCCGGTTGTGAGCTAAAACTAATAATAAAGAAAATTGTCCACCGAGAAATAAGGATTCACACTGATCAGATCAGATTAAATTATCGGTGTTCATTTGTGGATAAATAATAAACATCGCTTTTAGAGCATTAATCAAATTTAATCTTTCAACTGCGCGCGAACCTGCTCTTCAATCCAACGATAAGTTTCGCGCAAACCGTTTTCAAGCGAAATAGCCGGTTCCCAACCGAGAACTTCGCGCAGTTTAGTATTGTCGGAATTTCTGCCACGAACTCCCATCGGTCCGTCAATGTGCTTTTTCGAGATTTTAACGCCTGCGATTTCCGCGATAATATCGGCAAGCCCGTTGATCGTCACCATTCGGTCTTGCCCCAAATTTAAAGGCTCTGCGTAATCAGAGCGGATCAAACGATAAATGCCTTCGACGCAATCGTTAATATAGCAAAATGAGCGCGTTTGTTCGCCGTCGCCCCAGATTTCGATTTCGGTTTTGCCCGTCAATTTCGCAAAAGCGATTTTGCGACACATCGCTGCCGGAGCTTTTTCGCGCCCGCCTTCCCAGGTCCCCAATTCGCCGAAAATGTTATGAAAACGCACGATTCTGGTTTCAATTCCGTAATCTTCTCGATAATGCGTGCAGAGTCGTTCGGTGACTAGCTTTTCCCAGCCGTAGGCGTCTTGCGGCATTGCCGGATAAGCGTCCGCTTCTTTTAAAGGCGTCACGTTGGCGTCTTCCTGAAGATGTTCGGGGTAAATACAGGCGCTCGATGTGTAAAGATAGCGTTTTACGTTGTTCACGCGCGCGGCTTCGAGCGTGTGAATATTGATGAGCGAATTGTTGTGCAAAATCTGCGCGTGATGGTTTGAGATAAATCCCATCCCGCCCATATCGGCGGCGAGCGCGTAAACTTCCGCAACGCCGCGCGTCGCCTGCAAACAATTATCCCAGCGCCGTAAATCGAGCAATTCAAATTCGTCGGCGTCCGAGCGGGAAAATTCCGGCTCTTTAATATCAACGCCGCGCACCCAATATCCTTTATTTTTTAAATATGTGACCAGATGGCTGCCGATAAATCCGCCCGCGCCCGTCACCAATACTTTTTTCGTTTCGTCTGCCATT
>DASWLV010000034.1:0-3598 GCA_036400075.1 Pyrinomonadaceae bacterium
ATTTTCATTTGTTATTTTTTCCTCCCCGCTTTCTTCATAAATGATTTTGACGGGATGAAAACAAACGGAGAAATCAGGATTAGCTTCGAGAAAATCAATTTGTCTTTGCAGTTTGCGCGAATCCGTCCAGTAATCGTCGCCCTCGCACATTGCGACATAATCGCCGTATTCAAAACAAACTTTGTAAACGTTCAGCGCGTTAGGCGCCCCGCCAAGGTTTTTCTCGTTTAAGATTAAATTGATTTTATTCGGGTATTTTTCTTTAAAACTCAAACAAATGTTTCGGGTTTCGTCAGTCGAACAATCTTCGCCGATAAATAATTTAAAGGGGAAATCGGTTTCCTGCATTAACACGCCTTCAATCGCTTGCGCGATATAACGGGCATGATTATAAGCCACCATAAAAACGGCGACTTTAGGTTTGTTCCTGGATTGCATAACCAAAGCCTGTTTGTCCGAAACCGTTTCCGTTGTAGATGAGATAACGTTTTCCTTTGAAAACGTAAGTCGCCGCATATTCCTGCATCACAGAATCCCAGCCCTCTTCGCTAAAACCGATACCGATTTCGTCGTCTTTTCGCTGCCAAACAACGCCGTCTTTCGATTCGGCGTAACCGAGCCGGTAACTTTTCTCGCGGTCAGTTCGATAATCCGTGACGCTGCGGTGAGAATAAATCATTTTAAAAATTTCGTCTTCACGGTAAACGCACGGTTTTCCGATGGCTTCGGTAAATTTATCATCATAATCAATACAGACGATTTGAGTTTTTTGCCAATCAATGCCGTTTGTCGAAACGGCGTATTTGATGTGGTAATGCGGTTCGGGATGATCGTTGACGATGCTCCATTCGGTACAAGAGGCGTACCACATTTTCCAAATCTCGTTTTCTTTTATGACATAAGGAGCTGTATTGAAAAACGGCTCGTCAAAACTGCGGTCGCAAACCGGACCGCGAGAAACTTTTTGAAAAGTTTTTCCGCCGTCGAAGCTTTCGGCTAAACCGACGCTTAATCTGTAAGAAACGGTTACTTGCGGATTCCAGCCGATATAGTAGAGCAATTTTCGATTTTCGAGATTAACGATGCACGACGGCATAATTCCGCTGTCGTCAAAAGTTCCCGGCTCGCCGAGCGGTAAAATCGGCGCATTGTGGACGTATTTTATTTCTTCGGGTTTATCGGGCGCGACTTCTATAAAGGTCGGCAGACTTCGACCTTTT
Source organism: Pyrinomonadaceae bacterium (assembly GCA_036400075.1). Taxonomy (GTDB): domain Bacteria; phylum Acidobacteriota; class Blastocatellia; order Pyrinomonadales; family Pyrinomonadaceae; genus JALZCH01. The sequence goes on from DASWLV010000034.1 coordinate 1,221, forward strand.
TCGTCTCTCGTCGAAAAATAAATTCGGAGAGTTTCACCGTCAATCAAATCTGCGACGGGAATTGCCGCATAATTTTTAATCCAGCCTGACGAATTGTTTTGCGGATCGAAAATCCGTCCTTTTTTTATCCAGCGCATAAACCTTACATTGCTTCGTGGCTCAATTTATTTTCGAGCTTTTTAGCCGGATTTCCGAGGTAAACTCCCCATTCTTCGGTATTTTTGGTAACGCTGGCGCTCATTCCGACGAGCGTTCCTTCGGCAAGCCGCAGTCCGTCGCGAATTGTTGAATTAACGCCGAAAAAGCAAAACGGCTCGATGGTGCAGTGACCGGACAAAACGACGTGAGACGTGAAAAAAACGTGGTCTTCGATTGTGCCGTGATGCCCGATATGATTGCCGCTCCACATCACGACATTATTGCCGATGTTCGTAAACGGCTGGAGCGTGTTGTCTTCCAAAATAAAACAATTGTCGCCGATTTCGTTGTTAAAACGGGTGGCTTTCGAGCTGATGTAGCTGATTAATTCGTAGCCTTTCGCTTTGATTTGATTATAAATGTCGGCGCGCAGACGGCTCATTTTTCTGGGCGACATCGGAGCAAAGAAAGCAAAATCGTCGGGCGGATATTTTTCCTCGACGTTTTCAAACGCCGCAACCGGAAGACCTTTAAATTCGTCCGCGTTGAGATATTCCTGCGAAAGCGAAAAAGCCGCTACTTCGTAGGGCGAATCGTTTGTCAGATAATAATGCGCGAGTTCGGCGAAATCCTGCGTGCCGAAAATTACAACTTTTTTCATCTCGTTCACCTGTAAAGATAAGTCGTGTATTCGTAAAGCCCGTAATCGCTTCTGATGACGAAATTGCGTGACAGCTTTTTGACCAGAAACGCCGCCAGCGTGTCCATCGGCAGATGAAACAAATCGTCGCGCTCCCAATCAACCGTTTTCGCCATCACGTTAAAAGCGACGCCGCGCCGCGCTTTTTCAAACACGCGGGCGAGCAGCGTTTGCGCGTATTCCCACATTTCATCAAAGCTCAATTCGCGCTTTTCCGTCAAAACGCCGTTCATCACGATGTAATCGAAGGTTGGAACTGCGTCCGGGTTTTTAATGATGTCGGCTTGATAATAATTAATGTTTGGGAATTTGTTTTTTGAAACTTCAATAAATTTTTCGGAAAGATCAAGCCCGCTGTATTCAATTCCGTTCACGTCGTTTCGCAAAATATATTCGTATAAATGCGACGTTCCGCAGCCGAAATCGAGCAAACCGATTGCGCCCGCATCATTTCGGCGAATCACTTCGAGCATAACCCGGTATCGAACATCAACTTCGGCTTCTTTCGTCCAATCAACACCGCGCGGAGTGTCGCCGTACAGCGCCAGACAGTTTTCGTAATGCTCGACAATTTTTCTGTATTCGCCCGTCATTTTTTAATCTAAATCGTATTTCGACAAAAGCTCGCGCGTTCCCGCCGCGCCGTTAAACATCAAAACGTCAATAATCGAAAGATGCGGCACAAATTCATCGCCGAATTGCCGGTAAGAGAAGGGCTGGGTTTTAAGAAAAAACAGCTTTACTCCATTTTCGAAGAACATTCGGCGGTCATACAATTCAATTCCGCCCGCCGGATTAACGTATTCAGACGCTTTTTCCTGTTTACAAATATCCAAAATTCGGTCTTGCGCTTTCAACTCGCGGTTATTATAAATCTCCGAACTCGGCACGATTTCCGTGTTTATCCTGAGCGCGTCTTTGAGAAGGAGCAAGCTCCCAAAAATCAGTTTAGAAATGAAAGATTCGCCGGAATACACAGTTTTTTCAATAAGCGCGAAAGTCTCGTCGAAAAATTCGGCTTTTTTATAACTTTGCGACAGGGTTTTCAAAAACTTTTTCTGCCAATCGCCCTCGGCAATTTCAATTTCTTTAATCAGCTTATTCTGGCTCGCATCTTTTAGAGGCACGGTGAAAAGATATTTTTGCTGGTTCACCAGAATATTGTTTCGATTTATCCAGCCTTTTTTAATAAAATTTACGTCGTCAAAAACGACGAATTTATCAACGGCATTTAATAATTGAAAATAGCCGATGTACGGAAATAAATAAGGCTGCATAACAGCTATTTTCATATCGCCAAAGCTCGTTTAATCGAATCGCAAATTTTGATAGCCGTTTTCAAGACAAGCTCGGAGAATAAAGACAGTCATAAAATTCTTTTGTTAACGATGTCCGTCTGGCTCGAAACTCAATGCAATCAGTTTGAATCGTCAAGCATCGGCTTTGATGATGTTAGAGTTTTTTTATACAAATCGGCAACACCCGGCGCGTAGCTCAGTAAATAACGTATCGTCAATGCTAAAAAAGCTCTTCCTTTAAT
>DASWLV010000035.1:0-9430 GCA_036400075.1 Pyrinomonadaceae bacterium
CCGGAAAATCAATTAACAACGGAAGCGGAAATCGGATACGGGCGAATCCACCGCGCGCGCGGCGACATCGCCGAAGTTAAGGGCAATATGGCTGAATGCATCAATCATTATCGCCGCTCGCTCGCAATTTTCGCCCGATTAGCCGACAAAAATCCGCAAAACTTTGCAGCGCAGGACGAATTGGCGCGCGCATACGAAACGCTCGGTGACGGTTTGAGCAGAACGCCTGATGCGGCGGCGGAAAGACTCGACAGTTACCGGAAAACGTTAGCGATTCGGCAAAATCTGGCGGCTCAAAACACTTCGGACAGAAAAACAAGACGCGGCGTCGCCATCGCTTTTACGAAAATCGGCGAGGCATCGGGAGAAAATTACGCCGAAGCCGAAAATAATTTACGCAAAGCGATTGAAATTCTCGAAGATTTGTCTCGAAACGACCCGACAAACGCCAGAGCGCGCCGCGAAGTCGGTTATGCTTATTTTCAGCTCGGAATTGTTTTGACTAACGTTAGAAATTTCCCGGCGGCGCTCGAAGCCCGGCAAAAGGCGTTTGCGATTCGCCGCGAATTTGCCGCCAACGACAGCCAAAACAAACAAGCGCAATTCGATCTGGCGACCGCATACGCCGATTTATCAGAAGCATTTACCAACACGGGAGACACGAATCAAGGTCTCGAAAACGCGCGAGAGGCGTTGAAATTAATGTCCGCTTTGGCGGAAAGCGACCCGGAAAATAACATTTATCGCCGCAACGTCGGATTGTGTCACGAGAAATTCGCCATGGCATTTGCCCGCAAAGCTGCGGATGAAAAACTTTCAGCCGCCGAACGAATCAACAATTGGGATGAAGCCGTTTCGTCGTATCAAAAAACTCTGCAAACGTTCGTCGAGCTGCGCGACGGAAACGCTTTGCAGCCGCGTGACGCCGGGCAAATTGATAAATTCACACAGCAAATACAAATGTGCGAAGCTGAACGGGCGAAGCTCTCCGGTTCTTAATAGTTTACGGAGTCCAGGAGCCATTGACTTCGCCAACCAGAATGGCTGTATAGTTATCGCCCGAAACATTATCGTTCAAAGGCTGATACGGGCGAGAAACCGGATCAAACCTCCAATTACCTACTTGTCCGGTATTGGCTGTTTGTGTGCCGGCGGCTATATAGCGCAGAATCAGCGTTGCATCAAACGGATTGATGCTTTTGTCACCGTTGCCATCGGCTGCAATTTTCTGATTTGCAGTTAATTCGCATCTCTCTGGTCCGGCAGCAACGCAGCGCAAAACAAGTGTTGCATCAAACACAGAGATGCCGTTAACTTGTCCGCTTTTTGATGGTGTCACAGTATATTGTCCGGCGGAAAGATTACTCAGCAGATAAGCGCCGTTTGAATCGGTATTAACTGACGCAGAAGGAACGCCTGTCGGCGATATCAACACTCCTGAAACAAATTTAGCAGCTTCGTTTGTTGGTGTTGTTCCGTAGATAACTGCTCCAGAGATGTTGTATGACGAAGCGGCTTGCGTGACGATAAAGCTCTGTCCTGCAATGGCGATTGTTCCCGTTCTTTGCGCTCCCGTATTGGCAGCCACAGAGTAGGAAACATCTCCGTTTCCATTTCCGGGTGTTCCGCCGCTCACAGTAATCCAATTATCATTGGAAACAGCCGTCCACCGACAGCCTTCCTCAGCAGTGACGGAAACAGTTTCAATCGAGCCTGCGACAGGGGCATTTGTTCCGTTTGGCGAAATCGAAAACGAGCATTGCATTGCTGTAAAGCTTGCCGTTTGATCGGTAGGAAGATTTTCGAAAGCTGCCGACGGCGGAGTAAATTGATAATTAGCAGACGATGGCGTAACCGTGTAATTACCAATTGACGGTACTTCCGAAAAAGAATAGTTGCCGAAATTGTCCGTTTGCACGGAAGCCGAAGCAGAGCCGGTTAAATTTACCGTGACGTTCGGCAAAGCATTACCGTTTGCAGTGATTTGCCCCGAAATTGATTTGTTGAGCTGGACGACAACAAACGGGGACAAAGAAGAAACCGTTTGCGCGACGGTGCAAATCTTCGTGCTGCCGTTATAAACCGGAACGGCATTTGTATTCGGCGTCCACATTCCCGATTCATAATGCAAGCTTCTCAGTTGAGAACAATTCTCGGCATTGGCAATATTGGGAACATTAAAAATAACTTTAATGCTTCCCGAATACAAAGCCGAAGTTTCAATGTCATACATCGGCGAATTTCCCAATAAGCTATAGCCTCTCGGTAAAGTGTTCAGTTGCGATTGCGTTAAAGGCGCGGCTGTTGTGTAACCGGCTTTTGTGACGCTGCTGAATGTGATGTTGACGTTGCTTACAGGCGTCACAGAGATGCTTGAGCGAACCGGCTGCCATGAGGGGAAATAGCTGTCCTGCTCATCGGTTGTCAGTCGCGCCGGATTGCTTCCGTCGGAGTTCATCACATAGATGTCGGTGTTGTCGTTTCTTTGACTGGTGAAAGCTATCTTTGTTCCGTCGGGAGACCACGCCGGTTGATAATCGTCTGCGGCGTTGTTCGTCAAATTAACAGGATTGCTGCCGTCCGAGTTCATCACCCATATTTCCCCGTTGCCGCTTCTGTGACTGGTAAAGGCAATCCGCGAACCGTCCGCCGACCAGCTTAGCTCATAATCATCGGCTGAATTGTTAGTCAGATTGACGGCGTTTGAGCCGTTCGCGTTCATAACCCAAATCTCTGCGTTGCCGCTTCTCTGGCTGATAAAAGCAATTTTGCCGCCGTCGGGCGAGAACTTCGGGAAATAATCAACTCCTGAGCTGTTGGTCAAGCGGGTTTGATTCGAGCCGTCCGCATCCATCACGTAAATCTCATAACCGCTGCGGTCGCGGTCGCTTGCGAAAACAATCTTTGCGCCGTCCGGCGACCAGTTTGGCGTATCGTCAAAAGACCCATTTGTAGTCAAGCGGGTTTGATTCGAGCCGTCGGCTTGCATCGTGAAAATGTCTATGTTGCCGTTATTATCACTGATAAAAGCAATCTTGCCGCCGTCGGGCGACCACTCACCGGAAACGTCTTCATCAGAATTGTTGGAAATGTTCGTCTGGTTTGTGCCGTCCGAGTTCATTGTGAAAATCTCACCGGCTCCCACGCGGAGACTGTTAAAAGCAATTTTGCCATTTGAGGCGATGGGCGTGAAGACCGAGCCGGACGAAACGACGGTTGCCCCTTCCGAATTCGCGCTGTCAGACATGAGATTGCCGCCGGCGGTGTGAGCAGGTGCCGTTACTTGTTGCCGCGATTGACCTGAATTAGTGATTGTGTTTCGCAAGATAGCTAAAACAGGTAAACAAGCTATTGCGAGCAAGGCACAAGGCAAAACAAGTCGGCGGATAAAATTCTTACTTTTCATTCGTTCTATTTTTAAGGCACTGGAAGAGGAAAAACCGATAAAAGCAAATACACAATTTGGGGATTTAGCGTTGTTCCTGAATTAACTGATAGACAATCAACCTCATCCGGCAAAAAATTGCTTTAGAAATAATTTTGCTTGACAGCAAAAGATAATATAGTTCGAAATTCATTTAAGACTATAAAATAGTTAGCGCTTTATAACAAGTTGAATATTGCGCTTACAGACGATATTGTTTGCCCGCAAAATAAGCTGCCTTTGCTTTTTTCCCGCGTGTGTCTAAAAATGTATCTGCCGCTGACTTAAGCCGAGTGTTTTTGAGTCTGTAAGCTTGTTTAAATTTTAACTCAAAATCGCTCTATAATACTCAGTGCGTTGAGGTGGATAAACCCTTTTATGTCTTATCAAGTCATCGCCCGCAAATGGCGTCCGCAAACTTTCGAGGAAGTGACCGGGCAGGAAGCAATCACGCGCACTTTAAAAAATGCGATTGAACACGACCGCCTGCATCACGCTTATTTGTTTTCGGGGGCGCGCGGCGTCGGGAAAACAACGACCGCGAGACTTCTGGCAAAAGCCTTAAACTGTCATAAATCCGACAAACCGACCGTTCATCCGTGTTCGTTCAATGATCCGACTGCCTGCGCTTCGTGCAAAGAAATCGCTGAAGGGCGTTCGATGGACGTAATCGAATTCGACGCCGCTTCAAACACGCAGGTTGATAAAATCCGCGATCTGATTTTAGAAAACATAGACATCGCCCCGGCGCGAGACCGCTATAAAATCTTCATCATTGACGAAGTTCATATGCTTTCAACTTCGTCTTTTAACGCGCTGCTGAAAACTCTGGAAGAACCACCGCCGCGAGTCGTTTTTATAATGGCGACGACCGAATTGCACAAATTACCCGATACGATTTTGTCGCGCTGCCAGCAATTCGAGTTTCGCATAATCGCTTTAAATAAAATCGTCGAACGCCTCAAAACAATCGCCGAAGCCGAAAAAATCAACGTTACCGCCGCCGCTTTGCGCGAGATTGCGCGCGCCGGCGAAGGCTCGATGCGCGACGCGCAAAGCGCGTTTGACCAGACAATCAGTTTTTCCGGTGAAAAGATTGACGTTGAAGACGTAACCATCGCGCTCGGAATTGCAAGCTCTGAACTGCTCGTCCGAGTCATTGCTGCGATTGCCGACAAAAAGCCTGCCGAAGCCTTAAAAGTCGTTGACGAATTGGTTTCGCGCGGGCAGGATTTGCGAAATTTCTGCCGCGATTTGCTCACATTTTTGCGTGATTTGCTCGTCGTCAAAGTCGCGGGCGACGCCGAACATTTAATTGAATCTTCTTCGACAAATTTAGAGGAATTGGAAAAATACTCATCGGTTTTTACCGAGTCGGATTTAACCAGATTTTTCCATTCATTAGGCGAAACCGAAACAAAACTGAAAGAGGCTTTGCAGCCGCGCTACGTTCTGGAAGTCGGTTTGGTCAAGCTGATTGAAATGAACCGTGTCGCTTCAATCGAAAAAATTCTCGAACGTCTCGCTCAGCTTGAAGCCGCTTTGACGAACGGCGGCGGAAATTTCCCTTCAAATTCGACGCCGTCTGGAAATAAACCGACCAAGAGCGAAATCGAAACGCCGCCCTGGGAATCTTCTTCGGCGCAGTTCAGCGCTCCGAAAAGTTTTGCGCCGCCGACATCTTTTCAAGCGCTCGCCCCGCTCGATTCGGCTGCGGTCGAGCATCGCCAAAGCAATCATATTTCCAATTTCGTTCCTCCTTCGCGTCCGAGTTTTCAAACTGCGGCGACCGCGCAGGCTGCAACAATCGCGCCCGCCGAAGTCATTGATTTCGCCGCCGCGAAAGCTGAAAAAATTGCGCCGAAGCTCGATGCGCCAAACGGTGATTTGCGCGAAACGCTCGTGCAAAAATTTGAAGAGCGAAATTTAATGTGGCTTGCTCTTTCGATTGAAAAAGCGAATTTTGTCAAAAACGGCGGCAATGAATTGCTAATCGAATTTGCCGCCAATCACAAACATCACCAAATAACCTGGGAAAAACCGGAAAACGTCAAAACTTTGCAGAGCGTTTGTCTGGAGCTTTTCGGGCGCGAATTGCCGGTTGCGGTTTCAGTCAGTGGTTTATCAATCGAAGCCCAACTTTCGCCGGAAGAAACGCTGAAAAAACGCGAAAAAGGCGAACTCTGGAAAATGGCTGAGGAAGACCCCGGCGTGCAGGCGTTTTTAGACGTTTTTCGCGGCAAAATTCTGGATGTTTACAAAGTCGAAGAACCGGACGAAAACCAATTGCAGGAAAAAGCCGGTTAACTTCACCACAGAGAACACAGAGAAGTCACAGAGAAAACACAGAGAGTTTATTGATTTCTTCGGTGACTTCTCTGTGTAAAACTCTGTGCGCTCTGTGGTAAAAATTTTCAGAACAAACCGCAAAAAACTTCGTAAATTTAAGGCGGAGGTAACAAACAAACGAAATGAAAGAGCGTGATCCTTTTATCGCCGGACTACTGAGTTTCCTGATTCCCGGAACCGGACAGATTTATAACGGACAAATTTTGTGGGGCGTTTTGTGGCTGCTGCTGACGGGCGTTTCGTGGATCGGTTCAGCCGGAACTTTGGGCTGGATTATCCACTTCATCTGCGCCTATTTCGCTTACACCTACGCTAAAGAACACAAATACAGATAACCAATAGTTAAAAAGCACTTGGAGAAGAGGAGAAAAGGAGAAGAGGAAATTCTTGTTCTTTATCTCCTCTTCTCCTTTTCCTTTATTCGCTCTTCTTTATGATAGATTTTATCTATTTGGAGATTTTGCCTTGTTAAATTTTGCTCAAAACGTTGCGCGTGAAGCTGGATTGATTCTTTTGGAGAAATTCGGGCGCGTTTTAAAAACCACTGATAAAGGCGACAAAAACATTGTCACCGAAGCCGATATTGCGGCGGAAGAATATATTGTCGGGCAAATCAAAACGCATTTTCCGAGACATCGGATTTTGGCGGAAGAAGCGGGCGAAGTCATTGTCGAATCCAGCGAAAGCCGCTTTCGCTGGATAATTGATCCGCTCGACGGGACGACGAATTTTTCGCACGGTTATCCGTGTTTCTGCGTTTCGATCGGATTGGAGCGCGAAGGACAACTGCAAATCGGTGCGATTTACGATCCGACCCGCGACGAAATGTTTGCCGCCGAGCGCGGAGGCGGCGCGACTTTAAACGGTCGGCGAATTCAGCCTTCCTCGGTTGAAAACCTCGACCGCGCATTGGTTGTCACGGGGTTTCCATACGACATAAAAACAAGAGAACGTTTTGTCGAATTGTTTTCCAAATTTGTCTTAAACGCGCAAGCAGTCCGGCGCGACGGTTCGGCGGCGATTGATTTGGCTTATGTCGCTTGCGGGCGTTTTGAAGGTTTTTGGGAAGAAGGCTTAAGCCCTTGGGACACGGCAGCCGGAGCTTTAATCGTGGAAGAAGCGGGCGGTCGCGTCTCACATTACGACGGCGCAAAATTTGATATTTATCGCCCGCAGATTCTCGCTACAAACGGCGTCGTTCACGAGCAAATGCTCGAAATTCTGCGCAAAATATAGCACAAAAATAAAAAGAAACTTTCGTTTAGCGGCGGGCTTGCCCGCCGCTAAACGGGCATTGTTGTTTTATTTAAATTCTCTGTGTCTCTGCGTTAAAATTACTGTCGTTTGACGATAACGAGCGTGATGTCATCGGGCGCATCGGCGCCGTCGGCGAATGCTGACAGAGCCGATTCGATTCGGTCGCGCAAACCAGCCGCAGTGCGGTGCAGATTTTCTTTAACGACCGCCGACAATCTTTCCATTCCGAATTCCTCGTCCTGACGATTTACGGTTTCATTCACGCCGTCGGAATAAATGACCAGAGCTTCGCCTCTTTCCAATTTCGTTTGTCCGATTTCGTAAACCGCGTCGGGCAAAATTCCGAGCGGGAAACCGCCCGATGCGAGCTGTTCGACCGTCCCGTCAACGTGCGCGATGAGCGGCGGATTGTGTCCGGCGTTGACAAAAGCGAGAGTGCCGTCGCGCTGGTCCAGCTCGGCGACAAAAAGCGTCACAAAACGATTCGGCGGCGTGTTTTGAGCCAGATATTTATTAACTGCGGTCACGGTGTTGAGCAGCGTCGTGCGCGCGGCTATTTGCGCGTGAATCGAGGCGTGCAGACTGCTCATCAACAGCGCGGCGGCGGTTCCTTTGCCCGAAACGTCGCCGAGCGCGACGAGCATTTTTTCATCTTCGCGCTGGATAAAATCGTAATAATCGCCGCCGATCTCGTAGCACGAAAAACTGATTCCCTGCAATTCAAAACCCGGAATAATAGGCGGCGCGGAAGGCTGAAATTTCTGTTGAATCTCGGTCGCCAGCGCCAATTCCTGCTCCATCCGCTCGCGCTCCATTCTTTCTTCCAAAAGCCTGGTGTTTTCAACTCGAATCGCGGCGACGCTCGCCAAAGTCGTTAAAACTTTGAGATGGTCTTCGGTGAAAGTCGTTTCCGAAACGGGCGAATCGGCGTAAATCAAACCGAAAACATCGTTTTTGTTCGACAGAGGCACTGCGAGAACCGATCGGATGCCTTGCAAAACCATGGTTTGCGAAGCAAAACGCGGATCGTGCTGCGCGTCGGATGTCAGAACGGATTTCTGATTTTCCACCACTTCGCGCAAAACCGAGCGCGAAACGCGGATGTCACCGAAATCGTCCGATTTTTCTCGCAGACGCGCGACGGCGATTTTCATTCCTTTTTCGCAATCCTCGCGCTGTTCTTCCTCTTCGTTGCGCAGCATAATAACGCAGCGTTCAGCGGGAACAGCCTCGAAAACGAGATCGGCGACTTGCTGCAAAGTTTCCTCAAGCGTCGTCGCGGCGAGCAGAGTCACGCCGACTTTGCTGATTAAGCCTAAAAGGTCGGTCTGGGTTTTGACTTTTTTTGTGGAAAGCTCGGCTTGGCGAGCTTTTTCGATTGATTGAAAAAGCTCTGTGGCTGATTTGTTGGCGGAGAGGGAAATCGTCACCGACGGGTTAAAATCGTCTCCGTCGCCGACCAGAGTTTGACTGACCGCGCGCGGCTCAAGGAATTCAAAAACGGTTTCGCCGATTTGAAAACGGTCGCCGGTATCAATCGGAATTTCGCCCGTTAGCGGCTGCCCGTTAAAGCGCGTGCCGTTTGCCGAGCCTAAATCCTGCAAAATGAAGCGGTCGCCTTCGCGCCGCAATTCGGCGTGAACGCGCGACGCAAACGGGTCGGGAATGCAAATGTCGCTGCGCGTCGAACGCCCGATGGTAGTTCTGAGACGTTCGAGGACAAGTTTTTCCGGCGAGCGGTCGCCGTGTTTGATAATTAATTCGGGCATAATTCAAGTTTTATTTCGCCAGCGTTTTGGTTCTTTGAATGCGGCGGCTGGCTCGGACGACAATCGTTCCGCCAACAAAATCGTGCAGCGCGCGTCCCTTTCGATTAAAAGCGGCAAACGCGAAACCCAATCCGCCGGTAAGCAGCGTCAGCGGATAGCCGACAAGATGCCGCAGGGCTGCCGCACCGAAAGTCGGATTGCTGCCGTCCTGCGCCACAACTCGCAATCCCGTAGCGAATTTTCCGATTGTTCTGCCCAAAACGACGGGCAAAATGATGAAATTCGTAACCAGAACCAGCAGCGCAATCAACCAGCCGACGGAAAGCGACGGATCGCGCCAGAGCTTGACGCCGCTCAAGCCTCTCGACGACGCCATCAAAAACGTCACCGCCGGAGCCGACACCAAAAGCAAATAATCAATCAAAAGCGCGCCGCAGCGTAGCGCAAAAGGCGCTTGAAAACGCTCTGCGTCAAAGCCGACGACTCTAACCGGATTCGGCGATTCTTTTTTTGCCGGCGCGGTGTTTCGTGAGGCGGTCGCTGCCGCTGCTGTTTCGATTCTACTGCTCATTTACGATTTGTTCGTTGTTCGTTGTTCGTCGCTCGTTGTAGATTGCTTTTGCAACGAACA
>DASWLV010000036.1:0-37893 GCA_036400075.1 Pyrinomonadaceae bacterium
CGCTTACGGAACCGGCGAAGACGCCGACGATTTGCGCGATTATCTAAACTTAATCCGCAGCGAGGCTTTCCGCTGCAAATCAATCACCAACGGTCTGCTCGATTTTTCGCGCGTTCGCACCGGCAGACAAATGCTCGCCGACGTTGCCCAAATCGTTCGCTCTTCGACAAATCTTCTCGCACATCAAAAACGCGGCAGAAACGTCGAAATTGCGGTTGAAATCAATTCCGATTTGCCCAAAGTTTCCGCCGACGAAGGGCAAATTCAACAAGCCATTATCGCGCTGGCGACAAACGCGATTGACGCGATGCCCGACGGAGGACGCTTGACGTTTCGCGCTTATGCCCGTCGTCAAAGGGTTTTTCTCGAAATCGAGGACACCGGCATCGGCATTCCGCCGGAAAATATTGCTAAAATTTTCGAGCCATTCTTTACGACCAAAGAAGTCGGCAAAGGAACTGGTTTAGGTTTGGCTGTCTGTTATGGTATAGTTACCGAGCACGGCGGAAGTCTCAACGTCCGCTCCACCGTCGGAATCGGTTCGACATTTACCATTTCGCTTCCAATTAAATTTGATAATGCCCCTGAAAAATGATTCGGTTTTCGGATTAAAAACTTTAAAACCCCATCTTCGCCTTATAATCCGAAATCTGAAATCTGCAAATTACAATGACTCGTTTGCTTGTAGTTGATGACGAAACCAATTTGCGTTTGGTGATTCAAAAAGAATTGCGCCGTTTAGGTTACGACACCGAAGTTGCCTCAGACGGCGAAGAAGCCTGGTCTTTGCTTGAGAAAAAAGAATACGACGTTCTGCTCTGCGACATTTCGATGCCGCGTTTGAACGGTATTGATCTGCTGCGCCGCATCCGCGACCGCCGCCCGAATCCGCCCGAAACGATTATGCTCACGGGGCAGGCAACGGTTGACTCGGCAATCGAGGCGATGAAGCTCGGCGCTTACGATTATTTAACCAAGCCTTATCGCATCGTCGAGCTTTCGGCGCTAGTCAAAAAAGCGTCGGAAAAACGCAATCTTCGCACCGATAATCAACGCCTGCGCGCCACAATCGAACGATGCAGCATTCCGCAAACCGACATCATCGCCGAATCAAAAGCGATGAAAGACACTCTGCGGCTCGTCGAGCGCGTTGCGCCTTCGGACGCTTCGGTTTTAGTAACGGGCGAATCGGGAACGGGCAAAGAGCTGATCGCGCAGGCGATTCACCGAATGTCGAAGCGGGCGAACAATTCTTTCGTTGATTTAAACTGCGCCGCCTTGCCCGATTCGCTTCTTGAATCGGAGCTTTTCGGTTACGAATCAGGCGCGTTTTCCGGCGCTAAAAATCGCAAGCTCGGTCTTTTTGAATTAGCCGACGGCGGCACTCTGTTTTTGGACGAAATAATGGAAATGCCGATGGCGCTGCAATCGAAATTGCTTCGCGCTCTCGAAACCCGCTCGTTTTTCCGTGTCGGCGGGACTCGCAAAGTCGAAGTCAACGTCCGGCTCGTCGCCGCGACGAATCGCATCCCCGAAGAAGCCGTCAACGAAGGCGCTTTCCGTATGGATTTGCTTTACCGCGTCAACACTTTCGGCATTCATCTGCAACCGCTCCGCGAACGCCGCGACGACATCGAACCGCTCGCTAGACATCTGCTCAAACAGCTCGCCGGCGCGAACGCTCCGAAATTGTCGAAAGATGCTCTCGAAGCTCTCCGCGCTTACAAATGGCGCGGCAACGTCCGGCAATTGAAAAATTGCTTGGAGCGCGCAGTTTTGCTGTGCGACACGGGCGTAATTACCCTCAGAGAATTGCCGCCGGAAGTCGCCGGAACTGACAAAAGCGTTCAAGTTCCGGTCTTTTCCAACGGAAACGGCACGCCGCATTTTGCCGGCGCAAACGGCAACGGTAACGTTAACGGAAACGGCGCGGTTAACGGAAACAGCCACGTCTCAGTTGCCGCAACCAACGGAAACGGCTCGCCGCTCGCCCTGCACGAAGTTGAACGCCAGCAAATCATCCACGCGCTCGAACAAACCAACTGGCATCGAGGCAAAACCGCCGAACTGCTCGGCATTTCTCCCTCGACGCTTTACCGCCGCCTGCGCGAATACAACTTGGATAATTAGTTTATCGAGTTTATCGAGTTTGTCGAGTTTATCGAGAAATACTCGCAACTCGACAAACTCGACAAACTCGATAAACTTTTTGAGTGCTTAGGGTTTTGAAAGTAGATGCTTTGCAAGTGATATTGTCATTCGAGAGATTTCTTCGAGTAAATCGTAAACACGAGAGAAACCATCTTGCTTGATATAATTTAAATCCAGCGCAACGTATAAATGTGACTGTACTTCAGCTACGGAAGCGCGAGCGATGTTTAAGAAATTGGCAAACTCTTTGTTAGAACGCCGCCCGTGTCCTTCGGCTATATTTGCCATAATCGAAACTGCTGCGCGGCGAATTTGGTCACGTAATCCAAAATCTTTTGTAAATTCACCCCGCGCTGTAATTTCATAAATCTCACGAGTAACTTGTCTAGCCTTTTGCCAAGCCTGAATCTCCTCAAATTTCTTAAAAGAAGCCATAACTGAACCTTTCTTTCTTCACTGATTTTTACTCGATAAACTCAACAAACTCGATAAACTCGATAAACTACTTAATCTTGATTTTTGATGGGTTTTCGCGGGCGAGGCGATTGGCGCGTTCGTTTAAATCTTCGGCGGCGTCCCAGAGTTTTTGAAAATTTTCCTGATTCACGGCGAAATCGGCTTTGGCGCGCTCGATCTCTTCCGGCTTGTTGCTTCCGAATTTGTCGCGCAAATCTCTGGCGACTTTGAGGCGAAATTCGTAAGCGTCAATTTGCTTTCTCAAAACTTCTTTTTTCAAACGCAGATATTCCGAAAAAATTTCATTCGTCTTTTTTCCGGCGGCTTCGCTGACTCTGGTGTAAGCCAGTTCGCCCAAGCTCAAGCCTTCTTCAATCGCATTTATCAATTCTTCCAAAATTTGCTGCGTCCGCGCCGTGTCGCGCTCGCGCATCGCGTCCTGCAAATCGTCGAGTTTTTTGGCGTTGGCTTTGTGAATTTTGCCGATTTTTATTAAATTTTCGTTGGCTTTTGCTGCGAGCTGATTTGCTTCGCCCGTTTCGTCGCCAAACGAAAAAATGCCGCCGCTGCTCGAATCGCCGGAATCCGAACCGCCGCACGCCAGAGCAAACGCGGCTAAAATTAAAATTGTCGAAACGAGATTTTTCATCGCTCAATAATACGCAGGTTTTGATTCGACTTGCGCCGCCAGATAAAACCGTCCAAAACATAATGCGTTATTTGCGGCAAAGCGAGCAGCGGCACAAAATACATTTTCCAATCCTCAAAATTCCAGCCCGCCCCGAAAAGCCATTCGCGTTCGTGCCAGACCGAACGATGCCATAAAATTTCTTCGGCGTAAGCCAGCAGCCACAGAATCGAAAGAAAAAAGACGATGTTGCTCGAAAACAAACGATAAGTTTTCGCCGCCGTTTCGCGCTTTGCTTTCGCATAAAACCAGACAATCGCAAAATACGGTACGCCGTGAATAATGACGTTCGTCACCGTAAAAGCGTAATCCGAATCGAATTGAACGATTCCCAAATACCAGCAAACGGCGGTCGTCAAAACTACGATGTCTTTGCCCGGATTGTAAAAGTTTTTGAACAAAGCCAGATAAATTGATTTCAGCGCGTAAACGGCGAGCGCGAAAACGTAAATCGGAAAAGCGATTTTTTCCAAAATTTGCGGTAGCGCACTGAAATCGTTTTGCACAAACCATTGAAAATTGCGCGGCAAATTCGCGTGCCAGTAAATGAGCGGATAAACGGTCGCCAGATAAATCGCAGCCGTATCAATCCATTTTCCCCAATCGTTTTGCTCTTTTAATTTCGCTCGATAAAGCCGCACCCAACCGTATTGTTGTCGCACAAAATGAAAAACCGCGACGTAAGCCAACATGCGCCAAAAAAGATTTGCGCTTTCCGAATAAAGCGCGACGCCGACCAAATAACCGAAAAGCGGAACGAGCGAATAAAGCCAGATTCGCCGCTTTAATTCCCCCGGATCGAAATAAACCCGAAATCCGGTCGCCCAAACGTGCGCAACATCAACCAGCAAAACTGCCGAAATCCAAGTCCAATCGGGCGATTCGTCATTTAAAATTCCGCATTGCGCGCCGATTGCCAAAAGCATGAGCGACAAAACGGCGCTTCCAGCAAAAACACCCAAATCAACGGCGGGCGAAAAAAGCCACAGTTTTCGGTCACCGACTGTTTCGGTTTCGGCGGTTTTGACGGAAAAAATTTTTGTGGCTTCGACGCTCATTGAAGGTGAGAAAAGATATAAAACTTTTCTGCAAAGAGCGCAACAGTAGTCGAATTTATTTCAATAAGGAGGGAGTTTGATTTTTTGTTGACAGGCGATTTATATCGAGCGTAATCTGTTCGCGTCGCAACAATCCTGGTACTCGGATTTTAACTTTTGCAAACAAATTCGGCTGTTCAAATCAGCAAGTTTTGTTTGAGTCGCTTTTATCTTCAACTTTTCCGCATAATACGGTTTTGGGAGGAGAAACTATGAAATATAAAGCCTTACTCGGTTCTTTTTGTTTATTAGCGGGAATCGTTTTCAGTTATTTGATCGGAGCCGGAATCAACGGATGGACGCCTGTCGTTTACGCTAAACAGGAAAATTCTCAAGAACAGGAGAAAATCGTAAAACTCGCTTACTCACACAAACCTATAATAAAGATTTCAGAGCTTAAAGTGAGCGGAAAAGCTCGGAAATTTGATGAAAGCTTTAGTGAAGATGGAGACTGGCTTAGAAATTTTTCATTTAAATTGGAAAATAATTCGGGTAAGAGAATTGTATATTTACAGGTCAACGTAAATTTTCCAGAAACAAGAGCTACCGGCAATCTGATGTCTTTTCCAATTGTTTTCGGTCAATTTCCTGACATGGATAATCGAAGTAAAAATACTCCGCTGCTTTTAATGCCTGATGACACTTTGGAAGTTTCGTTAAGCAAGGATTATGATGAACTTGCCAAATTCATAAACGGACGATCTCCAATAAAATCTATGCGGAAAGTAGTACTGGAGATCGGTTTCGTCGTTTTTGACGATAAAACTGCATGGGCTGGAGATTATTTGCGGCAAGACCCCAACAACCCCAGACGATATATCAATATTGAATCTAATCCGCCAAAATAAGATTAGAAAAGAGATTCTAAATGGGAATCAAAAAGCCGCCCATTTAAGGCGGCTTTTTTGTCTTAATATTTATCAACCAAAAACTCATTCAACCGTTTTTCCAGCTCGCGCACTTTGCGCGCAATTTCGCCCAGACGCCGAAAAGCGGCAATTGAGCGTAGCCATTCGCGGTTGTCGAAAGCAGGAATGCCGGACAGGATTTTTCCCGGTTCTACATCGTGGCTCGTGGCGGATTTTGCGGTAATTACGGCGTCGTCGCCGACTTTTAAATGTCCCGCGATGCCGACTTGTCCGGCTAAAATCACGCGCTTACCGATGACCGAGCTTCCCGCTAATCCGGTTTGCGCGCAAACAAGCGCATCTTCGTCAACGGTGCAGGAATGACCGATTTGGACTAGATTATCAATTTTCGCGCCGCGCCGGATTCTGGTTTCACCGACCGAAGCGCAGTCAATCGTCGTTCCCGCGCCGATTTCCACATCGTCTTCAATCACGACTCGCCCGGTTTGCGGAATTTTCAGCCATCGGTGTTTTTCGTCCTTCGCATAACCAAAACCGTCCGAACCGATCACGGAGTTGTTCTGAATGACAGTTCGCTCGCCGATCTCACAGTTTTCGCGGATTGAAACGTTTGAGTGAATCACGGAATCTTTTCCAATTGAAACGTTTTCGTAAACCGTGACGTTCGGCAAAATCTGAACTCCTTCCGCGATTCGGCAATTTGCGCCAACGACAGAGTTTGCGCCGATGAAAACGGCTGCGGCAATTTGCGCCGTTTCATCAATGACAGCCGAAGGATGAAGCGAAGCTGCGCGTTTCAATTCGGGATGAAACAACCGCAAAGCGCGCGTGTAAGCCAAATACGGGTCTTTCGCGCGCAAAACCGCAATGTCGCCGCGCTCGATTAATTCGGTTTCGCGCAAAAAAATCGCGCTTGCGTTTGTCGTTTTGATCTGCGGCGTGTATTTCGGATTTGCCAGAAACGTGATTTGTCCGGCTTGGGCGATGTCTAACCCGGCGGCACCCGTGATTTCCAAATCCGCGCCGCCTTGTTCAATTCGAGAATCGGTTTTTTCTGCCAGTTCGGAAAGTTTCATTTCTCGAAAAGCATAAACTATGCGAATCAAGATTAGAAAATCTTTGCGCCCTTTGCGCTGACCTTTGCGCTCTTTGCGGTTTAATTCTGAAAAAACTTAACCGCGAACGACGCAAAGGTTTGACGCGAAGAACGCGAAGAAAATTTATTGATGATTTTCATAAATTGATATTTAAAACTCACTGGGATTGCTCGCAAATGTAACAAAACTCGTGTAATATTCAGCCAAATTTGGCGGCGTACTGTTTTTTTACGGACAAATGACTGAGATTCACGTTTCGCAAATTCCCGAAATACAAAAGAGAACCGATTATCCGTATTACACCGAAAATCTGCCCGAAGAGATAATCGAAGAAGGCAGATACGTCGCGCGTTTTGCCGGAACGCCGGAAGAAATTGACGCCGCTTTAAGACTGCGTTTCGAGGTTTTCAATCTCGAATTAAACGAAGGTCTCGAATCCTCTTACATTACGGAACGCGATGAAGACGAGTTTGACCAGACTTGTCATCATTTAATCGTCGTCGAAAAAGAAACGAATAATGTCGTCGGCACTTATCGCCTCAGAACCGGGGAAATGGCGCAAATCGCTCATGGTTTTTACACCGAAACCGAGTTTGATTTTAGTCTGCTGCCAGCGGAAGTCGTTGAGCAGGCTGTGGAAATCGGGCGCGCCTGCATTGACCGCAATCATCGCAACGCGCGCGTTTTGTTTTTGCTGTGGAAAGGTTTGGCGCTGTATCTGACGCGGATGAAAAAGCGTTATATGTTCGGCTGTTGCTCATTGATGTCGCAGGATTGCACGGAAGGCAGGCGGGCTTTGCGGCAATTTACGCGAGACGGTGATTTGCACGAGACATTGCAAGTTCGACCGCGCCCCGAATGCGCTTGCCAGCCGGAAGATTATCATTCGCCCGATACGGACGAAGAATTGGAATTGCCCAGACTATTCGGCACTTATCTGCGAATCGGCGCGAAAGTGTGCGGCGAACCGGCGATTGACCGGCAATTTAAAACCATTGATTTCTTTGTGATTTTCGACGCCAAAGAAATGCCCGAAAAATACCGCGAAATGTTTTTCGGAGTTTTGACCGCAGCGGCGGGATTCGACGTTTCCAAACAAAACACGGAAAACCAATGAGAAACGTTCGGGCAATTTTGCGGTTTGCCGCTTTTGTGTTTTTGACGTTCGGAATTTACGCGCTCTGGTGGACGGGCGCGTTTTTTGTTTCGGGCGAGAAACAGAAAATTCAATGGCGGCGATTTATCTTGCGAAACTGGGGACGCGGTTTTGTTCGCATCGCTAATTTGCATTTGGAAATCAAAGGCGTTCCGCCGAAACCGCCGTTTCTTCTCGTTTCAAATCATTTAAGTTATATGGACGTTGCCGCATTGCGCTCGGCTGTGGAATGCGTTTTTGTGGCGAAAGCCGACATCGAAGGCTGGTTAATGGCTGGAACGATGATTCGGAATTTGGGAATGATTTATATCAACCGCGAAAATCGCCGCGACATCCCGCGCGCCGGCGCAAAAGTCATCGAAGCAATGGAACACGGCGAAGGCGTCATCATTTTCGCCGAAGGCACAACCAGCAGCGGAAGCCAAATTTTACCGTTTAAATCTTCGCTTTTAGAATTTGCCGCCGCGCGAGATTTGCCCGTTTGTTACTCGACGATTTCTTACGAAACCGCGCCGGGCGAAACTTCGGCTTCGGAATCAATTTGCTGGTGGCGCGAAGAATCGGGTTTTGTGCCGCATATTTTCGATCTTTTCAAAATGCCGGGCTTTAGCGGCTCAATTACTTTCGGCGACGCGCCGATTGTTTCATCAAACCGCAAAGAGCTTGCCGAAAAACTCCACCGAGCCGCCAGCGCGCAATTTATTCCAGTGAAATAGACCACAGATGACGCGGATTTGGTGGATTTGCACAGATTCTTAAACTGTTTTTTATCTACTTGTTATTCGCTAATACAGTCTATTCTTGCTCTTCCAGCTCGCGGATTTTCTCGATGCGCTGCTGGTGTCTGCCGCCCGCGAATTTCGTTTCAAACCAGGCGCGGACTATTTTTGGAATTTCGTTTTCCGGTGTCGTCCGCGCGCCGAGAGATAAAACATTGGCGTCGTTATGCTCGCGGGCGAGCCGTGCGGTTTCTTCGTTCCAGGCGACGGCGGCGCGAACGCCGTGAACTTTGTTTGCCGCGATTGCCATTCCGGTTCCCGAACCGCAAACGAGAAGCCCTTGATCGAACTCGCCGTCCGCAACTTTGCGCGCGACTTTTGCGGCAAAATCCGGGTAATCAACCGAATCCGTCGAAACCGCGCCGAAATCTTCAAACTCAATACCAAGCTCGTTTAAAACGGGCTTGAGCCGTTCTTTTTCTTCGTATCCGGCGTGATCTGCGCCGAGTGCAACTTTCATAAATTTTTCGCCCGCAAATTATTGTTTTAACGATAATTTCTTTTTGTATTCGTCCAAAAGCCGGTCTGCCCGGTCGAATTCGTTGTCATCAATCATCGAATCATTTTTGGAATCGAGCTGTTTTGAATCGTTTTTCGCCGCAAATAATTTATAAGCTCCGTAACCCGCCGCCCCGATAACGGCAAAAACAAACAAATACCAAACGACGTTTATAATCAAGCCGATGAGCATATACGCGAGAACAACGGCGAAAACGACGACGGCGACGGCGGCGAGAAGTTTGGCGAGTTTCATACGCAAAATCCTGAATACCTTTTGCTACAGAATAATTGAGGCGGAAGATTTCTGCAAAGAAAAATCACTTTAACGCTCGCCACAACAACCATAAAACAAGCGCTGCGCGCAAAGTCCATGCGGCGGTGCGAATCCAATTTGTATTGACCAGCGAGCGATGCGTCTCAGCATCAAAACCCTGCGCGAGTCTTTCATGCAGCGGGACTTGCAGAAAAAAAGTCGAAAGCCAGATCGCCAAAATTAAACCAATTCCAATCCACAAAATACGCCGATCAACGTCTGGCAATGGATAAAAAACAAGCAGAGTGGCGGAAACAGCTTCCGCAATCATTAGCGGCGCAACGACATAAGTTATCCGGTTCATGTGCGCATCGTGAAAAAATCGGTATTTTTCATCGCCGACGTAACCGAAGAGCGGATAATGAACGATTTGAACGAGCCAGATGACTCCCGCCAGGGAAAGCGTCGCTGCGAGCTGAATAATTATTAAAATCTTTTCCAAGTTTAAAAAATTTCGACAAAGCTGTTTGCCGAAAATTAAGAAAGCCGCCGAAAACATTGGCGTTTGCGACGGCTTTCTTCCTGCCCCTTGCTCGTAGTATTATCTGCTCCCTCGCTCTCAGTTGTCTAAATCGGCATTTTACCGCCAAGTTCACTGAACATTTTCAAACATCATTTGAGCGGTTTGAGCGTTTTTAGAATAAAATACAGAAAATGATATGTCAACTCTATTCAATGATGAAAAATGTTCATTGCCCGGTTTGAGCGTTTTATAATAAAATCAAACGAACATTTCGGCGCTAATCCAACGATTTGATAAAGTTTTACGAGCAAGGGAAAAATGCAAGGGGCGAAAAATCTAACGACAAAAGAAGTGGCGCGCATCTGCGGCGTCAGCGACGCGACCGTTAAACGTTGGGCGGAAGCCGGAATTTTGCGAGCCGAACGCACCAATGGCGGGCATCGTCGTTTTCGAGCCGAAGAAGTAGCGCGTTTTCAGCGCGAATCCGGTCTCGGATTGAAACAAACCGGCGCTGCTCAATCAATTTTAAAAACCGTCTCGGCGCGCGTGTCGAGAAAATTTCAATCCGAATCGGCTCTTTTTCAAGCGCTGGTCCCCGGGCGCGAGGAAGAAACGACGAGCGTTTTAATCAACGCTTTTTTGCAGGGCGAATCGCTCGCCGAAATTTTCGACCGCGAAATTTGCCCCGCAATGACGCGCGTGGGCGAGCTGTGGTTTGAAGGACGGCTTTCGGTCGCCCACGAACATCTGGCGACCAGAACCGTTTTAAGCTCGGTGCAGAAACTGCAAGCAGTCGTTCCGGTTGCCAAATCGAACGGAAAACTGGCGATGTGCTGCACGATTGAAGGCGATTTTCACGAGCTTCCGGCGCATCTCGTCCAAATTCTGCTCGAAAGCAATGGTTGGGAAGTGCTGAATTTCGGCGCTCACACGCCGCTTTTCGCGCTCGCCGAAGAAGTCGTCGAACACAAACCTGATTTAATCTGCATTTCCGCCGCGATTATGCCCGATGTTGACCGCACCGCCCGCGATTTTCGCAGTTTCCGCGCAGACATCGGCAAAACAAACGTTGCGATTGTTCTCGGCGGACGCGGTTTTACCGATGAACACGCGCACAAACGGTTTGACGCTAATCTAATCGTCAAAACCTTTTCCGAGCTTGCAGAGTTTGCCGCAAACTTAAGTTAATTTTTTTTAGATTTTTATGCGTTTCAAATTTATATTGTCAAAAAAGCGAAGTTAAGTCAGAATATAAATGTTCTATTTACATCCCCAATTTCAGAGAACGTTGTTTTTATGGCGAGCAAGCGTCGGATTCGCGCCAATGCGTGCGAAGGAAAGGTGCGTCACATCTCGGAATCGCACGCCAAATATGCTTGTTTTCTGGAAAAACAAAGACTGGGCGAATGGCTGATTTATTATAAATGTAAATTCTGCCGCCGCTGGCACATCGGACATCCGCCGAAAAAAATCCGTCGCGCCATCAACGAACGCTATTTCGGCTCTTGAATTGTTTTAGTTAATTGTTCGATTTCTTATAAATAGAGAATTAACTGATTTGCTCTTCCATCGCTCGGAGTTTGCCGTTTTGCCCGTCATTTGCAAAAATTAGTTGAAACACTCGAAGCGCGTTTTCCCGTTCGTCTGCGCGCTCAACCTTTTACCCGTTTTGATTGATGCGACAGTTAAGATTATTATTGCTGCTGTTTGTTTTCGGCTTCGCGCCGCTAATTACCCGCGCGCAGGAGGCGGATTTGCCTGAGCTTGTGCGCCGCATCAAACCGTCGGCGGTGGCAATTGAAACTTTTAGCGGAAAAGGCGAGAAGCTTTCGCGCGGGAGCGGTTTTTTTGTTTCGAGAGATAAAATCATCACTAATCGCCATGTCATCGAAAACGCGGAAAAAGTCGAGATTCGTTTGAGCAGCGGTAAGACTTTTACGGCAAAAGGCGTGTTGGCGATTGACGGCGAAGCCGATTTAGCGCTGCTCTTAGTTGACGTTCCGGCGGAACAAGCGTCGCCGCTCTATATCGAAAAAGCGCCGCCGCAGGAAGGCGAATCAATCGTCGTTATCGGCAATCCGTTCGGTCTGGAAGGCTCGGTTTCAAACGGAATCGTTTCAGCCGTCCGGGAAATCGCAGGCTACGGCAAAATCATACAAATCACCGCGCCGATTTCGCCCGGCTCAAGCGGTTCTCCGGTCGTAAATATGCGCGGCGAAGTCGTCGGAATCGCCACTTTGCAAGCTGCCGAAGGTCAAAGTTTAAATTTCGCAGTTCCCGCTGAACGCATCGCAGGATTAAAAATTGGAAATCTGCAAACCTTTTCCGCGCTCGACGCCGACACGCGCAAAAGCAAGCGCGCCGGAGCCGAGAGACTTTACGCCCAAGGCTTGGCGCAGTTGTCGCGCGACGATTTTGCGCGCGCCGCGCCGCTTTTTGAACGCGCTGCACAGGCGGACGAGAATTACGCCGAAGCGTGGTATCAAGCCGGTTTCAGCTACGGAATGCTGGGGAAACACGCCGAAGCTCTGCGCGCGACAAAACAAGCCGCGCGTTTACGCCCCGAATGGGCGCAGGCGCAAATCAATATCGGCGCTTCGTCTTACGCGCTCGGTCAATACAAAGAGGCTGAAACTGCGTACAAACAAGCAGCAAAGCTCGATTCAAACAACCCGGAAGTTCAATACGCGCTCGGTTTGACCTTAAATAAATTAAACAAATCGGACGAAGAAATTCTCGCCTACAAACGCGCAGTCGCGCTCAAACCGGATCACTCGAACGCTCTGGAGCGGCTCGGAGCTGCATATTTTAAAGCCGGGCGTTTTAAAGACGCGCTCGCCTCGTTCGAGCAGCTTAAAACATTTAAAGGCGACGCCAAATCTTACAATTATTTCGGCGAAAGCCTGCTCGAATTAGATCGCGCCGACGAAGCGATTTCTGCTTTTAACACGGCGGTCGGAATGAATTCGGATTTTGCCAAAGCCCGTTACAATCTCGGTCGTGCCGAACTGAAAAGAGGCAACCGCGACGCCGCGCTTATTCAGTACGAATTGCTCAGAACCACCAGTACGGATTGGGCTGACAAGCTATACGTTTTGATAAACCCGTGAACGAATCAGAAGCGATTGCGGAGCTTCGCCGCATCAAAACCGCTTATCAAACTTTCATCCGCGACAATTTCGAATTTGCGGCGCAGGATTGCAGCGTTTGTCCGACCTTCGGCGCGTGCTGCAACGACGCGCATTTCGTAAACATTCACATTACACGCCTTGAAGCCGCCGCCATCCGCGAATCAATTGAAAACAATCCGAATTTAACCGAAGAAAAAAAGCAATCTGTTTTTGAACGAGTTCAAGAAACAATCGAAAAATACGATTTGGAAGACGCGGGCGACACTTTCGCGCAGACTTTTGCCTGCCCGCTTTTTGACAGAAAAATCGGCTGCCTCGTTCACGGAGATGGAGCAAAACCCGCTCCCTGCATTCAGCACGCCTGTTATGATAACAAACAGGATTTGCCGCCTGATTGTTTGCAGGACTCGGTTGAAAACAAAATCGAAAAGCTAAACCTCGCGATTTACGGCAAAGATTGGCGATGGCTGCCCCTGCCGCTTGCATTAGTCGATTCGGAAAATGTTACAAGCCGCTGAAATTAAAAATTGACCGCAAAAAAAACTTAGCATCTCTCCCACACGCGATAAGCGCAATCAAAATTATTGTTAGTGTTTTGCAAACATTGCTATATTATTGACTGGGCTTAAATCCCAAGCTCGCCTGACAAAAATCCTTCGCAACTCTCAGCGAAAATAAAATGCTCAAAAAAAAACTCTTACTTTTGCTCGCCTCTTTGACTGTCTTTTTCAATTCACAGACAACTTTCGGACAATACAAACTCGTTTCAAGCAATTTGTCGGAAACAAGCTCCGGTAATTCTCGGAGCGAGCTTGCCACCCAGAGTTCTAACGGACGATATGTTGCATTTGCAAGCGGTGCAAACAATCTTTTGCCGAACATTAATAATTCTCACGGTCAGATTTATGTACGGGATATGGAGACCGGGAACTTGGAGCTTGTGAGCGTAAATCATTCGCAAACTGGTGAAGGAAATGGTGGTTCGCGTGATGTAAAGATCAGTGCAAACGGGCGGCACGTTGTCTTTCATAGCACAGCCACCAATCTTGTCGCTTCAACTTCAGGAATTCAACCATCAAATGAAAGCCGTTTATTTGTTCGAAATCTGGAAACCGCAACAACTTATCTCGTACAACAGCCGCAGATTCTTAGAGCTTACCTCGTTAAACCATTTTTTTATGGACCGAGCCTGTCCATAAGCTCGGATGGTCGTTTCGTCGCCTTTGAATTTATTTTTTATAAAAACAGAATTCAGTTTTCCGGACAAAAATGGGGCATACAGGTTTCTGAAGTTTTTCTTTGGGATAGAGAAACGGGACAAACTCGACTGGTGAGTAAGAATGCTCCATTGAGATTCGATGTTCAAATTCGCTCGCATTTACTGGCGACAACGCCCGACGGCAGATTTATTGTATTTACGAATTCCTCTTACCAATTGCAGCCGGAGACGGCGCCTTTTCTCGGCATTTTCTTATATGATGTGACAACAAATGAAATCGAACAGATTGATATGCGCCTGCCGAACACACAGGATTCTGCGTACGGGGGAGGTCTCGCGCGTATCAGCAACGACGGACGTTATGTTGTGTTCGAGCATAGTTCAAGAAATTTAACAGACATTCCTGAAAATCACCCAGGACAGGACATTTATATTCGAGACCGGATTTCGCAGACAACCCGATTAGTTTCTTCAAATTATTCTCAAATCGCTCCCGCCAACAACCAATCCTTTTTATTTTCAATCAGTTCCGATGCGCGTTTTGTTGTTTTTGCAAGCCATGCCAAAGATTTAATTCTTGATCATCCGACCGGACACCATTCGGACGTTTTTGTTTGGGATGCGCTGAACGGCTCGAAAATTTGTGCGAGCCGCGACATTCTGAATCTTGGCAGCGAACCAAACGGCTATTTTGGAGCGGAAATCAGTGACAAGGGCGATAATGTAATGATTCACACCGCCAAAGCGCCGCAAGACATTTATTATTCGCTAATAAGTGAAGTATTTGTATTTAACACTATTACAAACCAAACGAATTTGATTAGCAACTTTCCCGGCTCTTCTACGATGGGGAGAATTGTAAGACCGTCAATAAGTAGAGACGGAAGAAGAATAGTTTTTCAAACTGAGTTGCCGCTGCTTTCAATTGATAATAACAACAATTTCGACATTTATTCTTATTCATTCGGTAAAGGTTTTTAAGCCGGAAAAACGGCAAATCTGTTAATATTCCGCCTAGAGAATGAAGGCGGCAAAACAAATCAAATCTGTCGGAGTTATCGTCAAGCCGAGACACGCGCAGGCGTGGGAAACGGCGTGCGAGCTTGGAGCTTGGCTGGAAAAACGCGGGATTCGGCTCGTCGGCAAAAGACTTTCGCAAGCCGAACGCAGCGTTTCGGATTCCGGCTTGAATTGCGAGATTGAAATTGCCGGCGAAGATTATTTTGTCGAAGAAGTTGATTTAATCGTCGTTTTGGGCGGCGACGGAACGATGATTTCGACCGCGCGTTTGATCAGCGACCGTTCGATTCCGGTTTTGGGGATTAATTACGGCGGGCTTGGTTATTTGACCGAGTTTCGCATCGAGGAGATGTTTGCGGCTCTGGAACAAATTCTTGCAGGAAATTATGAGCTTGATCCTCGCGTTACGCTTCGCGTCGAGCATTGTCGCGGCAGCGAAACTCTTTCGACCAATCGTGTGCTGAACGATGTCGTCATCAACAAAGCCGCGCTCGCCCGAATTATCGAACTCGAAGTCTGGCTCGACCGCCTTTTCGTCAACAATTTCCGCGCTGACGGTTTGATTGTTTCGACGCCGACCGGCTCGACAGCTTATAACTTGAGCGCGGGCGGTCCAATTATTTTTCCGACGATGAACGCTGTTGTCATTACTCCGATTTGCCCGTTTACGCTCTCGAATCGCCCGATTGTCGTGCCGGATGAAGCGGAAATCGAGCTTGTTTTAAAAACTAAAAATGAGGAAGTCGCGCTCACGCTAGACGGTCAAGTCGGCTTTCAACTGCAAGCCGGAGATTCCGTCAAAATCCGCAAAAGCCGGATGACTTTTAATCTCGTTCAGCCGCCGAACCGCAACTATTTCGACGTTCTCCGCGATAAATTACGCTGGGGGCGATAAACAAGAGGAGAAAGGGAGGAAAGGAGATGAGGAGTTGTATTTTTCTCCCTTTCTCCTCATCTCCTTTTCTCCTCTTCTTCATTTAATTACGCGATAAACTTTGCCTTTGTATACGACAACGACTTGTTCACCGAGGGCGAAGAATTGCGCCAGTTCTTTTTCCTGAGTTATCAAGGCGAAATATTCATCGCTGGCAAACTGCACTTTGATTTCGGGCAGTTTTGTTTCCGGTTTAAATTCGGCGTCCTGCCAGAAACCGCTTTGCTGATAAAAAGTTTTTGTGCCGACTTGCTGTGCTACGGTTTGATTGACGAATACCTGTTCATCATCTTTATTAACCGTCACGACCGATTGTTGTGCGGTTTGTTGTTTGCTGAGTTTAACGGCGTCAGCGCCGCTTTGAGCTTCGACTTTTCGCTTCTCTTCAGCTCTTATTGTCGGACTCGTATTTCTGAAACTTTGATCTAAAGATTGTCTTTCCCTTCTAACATCAATTTGCGCGTTTCCATCAATCGCTAAATACGAAGTGTAGGGCGTGACAATTCCGAAGCGCGTTCCCAGATCAATAATTTCATCACGCAGCTCTTTGTTTTCGCCATTTGCACGGATTTGCTCTAAAAGCCAGCCGACGCGCCGCGTCGCCCAGAGGCGCGGGAGAAAATCGTTTTTCTCATCTCGGTGCGGAAATTTTAAATTTTCGTAAAAGAAAGTTCTCGTTTCCCTGCCGTTTTTTCCCGTTACTTTTAACAGCGCGGTACGTAAATCGCTGTCATTTCGATAGCGACCGATCAGCGCGATTTGGGTTCCTTTAAATAAATCGGGCATTTTTCGCGGGTAAATCAAATCAATTTGCGCGACGCCCCAATCAATATCAATGTCGGTCAGAACGGGCGAGCTGACTTTGGCGAAAAAGTTGGAAACTTTGATTTCCAAATCTTCTTTCGGCTCGACGTAATCAGCCGCGCCGCCGGTTTGCGACGCGAGTTTGTCGAGCAAAAACGTGTTGACATCGTAGCCGACGCCGAATGTAAACAGCCGCAAATCTTCGATTGATTTTCTGCTTTCGGCGACGTTGGCGATGATTTTTTCCGGGTTTGTTTCGCTGACCGTCGGCAAACCGTCGGTCATAAAAACGAGCATTTTCGGTCGGTCACCGCCGTTGAACTGACGAATTGCCGCGCGCAGAGCGTCGTTGATGTTCGTGCCGCCATTCGGGCGCAGATTTTTAACAAATTCCAGCCCGCGTGTTCTGCCTGCCGCGTCGGCGCGGATTAATCCGGTTTCCATCAAACGCTCTTCCCCGGCAAACGCGACGACGTTAAAACGATCTCCGTCGCGCAGATTTTGAATCCCGAACAGCAAAGCCTTGCGCGCTTTTTCCATTTTGCCTTCGTCAGCCATCGAACCCGATGTGTCGAGAACGAAAACGATGTCTTTCGAGGAAAGCTCCTGTTCCGAAACCGCGTCTCGCGGCGATAACAACAGTAGAAAATAACCGTCTTTGCCCGGCTCGCGGTAAGTCAACAGCGATAAACCGAAATCTTCTTTCGTGACGCCGTAAAAAAGCTGAAAATCGTCCGGCTCTTTTTTGCCGGAAGTTTCAAACGAAAGAGCCGCGCGGTTTTCGCCGATTTTTCTGGTGTCAATTTGATGCGAGGGCGAATAAACGTTTCGCAAACCGTCTTTGCTTTCGATCTCGATTTTCCCCGAAATTGTGCCAATCGGAACGGGGTTTTTCCCGACGCCGAGCGGATAGCGATAAGCGACGGTTTCGTTTTCCGCTTTTAAAACCTGCGTATAAACGATTTCGAGCTTTTTGTCCGAGCGCGGCGGAATCGGGAAAACTGTGGCTTGAAACAAATCTTTTCCGGCATATTCAAGAAGCCCCGGATCGCGCTGGCGGCGGACTATTGATTCGTAAATCCGCCGCGCCTCTTCTCTTGTTCTGACTTCGCCGACAAGCCGTTTGTCGTTTTCCCAAATGGCAAACTCGGAAATCGAGGCACTTTCGGGAATCGGGAAAAAATAAGTTCCTTCAAGCGTCGCGTCCGTGTCGTTGCGAAAAACCTGCTCGACGTGCGTGGTCGCAACCTGATTGTTTATCTTCGTATCGAGCTTGATTGATTTAACCGGAAGTTGTCGGGGCAAAATAATCGGTCTCGGCAAAGGTCTCGGTGGAGGAATGCAGCGCGGCGGTCGGTCGCAGACAATCGGAATAATCACGCCTTGCGCATTCGCCGGGGAAATCGCGGCGAAAAAAATCAGAAAGAAGCCGGAAAGAACGAAAAGAGCGGGCAAAAATTTCGCTTGCATTGAAAATGTCTCCTCGAAAGTTGTTGAAGCTACAGCCGATTTGGGAAGAGCCGGTAGTTTGCTGTGACGTTTTTGGGAACGCCGACGGTTGCTTTTTCTTGCGTTTAAAAAATAAAGTGAGATTTCTCGATTATAAAATCGCAGATTTTCAGGTTTCGCTTTTATTGAATCTGCGATGGTTCAATCAGTTTGACAGAATTTGGCAATACGTCAGCTTAAATCACCGTTTTTAAATGCTCTCAAAAAAGCTAAGTCTTTTATTTATATGCATTTCTCCTTTTGGTACATAGCTTGCTAAATAGGCGTCGGGATCGAACCTGAGTTTTGAACTCAACAATGTTTGATCGCCTTACCAAAAAGGAAAGAAATGAAAAACCTGACGCTTTATTCATCGTTACATCGCTTTACAGCCGTGCTGTTATTATCGGCAATGAATCTGAGCCTGCTTTTTAGCGGCGGTCGAGTTTTCGCACAAACTCAACCGGCACGCGAGAATTTATTAAATCCTGACAATCAATCTGAATCGCTGCTTGTCAAATATGCTGTCAATCTGACCGAAACGTCTGTTAATAACGAAGACGATTCAGAGGCAATTAAAGGATTTGATTCGGAGCTGAAAGAAATTTCCGCCGCTTTAACCCAACGGCAGCCTGTAAATCCGATTATCGTCAGCGAAGACGGCGGATCGTCCGCTCTCCGGCTTGTGCAAATGCTGGCTGGCAAAATAGCCGCCGGCGATGCGCCCAAGTCTTTACGCGATAAACAAATTTACTGGCTCGACACCGCAAATCTTTATGACGGCGCGAAAAACGATGCTGAAATCGCGGCTCGCTGGTCGGCTCTGCTCGCCGAAGTCAAAGCCGGACGCGGAAAACAAGTACTTTTCGTCCGCGAATTGCCCGCTCTGGTCGGCGGGATTTCAAGAGAGTCGAAACCCGTCCAGACATTGCTCGAACAAGCGATTAAAGAAGGCAGCCTGCGAGTTATCGGCGAAGTTTTTGATGAAGAAACGTTCAATGCTTCTTTTGCCGCCAATCAATCGCTGCGGCAATATTTCACTTTGATTAAATCGCCTCTCAGCAACGAAGGCACAGCGAAAAACGCCAAAACCGAACGCGAGCGCAAAGGTTTTGTCGGCGCTAAAGTCGCCCCGGATTTGGAAGAAATGATTAACGCGAGCGATGAAAAAATTCGCGTTATCGCTCAGGTTAACAATCCCGACAGCGCCAAGCTCCACCAGCTTTTAAAAGACGCCGATGCCGAGATCGTCAACCGAATGGATAATTTCAACTCACTTGAAATCGAGATTCCGGCGCGCAGCGTTTCGCTTTTGAGCGACAGCCGTTTGACGAATTATCTCTCGCCGAACCGCTCAATCGGCACTCTTGGTCACGTTAGCAGAGAAATCGGGCTTGATTCAATTCTGGCAAACCCCGCGACAAGCAATTTGAAAGGCAGCGGAATCGGTATTGCCGTTCTCGATTCGGGCGTTCAAAGCACTCACAGCTCCTTTAGAAACAGTTCGGGCACTTCGCGCGTTCTAGCATCTGTTAATTTTGCAGGCGGCACCAATGGAGATTTATACGGTCACGGAACTCACGTCGCTTCGATGGCGGCTGGCGGAAAAATGAGCGATGGTGACGAACGCTTTACCGGGGTTGCGCAGGAATCAAACATTATCAGCGTGCGTGTTCTCGATCAGAATGGGAGAGGTCAAACATCTTGGGTTTTAAAAGCTCTCGATTGGGTTTTATCAAATCGAACCGCTTATAACATCCGCGTAGTTAATCTGAGCTTAGGCGGAAATGCCCTTGACAGCTACAAAAACGATGCGCTCTGCCGCGCTGCTCGTAAGCTCGTTGACCACGGCATCGTTGTCGTCGCCGCAGCCGGAAACGACGGCAAAGATTCGAACGGACGCAAAACTTACGGAAGAATTCATACGCCCGGAAACGAACCTTCGGTAATTACCGTCGGTGCCTCAAACACTTATGGCACGGATGATCGTGCCGATGACGGCATCGCAACCTTTAGCTCGCGCGGTCCGACGCGATCCTTTTGGATTGACGCGCAAAATGTAAAACATTACGACAACATCATCAAACCCGACCTCGTCGCTCCGGGCAACAAAATCATCGGCTCAAAATCGGTAAATAATAAGTTGAGCACGGATAATCCTTTGCTCAAAGCGAAAGATTCCACCGACGACAATCTGGACGCGATGTATTTGAGCGGAACCTCCGTTTCGGCTCCGCTTGTAACGGGCAGCGTTGCCTTAATGCTGCAAGCCAATCCGAATTTGACGCCGAATATGGTCAAATCCATTCTTCACTACACGGCGCAGCCCTTGCGCGGGTTTAATATGTTCGAGCAAGGTGCAGGACAATTGAATCTTGCCGGCGCGATAATGATTTCAAAATATGCGCGCACAGATTTAAAAGCCAAATACTTGACCGACCTTTCCTACAACGTCGTCTCCAACGGTTACGGCGCGGCTGAAAAAGACCGCAGTAACGGCGGCGCGGCGACGGGCGACGGCGGAACGATTTCGCTCGACGGCGTGAAATACGCCAGAGGACTCGGCGTCCACGCAAGCTCGCAAGTGACTTTTAATTTGGCGGGCGATTATCAATTCTTTATGTCCGACATCGGCATTGACGATGCGGTCGGCGCAAACGGAAAAGTCGTTTTCCAGGTTTACGTTGACGGCGTTAAGAAATATGACAGCGGCGCAATGATTTCAAGCACAACGGCGACATCCATTAAAGTTGATGTCGCCGGCGGAAACGAACTGAAACTCGTCGTTACAGACGGCGGAGACGGCAACGCAAACGATCACGCAGATTGGGCTGCCGCCAGGTTAACGCCGTATATTGATCCGTCGCAAAATATGCTGGCTCCGGCTTATCAATCTTATGTGCCGTATTTTCTGGCGACTCCAAACCCGCCGACGACAAATATTGGCATCGGCGCGAGCTTCACTTGGTCGTGCGGAGTTATTTTTAATCGCACCTACGCGACCGGCGCCGGATTGATTCGCGCTCTAAAAGTGTACGGTGAAGGGTATTTGCTCGGCGACGGCGTTACTGAAGGTGTCAACACGATTTCCGTAAACACCGCAATGCTGCCGTCCGACATTACGCTCGGAACAAAGGTAATGACTAGCAGCGGAATCGTAATGGGCGACGGAACGGCTTTCTCAAACGTTTCAAACCTGCTTGGGAACGGCGTTCTAATGAGTGACGGCATCGTAATGAGTGACGGCGTTTTAATGGGTGATGGCGTTCTGATGGGCGACGGAATCGTGATGGGCGACGCCCGCGCAATGTCGGTTCTTGCCAGCGGCGATAATACTGCTTGTATGAAACCTTAATAAGCCGCTATTATAGGGCGAGCGGACGATTCTTGTTCGCTCGCCCTTTTAACATTTACTTTCTTCACAACTCTCTCCTTTTTTTCTTCAGTTTTTCCCATTTCCGACCAGCGCTCCTTTGAGTTAATCCGATGCCGACGAAAACAAAACGCCAATTATTTGTAGAAATTTATCGGTGGCTGGTTATTTTCATTGGCGGGTTGATTGCCGTTGATTCGCTTTATCATTTGTTTGAAGGCGAAATTGAATGGAGTTTTTTGATTTTAGCGGCTTTCACCGCTCTCGTCGCTTCGCAAATCAGCATTAAAATTCCTCGCTTTAACGGGAACATCACTGTTTCCGATACATTTATTTTCCTTGCCTTATTGATTTGGGGCGCACCCGGAGCGATTCTGACATGCATCGCCGATTCGGTTGCTTCGACCTCGAAAGTCAGCCGCAAAGTTAAAACATATCTTTTCAACGCCGCCGCGCAAGCCGTCGCAACCTGGACGACGGCTCAAATGCTGCTTTTATTTTTTGGTGCGCCCGCGGGCTTGGCAAAACAAATTCCGCTTTCGAGCTTCCTGATGGCTTTATGCTTGATGGCGCTGACGCAGTATGCGGTTAATTCAACGATTGTCGCCGTGATGCAGGCGCTCAAATTGGCTCAATCGGTTTGGCGCGCGTGGACGAGATATTATCTTTGGACGAGTCTGACGTTTTTTGTCGGCGCGGCTGCTGCCGGACTTGTCGCTTATTATGCGGGCGAAATCAGTTTGCTTTCGCTCGCCATCGTCGCACCGATTATCGGTTTGGTTTATTTCACCTACCAAACTTATCTCCGAAACCTCGACGCGCTGCAGGAGTCCGAAGCGCGTTTTCGCAGCTCGTTCGATTATGCGACGGTCGGAATGGCGCTGGTTTCTCCAAACGGGCGCTGGCTGCAGGTAAATCAAAGTTTGAGTGAGCTGCTCGGACGAGACGAACGCGATTTACTCGAATCTAATTACCAATCAATCATTCACGAAACCGATTTGCCGCCGCTCGAAGCGAAAATCGAAGGTCTGCTGGCGGGCGAGTTTCCGGCTTGTCAGATGGAAGTGCGGCTAATCAGACGGGACGAAAAAGAAGTTTGGGCGCTTTTGAGCGCTTCGACCGCAGGCGACGCGCAAAACTCGGTCAAACACCTGATTTTTCAAACTCAAGACGTAACGCTCCGCAAAACCGCCGAAGACAAACTTCGCTACGACGCTTCGCACGACGCGCTGACCGGGCTGCCGAATCGCGCTTCTTACACGCGAAAGCTCGAACAGGCACTGGAGCGGAGCAAGGAAACGGGCAAATTGATTGCGGTTTTGTTTCTCGATCTGGACGGCTTCAAGCTCGTCAATGATTCACTAGGTCACGTCGTCGGCGACGATTTGCTCAAAGGCACGGCGGCTCGTCTGCTCGAATGCCTGCGCGGGCGCGACACGGTGGCGCGTCTGGGCGGCGACGAATTTACGATTCTTCTGGAAGATTTGCCCGACATCAGCCAGGCGGTGCGCGTCGCCGAGCGCGTCAAACAACGATTGACCGAACCGTTTGAGCTTGCCGGTCAGGAAATTTTTATCGGGACGAGCATCGGAATTGCTACGAGCGAAATCGCTTACGCGGATACGAGCGAAATTTTGCGCGACGCAGACGCCGCAATGTATCAGGCAAAAGCGCGCGGCAAAGGCTGTTATGTCGTTTTCGATCAGGAAATGTATGCCAACGCAAGCCGTCTCCTGCGTCTGGCGAACGATTTGCGGCGCGCTGCGGAACGCGACGAATTGATGGTTCATTATCAGCCCGTGCAATGTCTCGATACCGATGAAATCTGTAGTTTTGAAGCCCTCGCTCGCTGGAATCATCCGGTTTTCGGGGTTTTAATGCCTTCGGAGTTTGTCCCGCTCGCCGAAGAAAACGGTTTGATAAATCAGATTGACAGTTGGATATTGGCGGAAAGCTGCCGCCAGATGCGCGAATGGCAAAAATCCGGTTTAGTCAGCCCCGAAATAACGATCAGCGTCAACGTCTCGACTAGGCAATTCGCTCAAAACGGCTTGCTCGAAAACGTCCGGCGCGTTCTGCGCGAAACCGGGCTTAACGCCGCTTGTTTGCAGCTTGAGATTACCGAAAGCGCGATGGCGAAGAATCTGAAAAACACGGCGCGCGTGTTAAAAGAATTGAGCCGAATCGGCGTTTCGATTGCGCTCGACGATTTCGGCACCGGCTATTCGTCGCTCAGCTATTTACACGAATTTCCGATTTCGACTTTAAAAATTGACCGCTCGTTCATCACCCGAATGAGCGAAGAATCGGACGGCGCGGAAATCGTTCGCGCAATCATCGCTCTGGCGCGAAATATGCAAATGCGGGTGGTCGCCGAAGGAATCGAAACGCTGGAACAACTCGAACAGCTCCGCCAGATGAATTGCGATTTCGGGCAAGGCTTTTTATTTTCCCAGCCGGTTCCGGCGAGCGAAGTTGCAAATTGCATCAACTCCTCAAATCTCCAATCAATGGCTCACCGCGAATCAATCCGCCGCGGCAATCTGCGTTTAGTTTCAAACGGTTAATTTCTGAAAACAATTAGACTAAGACTTCTGCGGGCGAAGCTCTTCGTCGCCCGTTTTTCTTTTTTTTACAAACGTCCGCAAAATCTCAGCGGGTGCCGCGTCTGTCGCGATGAGTGATTGAAAACAACGATTTAAAACAAAGATTTATGCGAGAACATTTGAACGAAATACGAAAATCACAAAACGTGACGAAAGAAAATCCTGTCGGAATTATAGCTTCGTTGTTCGGATGTCATCATCGGCAATTGAGCCGCCCGTTTTCGAGCCTGAACGACAGTTACCGGGTTTGCATAAAATGCGGCGCGCGCCGCCGCTTTAACCCGAACACATTGCAAACATTCGGCAGATTTTATTTCTCGCCGGTCGCAACAAACGCGATCCGAGATGAAAAACGATAACCCGCATTTTTCCCGCCCGTTCTTTTCCAGCCCGCTACAATCCGCCTGCCGAAAAGCGCGACTCGCCGGTCTCCGGCTTCGAGTCGCGCTTTTACTTTGCCCAACGAATTCCGTCTCGCTTGAACTTTTCGCCGCAAACTCTTTATAGTCGCCTTTGACCTTTTAACTGACGGAGATTAACTGAAAGTGGCTGAGGCGGAAACTGCAATCGAAAAAGCTAAATCGCAATTGCGGCAAAGCGCGCGTCGCGTCGGCAGCCGCTTTGCCGCAAAGCGCGCTTTTGTCGCTTATCTCGCCATTCTCGGTCCCGGAATTATTGCGGCTAACGCCGGTAACGACGCCAGCGGAATTGCCACTTACTCAACCGTCGGCGCGGCTTACGGATACGGCTTGCTCTGGATTTTCACGCCGATGCTGCTCAGTTTGATTGTCGTTCAGGAAATGTGCGCGCGGATGGGCGTCGTGACGGGCAAAGGCTTGGCTGATTTAATCCGGGAGCAGTTCGGCGTGCGCTGGACGGCGCTGGTGATGCTCGCTCTGCTCATCGCGAATCTGGGCGTTATCATTTCCGAATTTGTCGGCATCGCGCAAGCGTCCGAACTTTTTGGAATTCCGCGTTATGTCACTGTTCCGCTGACCGCAAGTTTGATTTGGTGGCTGGTCGTGCGTGGAACTCAAAAGCGCGTCGAGCAGGTTTTTCTGGCGATGTCGCTCGTTTTTTTGTGTTATGTCGCGTCGGCTTTTCTTGCGCGCCCGGATTGGTCGGCGGTTGCCGAAGGCTTTGTCACGCCGAGCATAACTTTTGAGGCTGGCTATCTTTTTATGATTGTCGCCACTATCGGCACGACGATTACGCCGTTTATGCAGGTTTTTGTACAGTCGTCGGTGGTCGAAAAGGGAATGGACAAGGACGACATCAATCTGGCGCGGGCGGACGTTATTGTCGGAACGATTTTCGCAATGATGATCGCCGCGTTTATCGTTATTTCGACTGCTGCGACGCTGAATGTACAAGGCGTCCGCGAAATTGATTCGGCGGCAACTGCTGCTGCCGCGCTCGCGCCGGTTGCCGGAAATTATGCTAAAGTGCTGTTCGCCGTCGGATTATTCGGCGCGGCGATGCTGGCGATGGGCGTGCTGCCGCTCGCCACGGCTTACAGCTTGAGCGAAGCGCTCGGTTTTGAAAAAGGCTTGTCGCACAGCTTTCGCGAAGCGCCGATTTTTCTAGGGATTTTTACGACCTTAATCGTCATCGGCGGCTCGGTGGCGCTCGTGCCGAATATTCCGCAGATTCAGCTTTTGCTGTTTACGCAGTGCATCAACGGTTTGCTGCTGCCTGTGCTGCTCGTAGCGATTTTGCTGCTCGTCAACAAACGCGAAATTATGGGGGAGTTTGCCAACAACCGGTGGCTGAATCTGGCTGCAATTGCAGTGACAATCGTGACTTCGACGCTGTCGCTGTCGCTGCTCGGATTGACCGTCTATAATTTGATTTTCTGATGCCGACTTCCGCCAAAAGCCGTCTGCTGGCGTGGCTCGTCCCGCTGGCATTAACCATCGCGGTAATCATCGCCGTTAACGTCGCCGCGCCTTTTTTAGTCGAACGCACCGCCGAGTTTTTCGATGAAGGAATATCTCGAAAAATGGCGCAAGATACTTTCGACACTTTTTTGCGATTTTTAAAAGTCCTGCTTTGGATGTCGCTCGTTATTGTCATCGTCAGAATCTTCAATTCGATTGTTTTTACATCGGCTTTTGACGCCAAAAGAGGAAAGCGGACCTCGATTCTGATTCGCAACATTTTTTCGATTACGGTTTATCTTGTTGCGTTCTTTATCATTTTTAAATCTCAATATCCGAATATTGATCTCGCCGCCGTTTTTACGACGAGCGCGATTTTGGGCGTCATTTTAGGTCTCGCATTGCAGGACACGCTCGGCAATTTATTCGCCGGACTTTCGCTGCAAGCCGACCAGCCGTTTGCAGTCGGCGATGTGATAAATATTCCGAACAAAGGCAAAGGCGTCGTCGAAATGGTGACTTGGCGCGGATTGAAAATCCGCACGTTTCAAAACAAACTGCTGATTATCAGCAACACGAATCTCGGCAGAGAAACTTTTGAGGTCGCGCCGCGCGATAATTTAAACGCCCGCCTCGTTTTCTTCAACACGCTTTACACCGATTCGCCGACCAAAACAATTCACGTCGTCCGGGAAGCCGTCCGGGAAGCCGAAAACGTCTCGCAAAAAATCAAACCCATCGTCCGAATCCGCGATTTGGGTGCAAGCGGAATTGATTGGGAAGTTAAATATTGGCTCGACGATTATGCCAAACACAATGATACCGACGCGCTCGTCCGCAAACGCATCTGGTACGCCTTCCTGCGCGAAAACATCAATTTCGCTTACCCGACGCAAACTCTCTACATCAAACGCCGCGCGCGCAAAGCCAAGGTCGAGGACGAAACGTATCCGGTTTTCGAGCGGTTGTCGGCTATCGAAATTTTCGAGCCTTTAAACGACGAAGAAACGATGCAGCTCGCCAAAGAAACTCTGCGCCGAATGTTTGCGCCGGGCGAGACTATTATCCACGCTGGCGACGCGGGCGAGACGATGTTTGTCATCAATCGCGGGAGCGTCTCGGTTCAGCTTTCCGAAGAAGCGGGCGGCAGCGGCGCGGCAAACAAACCGCGCATTCTGGCGACTCTAAACGAAGGAAAATTTTTCGGCGAAATGGCTCTGCTGACCGGCGAGCCGCGCTCGGCAACAGTCGTCGCGGTTGAAGAAACCGAAGTTTTTGAAATCGGACACGAGGCGGTCAAAAAACTTTTCGTGGACAATCCGTATCTCGTCGAATCTTTGAGCCGGGCGGTCGCCGAACGCCGCGCTTTACTGAACTCTTCCGCCGAACGCCATCCCGGAGAAGTCGAACGCGACC
The DNA here is from genome assembly GCA_036400075.1 of Pyrinomonadaceae bacterium. Lineage (GTDB taxonomy): Bacteria > Acidobacteriota > Blastocatellia > Pyrinomonadales > Pyrinomonadaceae > JALZCH01. The sequence goes on from DASWLV010000036.1 coordinate 27,442, forward strand.
ACGCCGGAATTTTCGCCGCCGTCAGAAGATTTTTCAAAATGGGTTAAAATTTAAAGAAGTTTGACGAATCAGGCTTTCTCGAATACAGTGCTTTGTCCTGATTGCAATTACACAGGTTTGTTCTTGTGGTTAAATCAACCGAATTTTCGCTCGTATCCGGCAAAAATTAAATCCTGTTGTTTGTTTTGGTTTAGAAAAAAAGAAAAAGACCGAGCACCAAAAGAACAAACGCGATTGCGCCAACCGTGAAGCCCGCTCGTCCCCCGCGTTTCTCCGTTTGACTGAGGAAATACGACACGGCAATCAGAACTCCAATCAGGGCATAATAGAGTCCCTTTGAAGTTGACGACGAAAACAGGAAAACAACCGCCGAGAGTATCAGCAACAGCAAACAAGGTATTAAAACTCGCATCTTTTTTCTCCATTCTCAACCATACGCCTTTTCATAAATTGCTTCAATTGTGCATTTGCGGAAAGTTCCTTTCACAAAGGACCTTCTCTCGCTTTTCTATGCCGCAACAAACCATTTGCTACTTTTGGATTGTGCCGCCGGTCATTAGCAAACCGATTTCTTCGACATTTGCAGTTACTGCATCCATTTCTCCGGCAATCGAGCCGTCGTGAATTACTAAAATCCGATCCGACAGAGACATTACTTCCTCAAGCTCTGCCGAAACCAGCAAAATCGCGCTGCCCGCGTCGCGCAATTCAATCAGCTTGCGGTGAATAAATTCGATTGCGCCGATGTCAACGCCGCGCGTCGGCTGCGAAACGAGCAACAGCTTCGGATTTAAATCAAACTCGCGCCCGATCACAAGTTTTTGCTGATTTCCGCCGGAAAGCGTTCTCGCGGGTAAAGCGCGGTTTGCCGGGCGAACATCAAAGTTTTTAACGATGTGATTGATTTTGTTTCCGATGGCGGCAAAACTCAAAAATCCCGTGTCGTTTGAAATTGGTTTTGCGTAATGCGTTCCGAGAATCGAGTTTTCCGCCAAATCGAAATCGAGCAGCAAACCGCGCCGATGACGATCTTCTGGAATGTGAGCGATCCCGAGATTTTTGCGTTTCCTCGCGTTTAAATTCGCAATATTTTTGCCTTGAAATTCGATTTTACCGCTCAGATGCGCGGGCGAAACTAAACCCGCAATCGCTTCTATCAATTCGGTCTGCCCGTTTCCTTCAACTCCGGCAATTCCGACAATCTCGCCCGCGCGCACTTCAAACGAAACGTTTTTAAGCCGGTGATTTTCGCCCGCGCCGGAAACTTTCAGATTTTCAACTTTTAAAACAGCTTGGGTGGGATTTGCCGCTGATTTTTCGACGCGCAAAAGCACGTCGCGCCCGACAATCATTCGCGCCAATTCTTTCGCGTTCGTTTCGCTCGTTTTAACTTCGCCGACAGTTTTTCCGTCGCGCATTACAGTCACGCGGTCTGAAATCGCTAAAACCTCGTCTAATTTGTGCGTGATGATGACGATTGTTTTGCCCTGCTCGCGCATTCCGCGCAAAATCTGGAAAAATTCTACGACTTCCGGCGGCGTCAAAACGGCGGTCGGCTCGTCCAGAATCAAAATCTGCGCCTCGCGGTAAAGCGCCTTTAAAAGCTCGACTCTTTGCTGCTGCCCGACCGAAAGATTTTCAATCACGGCGTCCGCGTTTACCGACAAACGAAATTCTTCGGAAAGCCGACGGATTTTCCGTTTCGCTTCATTCAAATCGAGATTCGCCGCGCCGCCCGTTTCCGCGCCCAAAATGATGTTTTCGGCGACGGTCATCGTGTCAACGAGCATAAAATGCTGATGCACCATCCCGATTCCCTGCCGAATCGCGTCGTGCGGCGAGCGAATCTTCACGGTTTCACCGTCAACCAGAATCTCGCCCGCGTCCGGCGTGTAAAAGCCATAAGCGACGCGCATCGCCGTAGATTTTCCCGCACCGTTTTCGCCGACAATCGCGTGAATCGTGCCTTTTTCAATTTTTATCGAAACGTCATTGTTTGCCGTGACATTTCCGAAGCGTTTGGTAATGTTTTTGAGTTCAAGCATTTTTTCTTTGAAAATCTCGCGCCAGAAAACTCTGCTCCAAAGCGGGCGCGACAAAAAAGCCTTTACTTTTTAGAGCCTTCAGAGTTGCGGGAAAGTCTATCAGATTTTTTTCAGCGGCGCGTTCCAGAATGCCGAGCGTTCCGACAACCGGCAAGCTTCTTTTCAATGCCGCTTCGCGTCCGCTTTTCTCGTCCATCAAGAGCGCATCTGCGCCGAGTTCTTCCGCCAGCGCAATAGCTTCGCGCTCTCCGGCATCTAATTCGGTTAACTCAATTTCAAGCCCGTTTTTCGCTTCTGCGATTTCAATCCAATCCGGCAAATCGGCAATAAACTGTTTTACTATCTCCGGCGTTTTTTCCGCTTGTAACTCTGCAAAAACCGCTCGCGGTATAATCACTCTGCCCAAAAGCTGCGGCAGCACATCAATCTCTCCGATGAGAACAAGATAATTAATCGGCGAGGTATCGGAAACGATAATCATTTAAGGCAATAAATTTTGCAATAAATTTCGCTCGCGCTCGGCGTCTTCGACCGAATAATCAACCCAGGCGACTCCGTTTTTTGCTAAAAAATCATAAACTTCCAGCCGCGTTTCAAATCCCAAAATACGACGCGCCTGAGAAATGGTTAACTGCCCCGACTTATAACCGCTCAAAGCAACAGCTTCCAAAACGCGGCGAGCAGTTTCGCCGTTTTCCAGCTTCAAAACTTCGTCGGGTATTTTCACCTGAATGTCCATTCCCAAAATATTATACAAAATTCATTTTGCCATTGCGTCGGTGACTTTGATTTCTCCGGCGATGATTTTGCTTTTAGCTTCTTCGATTTTCTGAATCTCTTCGGGCGTGATTAAAGATTTGTTGTGTTCGTCCATTGCATAAGCGACGCCGTCTTTGTCCAGCCCGAAAACGTGGAAACCACCGTTAAATCTGCCCGCCTGCACTTCTTTAACGACATCAAAAACCGCGTTGTCAACGCGCTTGACCATGCTCGTTAAAACAAAACCGGGTTTGAGCATATTCTGGTTTGAATCAACGCCGATGACAAAAGCGCGAGCATTGCCGTTTTCGTCTTTTCCGGCTTGCTCGACGGCGTCAAAAACTCCCAAACCGGAATTTCCGGCGGCGGTGAAAATCACATCCGCGCCTTTTGACATCATTGAGAGCGCGAGTTCCTTGCCTTTGCCCGGATTGTTCCACGCCGCGTCCGTCACGCCGACGTAAGAATCTGCGACGCGGATATTCGGATTAACGCTGCGCGCGCCTTCTTCGTAGCCGGTTTCAAAACGGTGAATCAGCGGAATGTCCATTCCGCCCAGAAAACCGACGACGCCGGTTTTGGATTTTTTCGCGGCGAGCATTCCGACGAGATACGAGCCTTCGTGTTCGCGGAAAACGAGCGAAGCGACGTTCGGCAGCGGTTTGCCTTTTTCGTCCAGAATCACCCCGTCAACAATCGCAAAATGAATGTTCGGATAATCGCGCGCGACTCGTTCCATAATCGGACCTTGCGCGAAACCGACGCCGATCACCAAATCGTAGCCGCGCTCGGCAAATGCGCGCATCGCCGGTTCAATATTGTTCGGCGTTCCCGGTTCGACATCGCGTACGACTGCTCCAAGCTCTTTCTGCGCGCGCACGACTCCTTCCCAAGCCGCCGCGTTAAACGAGCGGTCGTCTTTGCCGCCGATGTCGAAAACAATCCCGACCCGCGTTTTTCCTTTTTCTTCAGCCGAAATTTGCCCCGTCGAACAAGCCGACGAGAAAATTACCGCACAAATCAAACAGATAAAAGCGATGAAAAAGAATTTTGATTTCATAAAATTATTTCGCAGTTTCAATTCCGGCATTTCGTAAAATTTGATCGAACGGCGCTTCAAGGTCTTCGGCTTTAACGCCGCCTTCGCTGCTTACGCCGTCAGAATAAACGACAAACTTTCCGCATTCAAAGCTTATAGCGATATCAACAATTTTTCCATTGTCGCCCATTGCCCTTAAAGCGTGTCCAGGATTAAAGCAAGCCGCAGGTTTTGCGCCCGCCATTCCGCGGATGAAAGCGCCTTTCACGTCTTTCTGATGTTGAACTGTGTCAATTTCAGCTTTCCCTGAAATTTGATAGCCGTGAAAATTTTCCGCCGTTTCGTTTTGTCGTTTGGGTTTGAGCGCATAAAGCGTCAATTTGTTGCTGTTTAAAAAAATCTGGTAAGAATCTGCCGGAAACGCGCGCTTGATTTCCGCCATTGTCGTTTCCGGTATCGTCAGTCGCTGAAAGACGTAAATTCCCCAGCCGACGAGGCTAACGGTAATTAAAAGAAATAAAATAGCAATTTTAACGTTCATATTTTGAGTTTACGGAATACTGGCTTTGATCAAACTGAGGCGTGCGGCGGGTTCTTCGCCGATTTGAAACGCTTTCCGCAAAGTTTCGCCCGCTCGCGCGGCTTGCGCGTTGTCGCGGCAATACAAAACGCCGAGCGGCTCGTCCGTTTTTATTTCATCGCCGATTTTCTTCTCGCAGGCGAAACCAACTCCATAATCAATTCGATCTTCGACTTTGATGCGCCCGCCGCCGATTGCGCTGACGGCTTCGCCGACGGCGCGGACATCAACCGCCGTGATAAACCCCGTGTTCGCGGCTTTGACGGGAACTTGCAGCAGATTGCGCTCAAGTAAGTGTTCCGGTTCATCCGCAACTTTTGCGTCGCCGCCTTGAATTTCGATATTTTGGCGGAATTTTTCGAGCGCAGAACCGTCGCGCAATTTTTCTTCGCAAATCTTTCTGGCGTTTTTCAAATTAACCGCTATTTTTGTCAGAGACAGCATTCGCGCGGTTAAATCGAGCGATAACTCCAAAGTCGCTTCAAAACCGGCTTCCATTTCGCCGCGCAAAATCTTGATGCATTCGTAAACTTCCAGCGCATTGCCGACATATTTTCCGAGCGGCTGATTCATATCCGTGACGACCGCCTGCGTTTTGACCTGACAGGCGTAACCTGTTTCCGCCATCGCTTTGCCGAGCGCGCAGGAGTCTTCAAATTCGGTCATAAACGCGCCGCTCCCGGTTTTCACATCCAAAACGAGCGCGTCCAAACCTTCCGCCAGCTTTTTCGACATAATCGAAGCGACAATCAGCGGAATGTATTCGACCGTCGAAGTCGCGTCGCGCAGAGCGTAAAGTTTTTTGTCCGCCGGAGCGATTTCCGGCGTTTGACCGCACATCGCAAAACCGTGCGAGCGAACGATTGTTTTAAATTCTTCGAGCGAAAGATTGACGTTGTATCCCTTGATTGATTCGAGCTTGTCGAGCGTCCCGCCGGTGTGTCCCAGCCCGCGACCGGAGATCATCGGCACGGCGATGCCGCAAGCCGCCGCGAGCGGCGCAATTATCAGCGAAGTTTTGTCGCCGACGCCGCCCGTCGAATGTTTGTCGGCTTTCGGCGCTTCGATGTCGGAAAAATCCAGAACATCGCCGGAATGCAGCATCGCTCCGGTCAAAAACGCCTGTTCATCAGAATTTAAACCGCGCGTAAAACAAGCCATCAACAGAGCGGAAATCTGATAATCAGCCCAGCGTCCGTCGGTTACGCCGCCGACAAAATTGGCGATTTCCTTTTCAGTCAAACTCCCCCCGTCGCGCTTTTTTCTGATAATCTCCTGTGGTCTGAACATTTAAATTTTCTTTTTCTTCAGCCGAAAATATCACAGCGGCGCTTATTTAGTCACTTCCCTACTTTTAAAATCTGAATTCACGGATGGATTTTTCAACGCCGAGACACAGAGTTTTTTTAGAAAAGAATTGAGAAAATCTCGCGGCTTCTCACTAGAACTTCTCTTTTCTACCTTTAATTTCTCTGCGTCTCTGCGTTTCAACTTTTCTTAACTTGAACGAAAGTTTTAAAAATCGTAAAGAAACCGCCTTCCTTGCTTGCACGGCGGCGCGTGTGCAAAAATTCTTGCAATTAATAAACAAATTTTAGAAGGAGATTTTTACAATGGAAAATGAAAACGCGGCAGCAACCGAAACTGCGACTGAAACCGCGCCCGAACAAAACGGCGGCGAAACCGCAGAAACAGCGGAGAAACCACCTGAAGAAGAAGTAACTTACAACGCCGTGCAAAAAGACGGACACGTCACCGCGATCTGGGAAATGCAAGGTCGCCGCCATCTTCGCACGATTGATCCGCGCTCGCGCGAAGGTCTGGAAATCCTGCGACTCTTTACCGCAGAACACGAATAATCAATTACGAATTAACAATTACGAATTACGAATTAATGATTTTAAAAATATTCCACAATTCGTAATTCGTAATTTGAAATTCATAATTGATTTCTGTAGTTCTAACTTCTAAATTTTTCCCAATCGCCCCAAATCGCCAAAGTTACGCCGACGGATTGCAAATTGACAAAGAAAGTCTTTCCGTCGCGGCTGAAAGTCGCTCCGGCAAATTCGCTCGATTCCATTTTCGGCACAATATTTCTGGCGAAATCGGCGACTTTGCCATCGGGCGTTAAAATCCTCACATAATTGCTGGGCGATAACAGTTGACCGAGATAATTGCTGTCTTCGCACATAAACAGCAAGCGGCTTTTCGGATGCGTGCAAATGTTGTCGGGCATATCGAGCAGCTCGCGGTCGGGCGATTCAAACAATAGAGTCAAATGCCCTTCGTCACGATTTTTTCTTTCGTAAAGCCAGATTTGCCCGCCGCCGTTGTCGCCGCCTTTTGACGAGACAAAATAAACGCGATTGCGGTCGGCAAAACAGCCTTCGAGCTTGACGAATGCCGCGCCGCCTTTCGCTTTTCCCTGTTTGTAAACCGCCACTTCATCAACGTCCGCTTCTTCCGGGTTCGGGTTATCAATGGTCACCCAAACGGCGTCGAAAGTTTCTCCGGTTTTGCGCCCTTTTCGCATATCGAGATTTGGGCGATTTTTGACTGCGAGCATCTGCAAAGTGCCGCCTTCAACAAGACGATTTGCTTTCTTCGGAATGAATCGGTAAAAACCGGCTTCGATTCCATAATTCAATGGGTCTTCAGTCAAATAAACAATTCCCTTATCGTCAATCGCAATCGCTTCGTGACAAAAACGTCCCATTGCCGTAAGCGGCACGGGCGGCAAATTGTTATCTGCCGAAGCCGGAACTTCAAAACAATAACCGTGCGGTTTTTGAAAACCGCCCTGTTTTTTGCCGTTGACGGTAATTTCCGTTTTGCCGAGTGCCGTTTCCTCGCACGAAATCCAGTTTCCCCAGGGCGTCCGCCCGCCCGCGCAGTTGACGAGAGTTCCGCTCAAGGAAACAAAATCGCGTTCGATAAGACGGGTTTTTGGATTAATGACAAGCGTTGTCGTCCCGCCGCCTGCTGATTCGTCGTAATGATTCGCCGCGCCGATTGAAATGTCAGGCTGCGGCGTTTTGTTGGCAACTTCGTGATTGCGAACGAGCCGCAATTCGCCTTTGACATCAAATGCCGACATTCCGTCGTGCAGACGCGGCGTCAATCGTCCGTCTTTCATCAAATCGCCTTTTTTGCCGACGACCGTGTATTCAAAGCCTTTCGGCAAAGCGAGAATCGTCTCGCCCGTATTTTTTGCCGCCGTCGGAATTAGCTCGCCGAAGCCGACGGCTTTTAAATTTTTCAGACTTCCGTTTTCAGCAAAGATTTCCGCTCTGCGCGCAAAACCGGAAAACATCAAACTGCTGGTTGCCGCCGCAGCCGTTAATAAAAAATTACGCCGATTCATATTTCCTCGATAAATGTCTTAAAACAATTGTAAACCTTTGGCTTGAGTTTGCTCCAGTCTGGTTAAAAAGGTGTTACGAGAAATTTCCCGCGCTCCCAAAACCGAAAGATGCGGGGTCATCACTTGCGCGTCGAGCCAATCTGCGCCGCGCGTTTGAAGATGTTCGATTAAAAAAAGCAACGCGAGCTTTGAAGCGTTCGAGCGCAAATGAAACATACTCTCGCCGCAAAACACGCCGCCCGCGTCAACTCCGTAAAGACCGCCGACTAATTCACCGTTTTCCCAAACCTCGATGCTGTGCGCGTCACCGGCTTCGTGCAATTCAATGTAAGAGTGGATAAAATCTTCTGTAATCCATGTTCCAGCCTCGTGATTTCTTTTCACGCGGGCACAGTTTTCGATGACCTGGGGAAAAGCGCGGTCAATCGTAAATTCAAACCGCGTTTTTCGCCGCTCGCGCTGCAAACTTTTCGGAACTCGCAATTCCGCAAACTCCAAAATCGCACGCTGTTCGGGGCAAAACCAGGGCAGCGGAAGCCCTTCAATATGCCATGGAAAAATGCCTTTGCGATAAGCGCGGCGCAGATTTTCCACCGTCATTTTGCCGCCGAAATGAATTATATCGCTCGCGTCGTAATAATAATTGCCGAACAAAACCCAATGGGAAAAACGATGCGTGCGAGGATTTGGAAAATCAATCAACTTCACATAGTAATTAAACCACAGAGACACAGAGACACAGAGAAGTTAGAGGTAATTTTTCAACCATTTTTCTCTGTGTGTTTGTCTTTAACTAGACTATCTTGGTTTTCCATTTGCCACGCCGGAAAAGAATTGCGCTGACAACGGCGAGCAGCGAAAAAGCGATTGTGATTGCCCAGAAAACGCCGTTCGGACCGAGATCGAAATGATACGCCAGCAAATAAGCGAGCGGAATCTCGAATAGCCAAAAGATAAACAGATTTAAATAAGTCGGCGTCCAGGTGTCGCCCGCGCCGTTGAATGAAGTTTCGAGAACCATTCCGAAACCGTAAAACAAAAAGCCGTAAGCGACAATCCGCAAACAATCGTTGCCGTAAGCGATAACGGGCGGTTCATTGGTAAAAATAGATACGATTTGATGTGCGAAAAAGATAAAAATCAAACCGATTGCGCCGTAAAACGCGGCGTTGAAAAACGCTGCTTTCCACACTGCACGTTCGGCTCTTTCGGGTTTTCCCGCGCCCAGATTTTGCCCGACGAGCGTTGCCGCCGCATTGCTCAAACCGAGCGCTGGCAGCAGCGCAAACATAATCACGCGCAAACCGATGACATAACCCGCAATCGCTTCGCTGCCGAATCCCGCAACGACTCGGACGAGTGCGCTCCAGCTTGCCGTCGCAATCGTAAACTGCAAAACGGCGGTCGAGGAAAGTTTCGCCAGCTTCCACAACAAACCGCCGTCAAAACGCCAGCTTTCGGGCAGAATCGTGATTCGCCCGCCTTTGCCGAACAAACACCAGGCAGCATATAAAACGCCGACTCCGCGCCCGATTGTCGTTCCGACCGCCGCGCCCGTGACGCCCATTCGCGGAAAAATCCAGTTATCAATCAACCACTGCGGCGCGGCGATGCCCAAAAAAGCGAAAATGTCGCTGCCGTAAATAAAACACGGCGCGAGAACGATATTCAGAGCGTTTGCCAGCCACAAAACGCGCATCGCAATCGCCGCGTCGCCCGCGCCGCGAAAAATCGCGTTGAGCAGAAAGATAAAAACCACGACCGCGTTTCCGCCGAGCATAATGCGCGTAAACGTCGTGCCTTCGGCGATGACTTCCGGTTCGGCGCCGAGCGCGGCGAGCAAATATGGAGCGAATATTACGCCGACGATGCTCATCAAAATCGAAACGACAAGACCGAGATAGAGAACGTGAGTCGCCGTGCGCGCCGCTTCCTCGGTGTTTTTCTCGCCGATGCGTCGCGCCACGGTCGCCGTTGCGCCGATTGCCAGACCAAAAGCCACGGCATAAACAATCGCCATCATCGCTTCGGTGATTCCGACAACGGCGACCGAATCAGCGCCGAGATGCGCGACAAAGAAGATGTCCACAATCGCGAACAAGCTCTCCATCACCATTTCAAGAATCATAGGCACGGCGAGCAAAAATATCGCCAGACCGATTGAACCCGTCGTAAAATCGCGCTCCGAACCGCGCACGGCTTCTTTTAAGATTGACCACGCGCCGTTTGATTCATTTTGTTGTAATTCTGCCCCTTTGTTCATAACCGAAACTTTTCCAAACGTCTCAAAGCCCAATAATGTTTCCAAAAAATTAAAAAAAGCGAGTTTTTAGCTCGCTTTTTGATATTGGAATTGCTTGAATTTTAAACTGTAAGCTCACGTTTACCAAAGAACTCTTTCAATGCTGGGTAAACGTCTTCTTTTTCTTCGATCCGCACGCCGATAAAACGCTCTTTGTTTTTCAGACGTTCATTAAAAACCGAAAGCAGCGCGCCGTTCGGACGCCGGAAACCGGGAAAGCCTTCGTCTCCGATTTCGCCGTAACCGAACAAATTGCAGGTTTTAATCAATTCGTCCGCCAGCCGGACGGCTTCCTCGTTGTCCGAATAATAATTGTCGCCGTCTGAGAAATGAAACGGGTAAATATTCCAATCAGAAGGA
>DASWLV010000037.1:0-17759 GCA_036400075.1 Pyrinomonadaceae bacterium
CGCCGGGCTTGTTCATGAACAAGCCCGGCGCACGGTTTTTTGCGATCATTTCATTCAACTTCTTTTCTTTCTGTATAATGCGTTTAGATTTTTTTCGTTTATAAAACCAAAATATTAAATGCCAAAAAGAGAAGATATAAAGAAAATCTTAATTATCGGTTCGGGTCCGATTATCATCGGACAAGCGAGTGAATTCGATTATTCCGGCACGCAAGCCTGCCGCGCGCTCAAGGACGAAGGTTACGAAGTCGTTTTGATCAACTCAAATCCGGCGACGATTATGACCGACCCGGAAATGGCTGACAGAACTTACGTCGAGCCGCTGACAATCGAATCTGCCGCCGCGATTATTGAAAAAGAACGCCCGGACGCTCTGCTGCCAACCGTGGGCGGACAGACCGCTTTGAATTTGTCAATCGAGCTTTACGAACAAGGTGTTTTAGAGCAATTCGGCGTCCAGCTTATCGGCGCAAATCCCGCAGCCATCAAAGTTGGTGAAGACCGCGAGCTTTTTAAAGCCGCGATGGAGGAAATCGGAATTCCCGTGCCGAAAGGCGGTTTCGCACATAACTGGGAAGAAGCTCAGAAAATCGTCGAAACTACAGATTATCCGGCAATCGTGCGACCGAGCTTTACGCTCGGCGGAACCGGCGGCGGAGTCGCTTTTAACCCGGAAGAATTTGAGGAAATCGTTCGCGGCGGTTTGGCGGCTTCACCGATTTCGCAGGTTTTGATTGAAGAATCAATACTCGGCTGGAAAGAATACGAGCTGGAGGTAATGCGCGATTTGGCGGATAACGTCGTTATCATTTGCTCGATTGAAAATTTCGATCCGATGGGCGTTCACACCGGCGATTCGATTACGGTCGCGCCAGCGCAAACATTGACCGATGTTGAATATCAACGCCTCCGCGATATGTCAATCGCCTGCATCCGCAAAGTCGGTGTCGAAACCGGCGGCTCGAATATTCAATTCGCCGTCAACCCGGAAAACGGCGATGTGCGAATCATCGAAATGAACCCGCGCGTATCGCGTTCATCGGCTTTGGCTTCAAAAGCGACGGGCTTTCCGATTGCGAAAATCGCCGCGAAATTAGCCGTCGGTTACACTTTGGATGAAATTCCGAACGACATCACGAAAAAAACTCCAGCCAGTTTCGAGCCGACAATTGATTATGTCGTCGCAAAAATTCCAAAATGGGCATTTGAAAAATTCCCCAAAGCGGAAGACTCGCTCGGAACGCAGATGAAATCTGTCGGCGAAGTGATGGCAATCGGGCGGACGTTTAAAGAAGCGCTATTCAAAGGCTTGCGCTCGCTCGAAGCGACCAAGCCTTTGCGCTTAAAAGGCGTTCCCGATCACGTTTTGCAGCGCAAGCTGGCGCGTCCGAATTCGCAGCGATTTTCTTATATCACCTACGCTTTACAGCACGGTTATTCGATTGAAGAAGTCTTTCGTTTAACTAAAGTTGATCATTGGTTTCTGGCACAGCTTCAAGACGTCATGCGCGTCCAGGACAGAATTGAAGACCGCAAGCTCGAAGACATTCCGGCTGAAGTTTTGCGAACCGCCAAAGAATACGGTTTATCCGACCGCCGCATCGCGTTTTTGACCGAAAGCGATGAGCTTGCGGTGCGCGAACGACGTAAAAGTCTGGGCATTGTTCCGGTTTACAAACGAGTTGACACTTGCGGCGCTGAGTTTGAATCCTTTACGCCGTATCTTTATTCGACTTATGAAGAAGAGGACGAATCGAATCCGGTTGACCGACCGAAAATTATGATTTTAGGTTCCGGTCCGAACCGCATCGGGCAGGGAATCGAGTTCGATTATTGCTGCTGCCACGCTTCGTTTGCCCTCAGAAAAGCTGATTTCGAGACGATTATGGTTAACTGCAACCCGGAAACCGTCTCGACCGATTACGACACTTCGGACAGGTTGTATTTCGAGCCGCTGACGTTTGAAGACGTAATGAACATCGTCGAAAACGAGAAGCCTACCGGCGTGATCGTTCAATTCGGCGGACAAACTCCTTTGAATCTCGCCAACCGCTTGCACGAAGCGGGCGTTCCAATTATCGGAACTTCGCCCGATTCGATTGATCTGGCTGAAGACCGCAAACGTTTCGGCGCACTGCTCGACGAACTGAAAATTCCCGCGCCGCCGAACGGAACAGCCGCTTCGCCCGAAGAAGCGCGCAAAATTGCCGAGCAAATCGGGTATCCGGTTCTTGTGCGCCCGAGCTATGTTTTGGGCGGGCGTGCGATGGCGATTGTTTATGACGAGCAAAGTTTGGACGAATATATGCGGACGGCGGTTGACTCTTCGCCCGAACGTCCGATTTTGATTGATAAATTTCTTGAACGCGCGGCTGAATTCGATGTTGATGCGCTCGCGGACGAAACTGCGGTCGTGATTGCCGGAATTCAGGAACACATCGAAGAAGCCGGAATTCATTCGGGCGATTCTTCGTCGGTTTTACCGCCGCAAAAAATTGCCGAAGAACATTTGGAAACGATTCGGCATTACACACGAATTTTGGCGCGGGCTTTAAACGTCGTCGGTTTGATGAACATTCAATTTGCCATCAAAGACGACCGCGTTTATGTTCTCGAAGTCAACCCGCGCGCGTCGCGCACAGTGCCATTTGTTTCCAAAGCGACGAACGTGCCGCTTCCCGCAATTGCTTCGCTCGTGATGGCGGGCGTCAAAACTGTGGCGGAGCTAGGTTTGCCAGAAGTTTTGCCCGTCAATCTGTGTTTCGTCAAATCTCCGGTGTTTCCGTTTTCCAAATTTCCGGGCGTTGATCCGGTTTTAGGTCCCGAAATGCATTCCACAGGCGAAGTGATGGGCGTTGGCGCAACGTTCGGCGAGGCTTACGGCAAAGCGATGAGCGGCGCGAACGTTAAATTGCCCGTCGGCGGAACGGCGTTTTTGTCGGTCAACGATTCGGACAAAGGACAAGCGGTCGTTCTCGCTCGCAGATTGAAGAAATTAGGTTTCGATCTGATTGCAACCTATGGCACGGCACAGAGGTTAAAAGAAGTCGGACTTGACGCAGAAGCGGTTTTCAAAGTCAATGAAGGACGCCCGAACATTGTTGATTACATCAAACGCGGCGAAATCTCGCTGATTATCAACACGCCTCTCGGCAGAACTTCGCACTACGACGAGCAGGCAATCCGAAAGGGTGCTTTGCAGTTTAATGTTCCTTGTGTAACGACAATGACCGGTGCCGAAGCGCTTATCGAAGCGATTGCGACGAAAAAATCACAACAGAAAGCGAGCGTCAGAAGTTTACAGGAGATTCATCTCACTAAGGAAACTAAAGCTGCAAATAAATTTTAAATATGCAGGCGTGCTTCAAAAAACTTGGGCATTAATATACTTGATTCAGCGGCACCGTTTTACCGGCTTTTCTTGCCATCTTTTATTTTGTAGAGGAGTGAAAAAAAAACCTGAAAAAAATATCCGAGTGATGATAGTTTTTTGTCCGTTTTGGTGCGTTAGTTAATGAAGGAAAAAAACGAATGGGCAAGAATGCAGCGGACTTAATTAATTCTTGTGAAGCAAAGATGTTACATACCGGACATCAAATCATTTCTCTTGATAAAGAGAGATAAATCGGTAGTGAACATTAGCTGAGTCAGCTATATCAAATGCCCTGTTTTTTAAACATCTTTACGAAAAGGAGAATGTTATGCCCAGAGAAGCGCAAATCACTGAACTATTGAAATGGGATCCTGACTGGGTCGCAGACCCGGTTCCGCCTTGGTTATTGATCGGTTTGGATAAAGCTATCTTGCGAGAGTTAGCGCTTATCAGTCTTGAGCGTCAGAAAGCTATTCAGGAAGTCAATATCAGAACAATCGACAGGGCTACAGAGGTTATCAAGAGAGCGAAGTAATAGCGATTGTTCAATTGGTTGTTGCTTATCGAAGGTTAGCGAGTCGCGGCGGGTAAAACCGCCACGATTCGTGCCTTGATTGATAATTATTTAATTAGCCTCAGGAGATTATTATGAAAGAACTGCCTGTCTTGAACGGTTCTGTTAAAAGCACGGTTGATTTCACCGCGCGAGATGAATCAAAGCCTATTGTTCTCATCGGTTTTCAACAACAGGGCAATCTGGGTATAGGTTATCTGGCGTCAACGTTGAAAAAAAATGGTTACAATACGGAAATCATAGATTTTCAACTAAGCCCGGAACTGATATTGCAAAGGATTCGTTCATTAGATCCTCTATTAGTTGGTTTTTCGCTCATCTTTCAATTTTTCATCACCGAATTCGGAAACCTCATTGATTATCTGAGAGAAGAGGGCGTTGATTGTCATTTTACGATGGGCGGTCATTTCCCCAGCCTTAGTTATGAGAAAACACTGGAGCTTATTCCCGAACTCGACAGCGTGGTGCGATTTGAGGGCGAACTAACGCTTCTGGAGCTTGCAGATACTCTTAATTCGGGAAAAGATTGGCGCGAAATAAAGGGAGTTGCTTATCGGAAAGATTCCGAGGCAATAAGCAATGAGCTGCGCCCGCTAATCGAAAACTTAGACCTCTTGCCGTATCCTGAACGAAATTTTAAGCCAAAGACTGTGCTGGGAATGGATATTATGCCTCTTATCGCCAGCCGTGGTTGTTCGCGCACCTGTTCTTTTTGTTCAATTCACACTTTTTATCGTGCTGTGCCGGGAAAAATCGTCCGGTTAAGAAAGACCCAAACTGTGGTCGAAGAAATGAAATATTTGTATGAAAAACGGAATGCTAAAGTATTTCTGTTTCAGGATGACGATTTTCCGATAGTCGGGCGCGTGTGGCGAAAGTGGACTTTGGATTTTGTGGAAGAATTGTATCGGCAAAATCTGGTCGGGAAAATAATCTGGAAAATCAATTGTCGCGCTGATGTAGTCGAAACCGAATTGTTTGAAATACTGCGCGATGCCGGGCTTTACCTGGTATATATGGGATTGGAATCCGGCAGCGAAGAAGGTCTCAGCGTTTTAAATAAGGAATTGAGCGTAGAGCAAAATATCAAAGCCGTTAAAACCCTCAGAGACATCGGGTTAAAGTTTCAATACGGATTCATGTTATTTGACCCTTCGACAACCTTCAATTCAGTGCGCGAGAACATCGAATTTCTGCGTGAGATTACAGGAGACGGGACGGTCGCTGCGACGTTTTGCCGGATGCTGCCTTATGACGGCACCGCAATCAAGACGGAACTCGAACGTGAGGGACGCTTGCACGGCGATGTTATCAATCCTGATTACGATTTTCTTGACCCTCGGCTCGATGGATTTTTCCGCGAGGTGAACGAAACGCTGAATCTCGTCGGCTGGATTCATGGCGTCCGTTCTCTATCGCCGCAAATTGAGTGGGCTTGGCACGAAGTCGTCGTCGCGGAACGCCTCTTCAAAGGTATCTCGGAACTTGATTTTTACAAGAGTAAACTAACGGCGATTACTAATCGTGCGAATGAACTCTTATTTCAACTCGTCGAGGAAATGGCTTTCGCTCACGAACATGGACTCCAAAGTAATATAGATACCGATGATGTGGAATTCCAATGTAAGGAATTGACAAACCGGCTAATTACCGCGCGTAATGAATTTGTTTATAAAAATCAGGAGAAAATGCTGCAAATTTTAGGCGTGACAAACCACCAAAATGATACGCAAAACTATGAAGCGGCTACGGAACCGATTGGTATTAACCAAACATCGGTTGTGTCTTAGCGCAAAAAACGGATAATTTCTTATGTTAGACCTGACAGGTATGACCTTTCCTGAGAAATTTCCGACGCGGTTGGTTTTGCTTATCTTATAAGCGCAGTTGAATGCAAATATTGACAATATATTTTTTCGGACATCAAGCCGTTTGAACAAACTCTAAAACTTTCTTTGTTCTATCGTCATTTTTCACTTTCCTGAATTTAACGCAAAAACTTTTTGCGCTTGAACATTTGTGTTTTTAACTCGGAAATATAATTGCTACAATCGGATAAATCCAACCTTTAGAAAATGACTATGACAAGAAGATTAATCTCGAAAATTTTTATCTGCATTTTATGTCTTTCCGTGCCGGTTTTCGCGCAGAGAGATTTGGGTGTCCGTCCGACAAGTTCAGGCGGCGTCTTAATGCCGGAACAAGCGGCTTACGACATTAAATCTTACGATTTGCAATTGCGCCCGAACATTGAAGAACAATCAATCAAAGGCGTTTTGACGGCAACCGCGAAAATCGTTAATCCGATTGATAAATTCGTGCTTGATTTGGACACGCCGTTTATGGTTGAAGCGGTTTCGCTCGTCAACGGCGCAAAGCAGCAGACGCTTACATTTGAGCGCAGAGGAGGGCAAATTTGGATTGCTTTTCCGAAAACGCAAAAAGCGGGCGAAACTGTAAATGTCCGCGTCGTTTACGGCGGAAAACCGCGAGTCGCACCGCGTCCGCCGTGGGTCGGCGGTTTTGTCTGGTCGAAAACTGCCGACGGGCAGCCATGGTTTGCAACCGCCGTTCAGAACGACGGCTCGGATTTGTGGTTTCCGGTCAAAGATCATCCTTCGGACAAACCGGAAACGACTTCGCTGCATTTCACCGTTCCGAACAATTTGGTTGCAGCCGCGAATGGTAAATTGCAATCTGTCGTGAAAAACTCTGACGGAACGCAGACTTTTAACTGGTTTGTCTCGCAGCCGATCAGCAATTACAACATCGCTTTGAATGTCGCGCCTTACAAATTGGTTGAAGACAAAATGCAGTCAATCGCGGGCGACACGATTCCGATTGCATTTTACGTTTTGCCCGAACACGCCGACAAAGCCCAGGATTTGATTAACAAAACCAAAGATTACGTCAGGTTTTTTGAAGAATATCTCGGACCGTATCCGTTTCGCGCCGATAAATTGGGAATCGCCGAAACGCCGCATCTCGGAATGGAGCATCAATCAATTATCGCTTACGGAAACGAGTTTAAATACGACCCGGACGGCGTTGACACTTTGATGTTTCATGAGCTTGGTCACGAATGGTGGGCAAATCTCGTGACGGCGAAAGATTGGAACGATTTCTGGATTCACGAAAGTTTCCAGTCTTTTATGGACGCGCTTTATAAAGAACGGCTAAAGGGCAGAGAATCATTTGTCAAAAGCCTTCCATCGCGCATTAAAAATTTGAAAAACGTCAAACCGGTCGCGCCGCGCGAACCGCGCTCGACCGTCGAAATGTATATGCTCCCGCCGGACTATACGCGTAGCGACAACGACATTTACGGCAAAGGCGCGCTGGTTTTAAATTCTCTGCGATCCTTAATCGGCGACGCGGCGTTTTTCAAATCTCTGCGGCGAATGGCTTACCCGACTCCCGAAATGGAAAAAGTGACGAACGGCAAACAAACCAGACTCGTCACAACCGACGAGTTCATCCGAATTGCCGAGCAGCAGTCGGGCAAAAAATTGGATTGGTTTTTTGAGCTTTATGTGCGCCAACCGGCTTTGCCGCGCCTTGTTGCCGAGACAAAACCAAACAGTCTTGTTTTGCGCTGGGAAACTCCGAACAATATGCCGTTTCCGATGCCCGTTGAAGTCAAAATCGGCGGCGAAACAAAGCGAGTTGAAATGACAAACAACTCGGTGACGGTAGCATTGCCACAAGACGCGCAATATACGATTGACCCAAACGGCTGGCTTTTAAAATCTCTTTAAATAGTAGAGAAATAAAAAGCAATTGCTTTGATTCTTCGTTTTAGAGCGAATCAACACAGTATGTCCGTGTCAGTACCGCGAACGGTAGTGAGCGGGTTTGTTAATTAACCCGCTCACTACCGTTCGCGGTACTGACTGTGATGCCTGACTTAACCGTTCACTGATTCCATAACCGCTCTAGGCGGACGCTTATTAAAGTTTTAGCAGAATCAATTCGGCGGAAAACGAATAATTACCCGGTTTTATTATTCGTTCTTAACATACAAAAATCCCGATTCGAGATTTAAATCTCGAATCGGGATTTTTGTGTCGCCGGGTTGAGAAGAAAATCAGCGATAAGCGCTGTTTGAAGGCTCGGAAACTCCGGCAATCATATCGGTCAGAGCGTGCCGCTCGCCCTGATATTTGTTCATATCGGCGTGGCGCACCAAATCGCCCTGGCTGATGATTCCGAGAAGCTGATTGCGGTCGTTGACAACCGGCATTCGGCGCACCTGATGTTGTTTCATCAAGCGGATGCAGCCTTCAATCGGGTCGTTGGCGTGACAGGCGAAAACTTCGTCGGTCATACAATCCTGCACCTGCGCGAAACGCGGGTCGGCTCCGTCCGCAACAAGTCTGACCGTAATATCGCGGTCGGTAATCATTCCGATCATTCGCCCCTGATTGTCAACGACGGGCAGCGCGCCGCAATCTTCGTCGCGCATCAGACGAGCCGCGCGCTGAACCGTTTCGTTCGGATGCACGGACGCCACATTTCCGGTCATCAAATCTCCGGCGCGCGTATCGTGCCAATCGCGCCAGCGATTTTGCTGCGGTTGTCGGTTGTTTTGATTTTCCGTCGAAGAAAATCCGCGCGATTGATTGAAATTGCGGTTTTGATTCGATTGGAAATTCCGGTTTGAAAAATCGTCCGGTTCGGAACGGTCGCCGCGCTCGTAAATCCGATTGGTCGTCGGATAAAACGGGTTTGCCTCTTTCGGCGTATATCCCGCCGGATTACTGTGATAAGAGTTGCCGTCGTATTCGTTGATATTTCTGTCTCGCGCATCTCTCGTTTGATTACGATTGCCGCGTTCATCGCCGCCGAACCACGAAGAAACTTCATCCGACGCTCTGTCGAACCAACCGCGCTCTTCGTCGCCGCGAGCGTTGTCATCATAATCCGAACGCGAGCCGCTCATCAGATTTTGCGGGCGATTTAAATCGCGTTGATTCGATTCGCCGCGAAAATTACGGCGGTCGCCGAATTCTCTCCGGCTTTGCTCCTGTAATCTTTCGTAACTATCCTGACGCATAATTTTAAACTCCTTTCGTTTTATAATTAGCTGCGCGTTTCAACTTTTAACCGAGATTATGGCTTCCCTTCGACGGATCGCCTTTCGGCAGATTGTCGGAGATTGCAACCGTTCCGAGTTCCGGCGAATTTCGACTTTCTTTGGCGTTTGTGTCTTCGCCGTCGCTTCCGCCCGCGTCGCCGCGTTTTTTGCGCTCGCCCGTTTCTTCGTTCGTCACATCAACATTCAACTTTTTTGCAGATTCGTTTTGCATAATATTTATGAAGTAACAAATTTGATTTTGTTTCTTTTATCCTTTCTTTACTTTTCTATGACTTTTTTTTCGTAATTCGATTGAGCAACTCAGCGTCATTTTCCTTCACTGCGTTTTCTTTGAGTTTCTTCGTTCGCGGTGACGAAATCTCTGGTCGCGCCGGTGCTTTCGCCCGTTCCCATTCCGACTTCGCCGACAAAAGCATTGCCGGTTTTGCTGATTCTTTCCGCGTCGTCGGCACCTTGACCGGTTCTGTCGCTCGCGCTTGGCAAATCGTCCGTGTTAGTGCCGCTCGCGGATGAAACGCCGCTGCTCGGCTTTCGATTTGTCTGTTTCCGGTCTGTTCCGGCGTCAACGCCGATTTCCGCGCCGCCGCCCGGTTTAACTCTTAATTCCTGATTGTTGTCTTGTTCAGCCATTTTTATGAACCTTTCTTTGTTCCGCCGCCTTTGGTCGCCCCGCCGCTCGAAGATGGGCGTCCGCCGCCGTCTTGTTTTTTGTTGCCGCTCTGAGTTTTGCCGCTCGCGCCGCTGCCCGATGAATCGGCTTCCTGAGATTTTTCTTTTTTGGTTTTATTTTCCGGCATTATTTTGCTCCGCTGTTTCTCTTTCTTTTCCCCAAACGTGGTCAACAATTCCGGTTTCGCCCGCTGCCCGCGCGCAATTGGCGCAGCAGAAAAACTTGGCGTTCGCCTCGATTCCGTGACCAATAACTTTGCATCCGCAATTTACGCAAACGGGCGCGAGGCGGTGAATCGCGCATTCAAAACAATCAAACGTATGGCTCTCGCCCGCCGTAATTACTTCAAACGATAAATAATAATCGTTGCCGCAAACCTCGCATTGAGCCATTCGTTTTCTCCTCTATTTCATTTTGTTTTGCATCTCGCGCGCCATTTGCAAATGGTGTTCGAGCGTCGGCAAAGTTTTCGTCGCAAACTCCTTTACATCCGCGTCCGTCCCGGCTTGCGCCTGCGTTTGAAAGGCTTTCACGTCTTTTTCGTGATCCTCGACCATTGCCTTGACGTATTCGCGCTCAAATTCCGCGCCCGACAATTTACTTAATCTGTCGGAGAGAGATTTGTGCGCGGAGTTCAGTTGAAGAGGCAGCGTTATGCTTTTTTTCGCGGCAATCGGTTTTATCTCATCGCTCGCTTTCCCGTGGTCGGTAATCATTTGCTGGGCAAAAGCGCGTATTTCCGGGTTTTGCGTCCGCGTCAGCGCCAGACTTGCCAATTGAATCTCCGCGATACTGCCTTCAGCGGCTTCCGTCAGAAAATCGCTCGGCTTCATTGACGAAATACCGCTTCCGCCACCCGCGCATCCGGCGAGCCAGATGATTGATAAAATGACCAAAGCCTTCAAAAAATAGCCTCTTTCCATAACAAAACCCCTTTTCGATACAGCAAAATTGTCTCAATCATTCGCCGCGCGTTTCAGTACGTTTGCGGACACACCTTTAACGGGTTCAGAAGAGCGTAGTTTGTAACAGATTTGAAGTTTTCTGTTTTTAAATTCTTAATTTTAAATTCTCGATTTCCGTTGTGGTCTGCTAGTTGCTAAACGTCTCCGTGAAAGTCGCCGCGAATGACTTTCAAATCAGCATGACGATTAGCAAAAACGGATATTTTCCCGAACGCTTAGCCGCTAAGGTGACACTTTCTGCCATCACACGTCTCACTTTTTTTGTCACCTCCTCATCTCACCGACTCACACTTACTCTCGCCGCTCCTCGCTCCGTTTTTGCTCAATCGTCGTGCTTTAACAAAAACTGGTGATTCGATTTTTTCGCAAAGGCAAATCGAATTGCCGCTTTTGTATTTTTAATCTTCTCGCACGCTCGAAAACGTTATGAACTCAAATCTGGAAGCAACGTCTGCCCCCGCCGCCGAAAATGCGGTCAACGTTGACTTTGCCGAACAAGACAATCAAGCCGTTTGGCAAAAATCCGGCGTCGAAAACCGCACGGCGGCGATGAAATCGCTGCGCGGCGGAATCTCTGCGGCGAAAGCCGGAAATCGCGCCGAAGCCAGAAATTTACTGCTCGAATCCGCCCGCCTCGATGAAACAAACGAAACCGTTTGGCTCTGGCTCGCCTCAATCAGCGAGCAACCCGCCGAGCTTTACGGTTTCCTCCTCAAAGTTTTGGCGCTCAACCCCGAAAACGAGCGCGCTCTCGAATGGCAAAAAGCGACCCGCACCTTGCTCGTCAATCAATCAATCACGGAAGGCGCGGTGCTCATACAGGAAAACAACCGCCGCGCCGCAGCCGAATGTTTTCGCCGCGCGACCGAATACGAACCAAATAATGAAATCGCCTGGCTGTGGCTGGCTTCCGCGACCGATGAAATCGAGGACAAGCTGGCTTTTCTCCAGCGCATTTTGCGGCTTAACCCGAACAACGAAAAAGCTCAGACAATGCTTCATTCGGCGAAACGGCAAATGGCGCGAAGTCTGCTGAGAAAAGGAAGTCTGGCGGCAGTTTCCGGCGACCGCACCGGGGCGATTCGTTTTTTGGGCGAGATAATGGAATACGACGCCGAATTTGAAGAAGCCTGGCTGCTGAAAGCGTTTTTGAGCGAAACCGTCGAGGAAAAAGCCCGTTGTTTTCGCCGCGCGCTCGAAATCAATCCCGATAACTCGCAAGCGGCTTCAGGATTGGCTTCGCTCCAAGCGATGCCGGAGTCAAACGTTGAACGCGAGAAATTCGTCGCCGATGAAACCGATGCGTGTCCGTTTTGCGACTGGTCGAATCCGGTCGGCGCGGCGCGCTGCAATTCGTGCAAAGCGTTTATTTCGTTTGAAGACACGGACAATTTGCTCGTTCACGAGGGAGTTGACGACAATGCTGTGCGCAATTTTATCGAGCGCCAGCACGCCGAACAAAATTTCCGCGAATTATCGGGCGAAGAACATTTAAATTTGGGTTTCGCTTATCTGAATTTAAAAAACTTCAAAAAAGGCTCGATTCATCTGGAACGCGCCGCCGAAGTTGCCGCCGATGACGCCACTTTGCAGCGCCGCGTCGCTCGCTGGATTGAAAAACTCAACCAAATTGCGCCCGAATTAAACAACGAGACGGCAGTTTCGGGTAAGACGATTATGGTCGTTGACGACAGCCCCACTGTGAGAAAGCTGATTACCGGAAAGCTCGAAAAACACGGTCATCACGTCGTTGTCGCCGTTGACGGAATGGATGCGCTGGCGAAAATCAACGAGGAAAAACCCGATTTGATTTTGCTCGACGTGACGATGCCGCGACTCGACGGTTTCCAACTCTGCAAGCTAATCAGGCAAAACCCGGCTACAAAACAAGTTCCGGTCGTGATGATTTCCGGTAAAGACGGATTTTTTGACAAAGTGCGCGGGCGAATGGCTGGCTCGACCGCCTATATTACCAAACCTTTCGGTCCCGAAACGCTTCTGCAAACCGTAGAAAATTACTGCAAATAAACTTTCCCCGAAGTTTTCCCTAAATTATGAACAAAACAATTTTAATTGCCGACGACAGCCCGACCGAGATGACGCTTTTCGTCAAAGCTCTCGAACGGCGCGGTTATCAAACAATTTCAGCGGTTAACGGCGAAGAAGCCGTGGAAATAGCCCGCAGCGAGCAACCTTCGCTTGTCGTTTGCGACGTGATTATGCCAAAGAAAAACGGCTTTCAAGTCGCCCGCCAACTAAAGAACGCCGACGACACGCGCGACATCAAGATTTTATTAATCAGCAGCAAAAATCAGGACAGCGACCGTTTTTGGGGTTTGAAACAAGGCGCTGACGAGTATCTCGCCAAACCGTTTGACGACCAGACTCTGGTCAACACAATCGAACGATTATTGTAATTTCCCGCTTTTAATTCTTTAAAATTATGACCGAACCGGAACTCCTCAGAACGCTCGAACGTCTTGAAAATGAAGAATTTCTCGACGTAAATCCCGAACTGCCTTTGCCGCCGTCCGCGGGCGGCAAAGATTATTTATCCATTTTGCAGGATTTACGCGAGGCGCTCGGCGAACCCGATGAGCCGCCGGTGGAGCCGGAAACGTCTTTCAGCGATCCGCAAAACATCCTCGAACTCGACGCCGTGCAGGAAATTGCGGCAAATGCGCCGGAATTTGAAAACGAGCTTGAGCTGCTGCCCGAAACCGCCGACTTTGATTTTTCCGGCGACGAAACGGACGGCGCATTTTCAAATGATGTAACCGGAGAAACGGATTCTTTACCGCTCGAAGAATTTCTCTCAACACAGCAATTTAGCGATGAGTCGCAAACAACCGACGTTGAACATTTGAATAACCCGTTTTGTTCTCAAACGAAAGAATCTTCATTTGAATTTTCACCGCAAGAGCTTTTCGGCGAATCCGCTTTTGAGGAAAATTTAGCAGCCGAATCCACTTTAAATTTCGATTTTCCGATTGAAGCTGACGAAGAAGCAAATCAAAACGACTTTGCTTTTGTTCCGAACTTTGAAGAAACCGAATTCCCGGAAATTTTGCACGACGAAGAACAAGCGGAGGAATTTTCGAGCGAAGATTTTTCGTTGCAGGAAACTTTATCGAACGAAACAATTTCGGATTTTGAACCGGAAAATTTTGCCGCCGAAACTGAAGATTTTTCAGAGTTTCTGCCGGAGCCGCAGAGAGATTTTTTAAGCGAGCTTGACCGGCAGCCGGAGTTTCCGCAGTTTAAAGCGACCGAAACCTCGTTTGAAATTCTGCCCGAACCGTCATTTGCGGACGAAACCGAGCAAACGAACGAAACTCGCAGCCCGTTTGTCGTTTTCAAGCTCGACGCGGAATATTTCGCTTTTCCGGCTTCGACCGTTGCCGAAATCGGTCACGAACCGCAGTTTTCCGCTTTGCCATTCGTGCCTTCCTGGTTTTCCGGCATCACCAATTTGCGCGGCGACGTGATCGCTGTTTTGGATTTGCGCGGTTTGTGGGAAAAAAGCGCCGCCGCGCCGGACGCGCGGCGGAAAATGCTAGTCGTCCGTTCGGAAAAAGAAAATCTGACCGTCGGATTGCTCATTGATGCGGTGAGCGAAATCCGTTATCTGGGGGAAAGTGAAATTAACTCCGCTCAAAATTTTTCCGATCAGCCGTTCGCATTTTGCGTGCAAGGCGCCAGCCGAATGAACGAAACGTTTTTGCATATTCTCGATGTCGAACGACTTTTCGCTTCGCCGAAACTTCGCCAACTCTAACCTTTATCGCCGCAAATAAACCGAGCCGATTAGATTTCCCAAAAAGAAACCGCCTCGCTCGATTCGCCAATTTATCCGGTTATGTTCCGAAATTTTAAAATCCGTCACAAACTCGTTTTGCTGGGAGCTTTGTTGAGCCTTCCGGCTTTTATTCTTTTGTTCTTTTTCGTGCGGGAAAAAGACAAATCAATCGCTTTCGCACAGCAGGAGCGCGCCGGAAATTATTACTCGCGCCCGCTGAGAAAAATTTTGGAAACAATTCCGCAGTTTGAGCGCGGCGGTCTGGCGGACACGGCGGCGCGCATTGACGAAGCGTTTGCCGAATTGAACGCTCAAAACGAGCAAAACGGAGAGAATTTCGGCACAACCGAAAAATTCAATGAATTGCGTAAATCCTGGCAGGAATTGAAAATCAATCGCCCAAATACCGTGCCGGAAGCGCATCAGGAACTTTATCGCCGCGCGATGCAAAATGCGCTCGAAATGTTTTCGCTCGTCGGTTATTCGTCGCATCTGGTTTTGGATCAGGACGTGGCGGGTTTTTATATGGCTGATGCGATGCTCGTGCGGCTGCCCGAACAAGTCAAATTGATGTCGGAGATAACGCAGCTCGGCGACCGAATCGTAATGAATAAAGCCGCGACGCCAGACGAAAAGCTGCAAATGAACATCTGGCTCAATTTGCTCGAAGCAAACGCCGCCGATATTCGAGCCGATTACGAGCAAGCCGTTCGCCGAGGAAACGCCGAAGAACTGCGCGCTTTTGAAGCGACGCTCAAAAAACACTCGGCGACGCTCGAAATTTTCGCCGGAATGCTGCGGCAAAAGATTTTGCAGGCAAGCGCCGAAGATTTTCAATACATTTCGACTTCACATTTTAATACGACAGCCGGAAACGCGATGACTTCAGGCGCAAATCTCTGGCGCGACATTGCCGAATCAAACGAAATTTTGCTCGCCAGACGCATCAGCTTTTCGACGTTTGAAAAATACGCAGCGCTCGGCGCGGTTCTGCTCGTCGGTTTGTTAGCCGGATTATTCGCCTGGCTGACGGTTAAGAAATTTACCCGTTCGCTTGACGAAGCGGTGGAAATCTCCGACCGCGTTTCGCGCGGCGAAATCGTCACCGTCGTCGCCGGAACGCGCGGAGATGAGATTGGCAAATTGATGGACGCGATGGCGCGGATGACTGCATATTTGCAGGAAATGGCGGAAACTTCCGACCAGATTGCCGGCGGTAATTTATCGGTTGAAGTCACGCCGAAATCCGACGCAGATCGTTTCGGCAATTCGTTTCAAAATATGATTACGCGCACTTTGCGGCTCGTGCAGTCGCAGGAAGAGCGCGACCGTTTGCAAAATTCGATTATGAAATTGTTGCGCGACGTTTCGGATGTGGCGAGCGGCGATTTGCGGGCGCAAGCCGAAGTCACGCCGGATATGACCGGAGCGATTGCCGATGCTTTTAATTTTATGATCGAAGAGCTTCGCAGCATTATCAGTCAGGTGCAAACCACGACCCGCGAAGTTGATTCATCGGCGACACGAGTGCAAACCGCGACTGAAGATTTGGTGACGCGCAGTGAAATGCAATCGGCTCAGCTCGCGGAAGTTTCGAATTCAATCGAACAAATGGTCGCCTCCGTTCAAAAAATCGCCGAAAGCGTCACTGTTTCGGCAAAAGTCGCCGACAACGCGCTCGAAAACGCCCGGCGCGGAACCGGCGCTGTGCAAACCAACATTTCGGCGATGAATCGTTTGCGCGATCACGCGAGCGAAACCGCCGCCCGCATTCGCAAACTCGGTGAGCGTTCGGAAGAAATCACTTCAATCGTTAAATTGATTGACGACGTGGCGCGTCGCGCCAACATTCTCGCTCTCAACGCGACAATTCAAGCATCGGCAGCAGGCGAAAAAGGACGCGGGTTTGTCGTAGTTGCCCGCGAAGTCGAACGGCTCGCCGAACGTTCTATGGACGCAACGCGCGCAATTACCGCTTTGACGCAGGCGATTCAGGGCGAAACGAGCGAAGCCGTAGCTGCCATCGAAGACACTCTGCGCGAAGTCAGCATCGGCGAGCGCATCGCTTCGGAAGTAGCGGGTGCGGTCGCAGAAATCGAAACGGTTTCAAATCGTCTTTCCGAGCTTTCGCATGTCGTGTTGGAGGCTTCGCAGCAGCAAGCCGAAGGCAGCGAATCAATTCACCGCGCAATCGGCGAAATCGCCCGCATTGCCGAACAAACCGCCGACGGAATGCGTCAATCGGCTTCAACCGTGACGAGCCTCGCAGTTTCGGCGCGCGAGCTGAGAACTTCACTGGCATCGTTCAAGCTACCGGAAGAAATCGGCGTTGACACTTACACTTCGACAATGCCTTCGCTTAATTAAATTTTTCGATAAATCCTCGAATATGACCAACAAACTAGCATTCAAAATTGCCTTGCCGATGGTTTTCGCAGTCTTTGTTTTACTGGCGACTGCCGTGGTTTTGCTGTTGCCTCCGGCGCAGCTTTTAGTGAGAGATTTTGCCGAGCCGAACATCGTAGTTTTCAGCGGAATAATGTTGAGCGTTTTGTTTTGCCTATTGGGTATCCGCTCCGCATTTAACAATTTACAGCGGCTGAAACAAACGGTCGCAGACGCGCAGCGTTTAGCCAAAGGAGACTTTTCGTTCGAGCTTGCGGCGCGCAAAAAAGACGAAATCGGAGAACTCGAAGCTGCTCTTAACCACACCGTCAGCTATTTGCGTCAAGCGGCAAACTCCGCCGATCAGATTGCCGCCGGAAATCTGCTGGTGTCTCCGACTCCGCGTTCGGAAAACGACCTTTTTGCTGCTGCGCTCAAAAATATGCTCGACAGCTTGCGCGAAGGCGCGCAGACGAAATCCGAACGCGACCGGCTTCAGTTTTCGATTATGAAGCTGCTCGAAGAAGTTTCGGATGTTGCGGACGGCGATTTGACTGTCGAAGCGGAAGTCACGGCGGAAGCTACGGGCGCAATTGCCGATGCGTTTAATTATATGATTTCCGAGCTGCGCTCGATTGTCAGCCGCGTGCAGGCGGCAACGGCGGAAGTCGGAAACACGGCGGTCGAAATTCGCGCGACGACAGAACGCCTCTCCGAAGGCAGCGAAATGCAAGCCGAGCAAATCGCCGCCACTTCGACGGCAATGGAAAAAATCGCCGCTTCGATTCAGCAGGTTTCGCTCGCCGCAACCGAATCGCTCGAAGTTTCGAACAACGCGCTCGAAAACGCGCGTTACGGCGCTAAAGCTGTTGGCAACAACATCGAAGCGATGAAT
>DASWLV010000038.1:0-23944 GCA_036400075.1 Pyrinomonadaceae bacterium
TACCTTGACACGGTAGGGGTCAGCAGTTCAACTCTGCTAGTGCCTATCATTTCACGTTTTTGATAGGATGCTCCGTAAGTATTTTGCATTGACACGAACAACTACGACGCGCTTCTAACGGCGCGCCGGATTTCGAGTGTCCGCGCGGCGTTGGAAGCGCGTAAATTATAAGCAAAATCGCTCCTATCGGATCAAATCTTTGGTTAGTGAATCGTGAATCGAAAATCGTGAATCGGTCGGAGCAATCTATTTTGCTTCGGTTTAATTATTAAAAATCGTGATTAGTAAACGAAACTATTCACGATTCACGATTTACAATTCACGAATGTTATGAACGAAATAAACGTAAAAATCGGCGAAAATTCTCGCAGCATTGCCGCGCCCGTTTCGGTGGCGGAGGTGCTGAAATCCGTTGACCGCGAAGCAGCTAAAAAAGCGCTCGCGGCGCGCATTAACGGGCGCGAAGTTGATTTGAATTATCAACTAAGTCCAAACGGCGAACAAGCCATCAGCGTCGAACCGATTCTGCCCGACACGCGCGACGGTTTGGAAGTTATTCGTCATTCGACCGCGCATCTTTTTGCGGCGGCACTTTTGGATTTATATCCCGGAACTAAATTGGGCGTTGGTCCCGCGCTGATGGACGACCCGCGTTACGGTTTTTATTACGATTTTATTGCGCCGCAACAATTAACCGAAGCGGATTTGCCGTCTATCGAAAAACGGATGCGCCAGATTGCAGGAAAAAATCTTGCTTATCGCCGCGAGGACGTTGAGAAAGACGCTATTCTAAAAATCTTTGCAGAGCGCGACGAGCCTTTGAAATGCGAGTTGATTTCCGAGAAAGTTTCTTCGGAAGAAAAAGCCAGCATTTATTATATTGACGGCTCGCCGTTTATTGATTTCTGCCTCGGTCCGCACGTTCCGAACACAAATAAATTAAAGGCTTTTAAACTGCTCGCGATTTCCGGGGCGTATTGGAAAGGCGACGCCAATAATCAGCAAATGCAGCGGATTTACGGAACTGCCTTTGCGGCGCAGGAAGAATTAGACAACTGGCTAAAGCAACGCGAAGAAGCCGAAAGGCGTGATCATCGCCGTTTGGGGCGAGAACTCGATTTATTTTCGATTCAGGATGAATATGGGCAAGGCTTAATTCTCTGGCATCCCAAGGGCGGAATTATTCGGATGGAAATGGAAAATTTCCTTCGCGAAAAATTGCAGCAGCACGGATACAGTTTCGTTTTCACGCCGCATATCGCGAAACGCGATTTGTGGAAAATTTCGGGACACGAAGAAAATTATGCAGACGGAATGTTTGCGCCGACGCATATTGAAGGCGATGACGGTGCCGAATTTCGCCTGAAACCGATGAATTGCCCGTTTCACATCGGAATTTTTAAGGCTTCGCCGAAATCTTACCGCGATTTGCCCCAGCGTTATTCCGAAATGGGAACGGTTTATCGCGCCGAATTGTCCGGCACTCTGCACGGTTTAATGCGAGTGCGCGGATTTACCGTTGACGATGCGCATTTGTTCGTCCGTCCCGATCAGGCGCAGCGTGAAATCGGCGATTGTCTCGATTTTGCCATTGACGTTTTCAACACCTACGGTTTTGACAAAGTTAAGTTTGAGTTATCGGTTCGCGGCGGCGCGGAAAACAAAGGCTATCTCGGAGCAGACGAAGATTGGGCAAATGCCGAAAAAGCTCTCGCGCAGGCTTTAAACGAACGAAATATTTCTTACGAAAGAATCGAAGGCGAAGCCGCGTTTTACGGTCCGAAAATTGACATCAAAATTACGGACGCCATCGGGCGCGTTTGGCAGCTCGGCACGATTCAATACGATTTCAATTTGCCGGAGCGATTTCAACTTGAATACGTCGGCGAAGACGGTCAGAAACATCGCCCGGTGATGATTCACCGCGCATTGTTCGGTTCGGTCGAAAGATTTTTCGGAATTCTCGTCGAGCAATATGCCGGAGCGTTTCCGTTGTGGCTCGCGCCGGTGCAAATCACGGTGCTGCCGATTACCGATCGCATTAACGATTACGCCGAGGAAATTGCAAGCGAATTGAAACAAGCCGGTTTTCGCGTTGAATTAAATTTAAAATCTGATAAAATCGGGGCGAAAATCCGTGACGCGCAATTACAGAAAATTCCTTTTATGCTCGTTTTGGGCGACAAGGAAAAAGAAGAACGAATCGTCGCCGTCCGCGAAAAAGCGAAAGGCGATTTGGGCGCGATGACGCTCGCGGAATTCAAAGAAATGGCGCAGCGCTTGAAAGAGTCGCGCGCTTTGGCAAACACCTAAAAGTTCAAAGTTCAAAGTTCAAAGTTCAAAGTTGTTTTTCTAACCTTGAACCTTGAACCTTGAACCTGGAACTTTGCCGACGAAGGAGACAAACATATAGCTAACGGTTTTAGAGGCAGAGGCAATCGTAATTTTCAGCGAAAAGAGCCGCCGCAAAGAATTAACGAACGCATTCGCGTTCCGGCGGTGCGCGTCGTCACGGAAGAAGGCGAGCAGCTCGGCGTAATGGACACTCGCGACGCGATTCGCACGGCGCGTAATCAAGGACTTGATTTGGTCGAAATTTCGCCGAACGCGCAGCCGCCGGTTTGCAAAATTATTGATTACGGCAAATTTCAATACGAAGCCAAGAAACGCGCCAACGAAGCAAAGAAAAAGCAGGTTACCGTTTCGGTCAAAGAAATCAAGTTTCGCCCCGGAACCGATGACCACGATTACAATTATCGCGTCAAACACGCGCGAGAATGGCTCGAAGACGGCGACAAAGTGCGCGCCGCAATTGCGTTTCGCGGGCGCGAAATGGCTCACCGCGAGCTGGGCGCAAAGATTTTGGCGCGTTTGATTAAAGAACTGTCGGATATGGCTGATGTTGAGGTTGCGCCGAAAATGGAAGGCTATCAAATGTTTACGATTTTGACGCCGAAAAAAGCCAAAGTGGTGAAGCCGCCTGAAAAGCCGAAAACGGAAAAACCGAGCGGCAGCGGCACAGATGAAGGCTCTAAACCGAGCGAGTAATTTTTTGTCTGCAAACAATCGAAATATTGGTTTTGTTTCGCGGATAATTGTTTTTAAATCGAAAATTGAGGGAGTTATTTTTATGCCGAAATTAAAAACACACAAGGGGGCGCAAAAGCGTTTTCGCCAAACTGCAACTGGCAAATTTAAACGCGGACATTCGCACGCCCGACACATTTTAACAAGCAAATCATCGAAGCGGAAACGCAATCTCGATATTGACACATACGTTTCCGACTCCGACCACGATAGAGTCGCGCGGATGCTGCCGTACGGAAGAGACTAGGAAATTATGAATGATGAATGGGAAATGATGAATTAAATTCATCGTTCATAATTCATACTTCATCGTTCAAACGACTGAAAGGAGTTTAAGAAAATGCCAAGAGCAAAACGCGGAAATAAGCGTCTTGAGAAACGCAAAAAGATATTAAAATTAGCTAAAGGTTATTTTTTAACAAAATCGAAACTTTATCGTCAGGCGCGCGAATCTGTTCAGCGCGCGCTGAAATTCGCTTATGTCGGACGCAAACGCAAAAAGAGAGATTTTCGCAAACTGTGGATTATCCGCATCGGCGCGGCTGCGCGTCTGAACGGAATGAACTATTCGCAGTTTATGCACGGCTTGAAAGTCGCCGGAATCGAATTGGACAGAAAAGTTCTGGCGGATTTGGCGGCGAAACAGCCCGAAGCGTTTACGGCTTTGGCGGGACAGGTCAAAGACGCTTTGAGCAATAAACAGGCGGCTTAGATAATCTTTCAAACCGCTGAAGGAGATGGCGAAAATGCTGTTTATGGTGATTGAGCGTTTCAAAAACCAGGACGCTCAGGCGGTTTACAAAAGATTTCAGGAACAAGGGCGAATGATGCCCGACGGATTGAAATACATTGATAGCTGGGTCGAAGCAAGCTTCAACCGTTGTTTTCAACTGATGGAATGCGACGACCCTGTTTTATTTCAGCAATGGATTGCCAAATGGCAGGATTTGATGGAATTTGAAATTGTTCCAGTTGTGCCTTCGGCGGAAGCAAAAAAATCAATAACTTCAATTTGATTTTTTACGCCAAAGATTTAAAAAGCGCGAAGTTTTCGATGAAAACTTCGCGCTTTTATTTTATATCCCAAGCTCTGCTTTAGCTTCGGCGAATTTTTCGACCGCAAATTGCAAATCTTCGCGCGAATGCGCCGCCGAAACCTGCGTGCGGATGCGCGCTTTTCCTTTCGGAACGACCGGATAGGAAAAGCCGATCACGTAAATGCCTTTTTGCAGCAGCAAATCAGCCATTTTCCCAGCCAGAACCGCGTCGCCGAGCATTACCGGAACAATCGGATGCTCGCCCGGTACGATTTCCAGCCCGATTGACGACAGACTTTCGCGAAAATATTCGGTGTTCGATTGCAGTTTGTCGCGCAGCTCGGTTGATTCGCTCAATAAATCAATCGCTTTGATCGAAGCGGCGACAATCGGCGGCGCGACCGAGTTTGAAAACAAATACGGGCGCGAACGCTGGCGCAGCAGGTCTATGATTTCCTTGCGCCCGCTCGTATAACCGCCGCTTGCGCCGCCGAGAGCCTTTCCGAGAGTTCCGGTGATGATGTCAACTCGTTCCATCACATTGTGATGTTCGTGCGTCCCGCGCCCGTGAGCGCCCATAAAACCGACGGCGTGCGAATCGTCAATCATCACCATCGCTTCATATCTTTCCGCCAAATCGCAGATTTCCGGCAGTTTCGCAATAAATCCGTCCATCGAAAACACGCCGTCGGTTGCAATCATCCGAAAACGCGCTCCGGCTGATTCTTTCAATTTGTCTTCGAGGTCGTTCATATCGCCGTTGCGATAACGAAAACGCTGCGCTTTGCTCAAACGAATACCGTCAATCACGCTGGCGTGATTCAATTCGTCCGAAATCACGGCGTCTTCCGCGCTCAAAACGGTTTCAAACAGCCCGCCGTTAGCGTCGAAACAGGAAGTGTAAAGAATCGTGTCTTCCGTTCCCAAAAACTCGCTGATTTTGTGTTCAAGCTCTTTGTGAATCGCCTGCGTGCCGCAGATAAATCGGACGGACGACAATCCGTAGCCCCAATCTTCCAAACCTTTATGCGCTGCTTCGACAATCGCCGGATGATCCGACAACCCCAGATAATTGTTCGCGCACATATTCAAAACCGTGTGCTGCGAAACGTTGATGCGGGCGTCCTGCGGACTTTCGATAACGCGCTCGGATTTATACAATCCGGCTTCGCGGATTTCGTTTAACTGATTTTCTAATTGATTTTGAATTTTGCCGTACATAAAATTTTGTCATTGTGGTTTTTTCCAGATTTCACTTGCTACTAAATTTCCTAAAGCACTAATTCCTACATCCATTGCAACTTCACCAAAAGTCGGCAAACTAATAAATTTAACTGAATGCTGTGAACTTAGCTTTATCTCACTAGGCTCTTGTTTATCTTTTGGAATCACAATAAATAAGTTGAATGAATAAATATCCTTGCGGTTAAAGGGCTTTAGCGTAAAATCTAGTTCGGATGAAGGATTATTTAGTTCCAAATTAATTAGTTGTTCAACTTTATGATGACGATCATCAGATTTGGACTCACAATAAATTGCTACATCTCCATCTAATAAAGTTATACCAAACTTAAATTCTTGAATATCAGCATTTCCTTTATTAAGTATTATAAACCGACAAATAAACAAATTATCAAAATCATAATTGGTTAGTCCGTCATATACCTTCAATTTTGCTTGTAACCCAGAAAGACCGCTGGTTTCTCGGAATACTTGAATAATTTCCTTTCGATAACCGACAGGTTGGATTTTGTTTCGGTGATTTGTAATAAGAGCAGTAATAATTGCTCCCATTGCTCCACCACCGAGCAAAGCTACAGCTATTTGTATCCATTGTAAGTCAGTCATGTTTTTCAAAATCACTCATGTTCCAAATGTCAAAACCTTTACTGTTCTATCATTTAATTAAATTTCGCTCCAATCCAAAATCACCTTACCTGAATTGCCTTCGCGCATGACTTCAAAGCCTTTTTCAAAATCTTTGTAGGAATAGCGATGCGTGATAACGGGTTCGATATTCAAACCGGATTCGAGCAAAACGCTCATTTGATACCACGTTTCATACATTTCGCGCCCGTAAATGCCTTTAATGGTCAGCATATTGAAGACGACGTTTTTCCAGTTGATGCCGAATTCTTCGGTCGGAATGCCTAAAAAGGCGATGTTTCCGCCATGCGCCATATTGGCGATCATATCGCGGAACGCCGAAGCATTGCCCGACATTTCCATCCCGACATCGAAACCTTCTTTCATTCCGAGCTGCTTTTGCACATCCGCAAGCGAAGTTTCCCGAACATCAACTGCCATTGTGACATCCATTTTTCGCGCCAATTCCAGACGTTTCGGATTAACGTCCGTGATGACAACGTGACGCGCGCCAGCGTGTTTGGCGACCGCCGCCGCCATAATTCCGATTGGTCCCGCGCCGGTAATCAAAACATCTTCGCTGAAAACTTCAAACGCCAGAGCCGTGTGAACCGCGTTCCCGAACGGGTCGAAAATCGCCGCAACTTCCAGATTCACATCATCGTTGTGTTTCCAGATATTCGTCATCGGCACGGCGATATATTCGGCAAAACCGCCATCCGTCTGCACGCCGACGCCGAGCGTGTTCGCGCATTTGTAACGCCGTCCGGCGAGACAATTGCGGCAGCGACCGCACACGAGATGTCCTTCGACGCTGACAACATCACCGGCGTGAAAATCGTTGACGTTTGAACCGACTTCGACGATTTCGCCGACAATTTCGTGTCCTAAAATAGTCGGAACCTTGATCGTGCTTTGCGCCCAGGCGTCCCAGTTGTAAATGTGAACATCCGTTCCGCAAATGCCGGTTTTCTTGATTTTTATTAGTACGTCGTTAATACCGATTTCCGGTTCGGGAACGTCTTCGAGCCACAATCCCGGCTCGGCTTTGCTTTTAACGATTGCTTTCATTCGTTCAAATCTCCAAATAAATGTCTATGATAGCAGACGCCAAACCCTCTGTAATTGATTGCCGTCACAAAACGCCTGACAACTTTCGGCTTTTATTAACCGATGTTTTCCTATGCTAGAATCAAATTATGGAAAGCGTCCTGACATTAAAGGAAATGGCACTGGCGGCGGTCAACCAAAAACTGATTTTGCAAGGCGTCGGCTGGGATTTTTACGAAGAAATCTTAAAAGAATTTGAAGATTCAAACGCCCTGCATTTCGCTTACGACAACGGCTTTTTGGAGGTTGAAGTGCCGACGTTAAAACACGAAAAACCAAAGGGTTTATTAGCTGACCTGGTAAAATTTATTTGTCTCGAATTGCAAATTGATTATGTTGACGCAGGGCAAACGACTTTTCGCAAGAAATCAAAAGCAAAAGGCGTCGAGCCGGATACAGGTTTTTACATTCAGAACGAGTCAAAGGTGCGCGAGCTTTTGGAAATTGATTTACAAAAAGACCCGCCGCCTGATTTGGTGATTGAAGTTGACGTGACCAGCCCTTCGCTCGATAAAATGCCGATTTACGCCGCGCTCGGCGTGGCGGAAGTCTGGCTCTACAAGGGCGAGCGAGTCGAGTTTTATAAATTAGAAAGCGAAGATTACCGGGAAATCGAAAATTCAATCGCTTTGCCGATTTTGTCGAGCGCGAAGGCAACCGAGTTTTTGAAGGCGGGTTTGAGCGAAAGCTCTTCAAAATGGTTTCAAATGGTAAGAGATTGGGCGAAAAAGGCGGAAAGTAAAAATGTCTGAGGAAAGAAAACAGGTCGAAGCCGTGCGCAAAGCGTTCGAGCAGGAGTTCGGGCGCTTCGCTCATTTGCAGAGCGGCGTTCTGAACGGTCTTAATTTAAGCGAGGCGGAAAATTTGCAGCGCGAACTGGCTGATTTGCGCGTCAGGCATACGGGCAAAAAATCGGATTTGGCGGCGACGAAAAAACTAATCGGTCGTGTCGCGCCGGAAGAACGAGGGGCGTTCGGGCAATTCGTCCAGACGATTGAAAAAGAAATCGCCGAAAAGCTCG
The DNA here is from genome assembly GCA_036400075.1 of Pyrinomonadaceae bacterium. GTDB lineage: Bacteria > Acidobacteriota > Blastocatellia > Pyrinomonadales > Pyrinomonadaceae > JALZCH01. Next base: position 8,122 of record DASWLV010000038.1, read on the forward strand.
ACGCGAGCGAAACGGCGCTCAAAGATTTTATCGCCAACGCGAAAATCGAACGCGAGCGCATTGACGTGACTTTGCCGGGAAAACGTCCGGCTGAAGGGCATTTGCATTTGCTAACGCTTTTGCGGCAGAAAATCGAAGACATTTTTGTTTCGATGGGTTATCACATCGAAGACGACCGCGAAATCGAAACCGATTATTACAACTTCGACGCTTTGAACATTCCCGAAGGACATCCGGCGCGCGAATCGCAGGACACTTTTTACACTACGGGCGGTTTCGCTCTGCGTTCGCAGACTTCGACCGTGCAAATCCGCGCGATGGAACGACGCGGCGTGCCGATTCGCATTATCGCGCCGGGCAGAGTTTTCCGCCGCGACACGCCGGATTTGACGCACACGCCGATGTTTCACCAAATCGAAGGCTTGTGCGTTGACAAAGGCATCACGATGGCGCATCTGAAAGGCACAATCGGCGAATGGGTGCGTCGAATGTTCGGCGAAAACACGCGCGTGCGAATGCGCCCGTCCTACTTCCCTTTCACCGAACCCAGCGCCGAGTTTGATTATTCGTGCTTCAAGTGCGGCGGCACAGGCGCGTTTGAAAATGAGCGCTGCCGCCCGTGCAAAGGTTCCGGCTGGATCGAAGCCGGTGGTTCGGGAATGGTGCATCCGAATGTATTGCGCGCCTGCGGAGTTGACCCGGAAGTTTATTCGGGCTTTGCTTTTGGTTTCGGGCTGGAAAGAATGTGCGCTTTGATGTATTCGCTCGACGACATTCGGCTGATGTTTGAAAACGACGTGCGGTTTTTAGAGCAGTTTAAATAAATGGGATGGGCAATGCCTTACATCCAAAAACTCAGAAACGGCGAAACCGTTTCTTTTCGTCCGCGCGGACATTCTATGAAAGGCAAAATTGAATCGGAACAGCTTTGCACTGTTGAGCCGATACAAGATTTCGGTACTCTGCAAAAGGGCGATATTGTTTTGTGTAAAGTTAATGGAAACGAGTATCTGCATTTAATTAAAGCGATTCAAGGCGCTCGTTTTCAAATCGGAAATAATCGTGGGTTGATAAACGGTTGGGTTGGAACAAATTCTATTTTTGGCAAACTTATTAAAGTTGAAGATTAATACTCGATGAATATTAGTTATAACTGGCTGAAAGATTTAGTAGAAATTGATTTGTCGCCGCAGGAAACGGCGGAGAAATTAACGAGCGTCGGTTTGGCGGTCGAAGGCATTCATCAGCATGGCGACGATTTTGTTTTGGACGTTGATTTAACCTCGAATCGCGGCGACGCGCTTTCGCATTTAGGAACGGCGCGTGAGTTGGCAGCGATTCAAAACGCAAAATTAAAAGCCGGAAATCCGACGAACAACGAACAACAAATAACGAACGTAAATCTCGTCACGATTGAAGACGCGGATTTGTGTCATCGTTTTACGGCGCGCGTTATCCGAAACGTGAAAATCGGGGCGTCGCCCGATTGGCTGATCAAGCGTTTAGAAGCAATCGGGCAGCGTTCGGTTAATAATGTGGCGGATATTACGAATTACGTAATGCTCGAACTCGGAAATCCGATGCACGCTTTTGATTTTAATAAATTGGCGGGAAATCGGATTGTAGTCAGGCGGGCAAAAGCGGGCGAGATGATGAAGACGCTTGATGAAGTAGAACGCAAATTCGACCGCGAAATGCTGTTGATTTGCGACGCGGAAAAGCCCGTTGCGGTCGGCGGAGTAATGGGCGGAGAGTTTTCAGGCATTTCGGAAAAAACAACCGACGTTTTGCTCGAAGTCGCTTATTTCAAACGCGAATCAATTCGCCGGACTTCGCGCGCGTTGGGCTTAACGACCGAAGCCGCTTATCGTTTTGAGCGAGGCGTTGATGTGGAAAATCTGATTCGCGCCTCAAATCGCGCGACGGAATTAATCTGCGAATTAGCTGGCGGCGAAGCGGGCGAATTTGTTGACGTTTATCCGAATCCGCAGCCGCTTGTGGAAATTCCGTTTCGGGCTTCGCGCGTCAAAGATTTGACGGGTTTGGAAGTCGAGGCGGAAAAGACATTACAAATTTTGACTGCGCTCGGTTTTAAAATGCGCGAAAACGCCGAGGCGGAAAGTATCACTTTCGTCGCGCCGACGTGGCGGCACGATGTTTCGATTGAAGAAGATTTGGTTGAAGAAATTGCGCGACACGCGGGTTATGAAAATATCGCCGAAGAACTGCCGCCGGCTTTCGGCGCTGGTGAATATCAGCCTGCCGAGCCGCAAAAGAAGGCTCTTAGGCAAACTCTGGCTGATTTGGGATTTAACGAAGCGGTTTCTTACAGTTTTATTGACACTAAACACGACGAGACGTTTGAGCTGCTTCCGGGCTTGATTGACGAATTTGCCTCTGAGAAGTTTGTCGCTCTGCGGGATTCAATTATCGAAGGCGCGGTCAGAATGCGCCCGACTCTGCTTGCCGGATTGCTCGAATCAGTCAGAACCAATTTCAATTTCGGCGAAAGAAATCTTAAATTGTTTGAAATCGGAAGAGTTTTTGCGGCGTTCGGCGGCGAAGGCGCGCTGCCAACCGAAAAAGAATCCTTCGCTCTGGTTTTGACCGGGGGCGAAAGATTTGCCAATCACGCCGAATCCGACAGCGAGCTTGATTTTTATTCAGTCAAAGGCGCGCTCGAAGCCGCTGTTTCGGCGATGCGTGTGCCGGAGTTGGAATTTCGTGCGGCTCGCGTCAAACATCTGCGTGAAGGACAATCGGCGGAAATCTATTTTGACGGAGACAAAATCGGAACTGTCGGTAGACTTGCCGAAGAGATTGGGGCAAATTACAAATTCCGCCAGCCGGTTTTCCTCGCCGAAGTTGATTTAAAAAAACTGCTCACGGCAAAAACGCAACCGATTTTGTATCGTCCATTGCCGCGGTTTCCGGCTATCACGCGAGACGTTTCGTTTCTCATCAAACGGGCGGTTTCGTTCGGCGAGATTCGGGATTTTGTGCGCTCGCAGAATTTTGAATTATGTCGGAACATTAAATTTGTAGGAATTTACGAAGGCAAAGGCATCGCCGACGATGAGCGGTCGCTGACCGTCAGACTCGAATATCGTTCGGACAATCTGACGCTTCAAGACGAAGATGCTGAAACGGTGCATCGGCAAATTGTCGCGGCAATCGAGGAAAAATTTGGGGCGAAGCTTCGTTTTTAAGCTATAGTTAAGGAAAATCCTTTTAATAAAGGCGGAGGCTTGCTTTATTTCGCAAAATCATCGCATAATCAGGCGATTATTAATGCAATAAAGTAAAGATTATTGGAGATAAACGATGGGCGGATTACCCGGTTTAGAAAAATTTTCGCATCTTGAAGACAAGATTTATCGCACCATCGAAGTCGCCAAGAATTTGCGCGAGGAAAAAGATCGTCTCGAAAAGGAAATGTCTTCGATTCGGCATCAGGTCAACAGCCTGCTCGAAGAAAAATCCCGGCTCGAAGAACAAGTCGAGCGTCTTTTGTCCGAACGCGACACAATTCGTTTAAAGGTCGAAGCTATGCTGGACGCAATCGCGGTGATTGACCCGGAAATGGCTGAAGTGATGCGCAGATGAAAAACGACGGAAACGGTTTTATGATTGGCAGCAACCGCAACAAAAACGAACCTCCACAATCAATCCGGGTCGAGATTTACAATCAAACTTACAGCATTCGCTCCGACGGCGACAGCGAATATATTATGCGGCTCGCCGATTTTGTTGATGAGCGGATGCGCGAAATCGCGCACGGGACTTTAACGGTTGATTCGCTCAAAGTGGCGATTTTAGCCGCGCTGCACATCGCCGACGAATTGCATCGCTTGAAATCCGTCCACGAATCTGTTGACCAGCAGCTCGCTTCGAGGAGCGCCGAATGCGCCGAAATGCTCGACCGCTTGTTAAAACCGCAAACCGGGAATCTTGAACCGCCCGCTAATCTTCCAAGCTGAAAAGTCAAGTTTAAAATTGAATAAAAATGCGTTTGACAGGCTTTATTGCGGGCGTTTCGGCGTGATATTATGATAATTGACAGAGGGCTAACGGTTCTGCGAAGCGCGTGTACCGGAAGTACAACGGTTGAGCCAATGTCGTAGTTTACGGGAGGCTGATGCCGTCGGTCAGTGTTGCCTTCAGCGAAAGGCGGCTAATGATTGCGGCTTAATCAAAAGCCACCCACCTGTTGAGAACAGGTTCAATTACGACTTTCGGCACGGTTCTCGCGGAAACCCTTTGTCAGTAATAAGTAATAAGTAATAAGTAATAAGTTTATGTTTTCGCTTATTACTTATTACTTATTACTTATTACTGTTTTATGAGGATTTTATTTATCGGCGACGTATTCGCGCGTCCCGGCAGGCAGGCGGTTCTCGAACGCATTCAGGATTTGCGCGAGCAGTATGAAATTGATCTGGCGATAATGAACTGCGAAAACGCGGTTCACGGTTCTTCAATCACTGAACCGGCGGCAAAAGAATTGTTTCAACACGGAATTGACGCGATGACCGGCGGCAATCACAGTTTTGACAAACCCGAATCGGCAGCTTATTACCAGAAAGAGCCGCGCGTGATTCGCCCGGCAAATTATCCGGCAGGAACGCCCGGCAGCGGAGTTTACATAGGCGAAACGAAACAGGGCGTGCCGTTCGCGGTGATGAATTTTATCGGGCGCGTTTTTATGACTCCGAACGCCGATTGTCCTTTTCGTGCCGCCGACGCAATCATCAATGAGCTGCCGGAAACCGTAAAAATTCGTTTGGTTGATATTCACGCCGAAGCGACGAGCGAAAAATGCGCGCTGGGCTGGTTTTTGGACGGGCGTGTATCGGCTGTCGTCGGCACGCACTCGCACATTCCGACCGCCGACGAGCGAATTTTGCCCGGCGGGACTGCGTACATTACCGATGTCGGTTTAACCGGCAGCTACAATGGCGTGATCGGAATGAACAAAGACGACGTGATTTATCGTTTTACGCGCGTTCCAGGAAAAAGAGCCGGACACGCCGAAGGAAACGTCTGGATTTGCGCCGTTGTGATTGACGTTGACGAAGAAACAGGCAAAGCCCGTAGCATTGAAAGACTCAAATTAACTCACATTTCGTGAATCGGGATAATGGCTTATCTATTAATTCGCTATTTACTAGCTCGGCGCATGGTCTTCGGGAATTTTTGAACTATGAATGTTAGTATCAACGCTCGACGGTTTCGGTGCGAGCAGCATTTCGCTGTATTCAGGCGGGAAAGAGCGAACACGGTTTTCCGAATCGGTGACGACGTGCGTGGTTTCGCCTTCGGCTAAGATTTTGCCGTCGGCGAGCCGGTAAATTTCGTAACCGAAACGCAGACTGCGTTTTCTCATTTCGTTGATGCGCGTGCGAACGACGATTTCGTCATCGTAAAAAGCGGGCGATTTATAACGGCAATAGCTTTCGGCGACGACCAGAAAAGCGTTGTCCTGTTCCTCCATATCGCGGTAAGAAAAACCGCGCGCGCGGCAATATTCCGTGCGCCCGATCTCAAACCAGACAAGATAATTGGCGTGATAAACGACGCCCATTTTGTCGGTTTCCGAATAACGCACGCGCACCCGCGTTTCGTGCCAGAGCGCCGCATCGTCTGCAATTTGTTGCGCGTCGTACATTGACAAAAAATGCGGAAGAGAAATTCCGCATCGCAAAAATAACGAATTAAAGCGACTGGGAGGCAGGGACTCGAACCCCGATAGGCAGATCCAGAGACTGCAGTCCTACCATTAGACGACCTCCCAAAAAGCTACAATAAATTTAGAAACTACGCACGGTTTTGTCAATCTCGACTGCCGGTTTGTTATAATTTGCCTTGCTTATGAATTCGGGAACTGCGGAATTATATCTAATCGTCGGTTATATGACGTTGATTTTGTTAATCGCTTTTACCGCCGTTTATATTTTTTTCCGGCAATACAAACGCGAAATGAAATCAAAAACCGAAGCCAAAAAAAAGAAAGCCGAAGAGCAGACACCGGAGAAACATTAAAGCTCGCCTGAATCTATGCATCAAAACGTTTTACGACCTGAAAAAAGCGCGTTTCTGATAATTGACGTGCAAGAAGCGTTCCGGGAAAGCATTGCGGACTTAAGCGAAATTGCCTCAAGGATTTCCGTTTTCGCGCAGGGCGCGCGGCTTTTAAACGTGCCGATTTTAGTCACGGAACAATATCCGAAAGGCTTGGGGCGGACAATTCCGGAGATTTCCGAAGTTTTGACAACAGAAAACGAGATTTTTGAGAAAACCGCGTTTTCATCGTGCGGCGCAAATGCTTTCGTCGAAAAACTCGAAGCAATCGGCGCGCGGCAAATCATCGTCGCCGGAATCGAAGCCCACGTTTGCGTCAATCAAACGGTTCACGATTTACTGGCGCGAGGTTTTCAAACGCATCTTTTAACCGATTGCATTTCGTCGCGCGCTGCCGAAAACAAACAAATCGCTCTGGCAAAAATGCAGGCGAGCAGCACGATTTTGTCTTCAGTTGAAATGGCGCTCTTCGAGCTGATGCGCGATGCGCGGCACGAGCAGTTTAAAGCAGTTCAGAAACTTATTAAGTGACTCGTAAATCGTGAATAGTGAATCGTAAAATCAATTCGCACTATTCACGATTTACGATTTACGATTCACTATTTAATGAATAATCTTTTATCTTCACTCAATGAGCAGCAGCGCGAAGCTGTCAAGGCGACGGAAGGACCGCTCCTGGTTCTGGCGGGCGCAGGTTCGGGAAAAACCCGCGTCATTACGGTTCGCATCGCTTATTTAATCGCCGAAAAACAGGTTAATCCTTACAACATTCTCGCCGTTACTTTTACCAACAAAGCCGCCGGAGAAATGCGCGAGCGGGTCGAGAAAATTCTGCGCCAAAACAATATGAAGCTCGAAGCCGCGCCGCTGATCGCAACTTTTCACAGCCTCTGCGTCCGTATTTTGCGGCAGGACATCGAGCATTTAAAAGAAGGCTACACCCGGAGTTTCACGATTTACGACACCGACGACCAGCAGAAATTAATCAAAACCTGCCTTAAAGATTCGGGCTACGACGACAAACAGCTTTCGCCGAAAGCCGTGCAGAGCGCGATTTCCGGCGCTAAAAATCGCGGTCAAGACCCGGAAAGCTATTCCGCTGGTTCGGATTACAACGACGAACGCCGCGCGGCAATCGCCCGCGTTTTTAAACTTTACGAAGAGCGTCTGAGAAACAACAACGCGCTCGATTTCGACGATTTGCTGATTCGCACGGTTCAGCTTCTCCGTCGTTCAAAGGAAACCCGCGAGAAATATAACGACAAATTTAAATATATTCTTGTTGACGAGTATCAGGACACAAATCCTTTACAGTTTTCCCTAATAAATTCTTTAACCGAAAAGCAGCAAAACATTTGCGTAGTCGGCGATCCCGACCAGTCAATTTACCGCTTCCGAGCCGCTGATATTCGCAATATTCTGGATTTTGAAGAGCATTTTCCAAAAGCGAAAACCATTCTGTTGGAACAAAACTATCGCTCGTCGCAGAACATCTTGGAAGCCGCCGATTCTATTATCAAAAACAACACCGAGCGCAAAGAGAAAAAGCTCTGGACGGCGCAAAAAGGCGGCGACGCGATTCGTTATTTTCAAGCCTACGACGCCGATTCGGAAGCTAGATTTGTCACTGTCGAAATCAAAAAAATAATGCTCCGCGACGCGCAGGCGAAATTTGCGATTCTTTATCGCACAAATTCGCAATCGCGCGTTTTTGAAGAAGCGCTGCGGCGCGAGCGAATCGAATACAACATCGTCGGCGGTTTTTCGTTTTACGAACGCGCTGAAGTCAAAGACATCGTGGCGTATCTGAAACTCGCGTTAAATCCGCATGATTCGATTGCGCTTTTGCGAGTTATCAACACTCCAACGCGGGGTTTGGGAAAAACAACGCTCGACGAATTGCAGTTTCAGGCGCGCGATTACGGCGTTTCGATTTGGGAAACGATTGCCGTCGCGCTCGACCCGCCGGAAGGAACTGTCCAGAAATTAAATGCCCGCGCTCTGACTTCGCTCAGGCAGTTTCAGCAAATCATCAATCGTTTGGTGCAAAAAGTTCAGGATTCATCGAGAACAGGCGAGCCTGTTTCACAAGTCGTCGTCGCGGCAATTGAAGAAACCGGCTACGGCGGCGCTTTGCGAGCAGAAAACAACGAGGAAGCCGAAGCGCGTCTGGAAAACTTGCAGGAACTTGTTAACGCCGCCGTTGATTACGACAAAAACGGGGGCAGCGGTCTGCGCGATTTTGTTGACCACGCCGCGCTCGTTTCGGACACAGACAAATTCGACCGCAACGCGCCCGTCACGCTGATGACGGTTCACGCGGCGAAGGGTTTGGAATTCCCGGTAGTTTTTCTCGCCGGAATGGAAGAAGGCGTTTTCCCGCACGCCCGCAGCGTCGCAAATCCGCAGGAAATGGAAGAAGAACGCCGTCTCGCTTACGTTGCCATTACGCGCGCCGAACGACTTTTGTACGTCACGCACGCGATGCGGCGCCGCGTTTACGGCGAAGATTTGGCAGCCGAGCCTTCGCCGTTTTTAAACGAATTGCCGCTGGATTTGATCGAAGATATGACGCGCGGCGGAGGTTCCTGGCTCTCGTTCGCCAAAAATCCGGCGACCAAATCAAACAAAGAAGCCCTGCGCGCGCTCAAAGGTGAATCCGACAAACCGCGCGCGACTTACACCGGAAAAACCTACAATTCGGCGGACGCCATCGGCGAATTCTTCAAAAATCGCGGCGGCAATCAGACTCCGAAATCAAATTCGCAAACTCCAAAACAACCCGAACGCCCGAATTTTTCTTTCGGCTCGCCGAAACCGCAAATCATCAAACCCGCTCCCGGTGAAAAAAGCACCAAGCTCAAAGACCAAAGCGGATTTTTGCCCGGCACTTACGTCAAACATCCGAAATACGGCAAAGGTCTCGTCCTGCGGCGCGAAGGAACCGGCGACGCCGCCAAATTAACCGTTAGCTTTCCCGGTTTCGGACAGAAAAAACTGATTGAAAAATACGCCAATCTGGAAAAGGCGTAAAATAGTTAATTAAATATGCAAAACATAGTCGAGTTAAAATTGGATTTACCGTTGAATTTGTCGAAAGATGAAGTGCAAACGCTGCTCGCCGTCAAGCTGTTTGAAACCGGACGTATTTCTCTGGGACAAGCTGCGAAACTTGCAGGTTATTCCAAACGCGCTTTTATCGAGGTTTTGGGACATCATCAAGTTGCGGTCGTCAACTATTCTCCCGATAATTTGCGCGAGGAGCTTGATTTGTGAAAGAGCCGGTTGTTTCCGACAGCACTTGTTTGATTGGGCTTGAGCGTGTCGGAGAGTTAGACATTTTGCCTGCTTTGTTTGCTCCTATAATAATTCCGCCGGAAGTCGAGCGCGAATTCGGAAGTCAGTTTTCGTGGTTACAAACAGAAACCATAACCAACACATCGTTAGTCACGGCTTTGCAATTGGCAGTTGATGCGGGTGAAGCCGAAGCCATTGCTTTGGCAAGCGAAAAAGGCTGTTTATTAATCTCCGACGATAATCAGGCACGCGCAGCAGCCAAAAGTCTTGGAGTGAAAGTAATTGGAACAGTCGGCGTTTTAGTGCGGGCGAAACAAAACGGCTTGATTTCGGCTATCAAACCAATTTTAGACGAATTCGACTTAAACAGTTTTTTCATCAGTCGAGCGTTGCGTGAAGAAGCACTAAAACTTGTTGGAGAATAACGCAAAAAAACGTTCTGGAAAACCTTTTGATTCAAATCAAATTCTTAACCGAGCGGCAAAAGGCGTATTTAAATGCTTACAATTACGAGCAGAGCATTCTAACCATACTCTTTTTAGAGTTATTTTAGCTGTGCCAGATTCTAAACAGGTTCGTTCATATCTTAAACCAATATCGCAGGTGTTAGAAACTGTCGCAATTGAAGTTATGTTTGTCAAAGAAACAGAAGTATAAAAGTCAAGCGTTTGCCACTAGCAATACCTAACAATTAACAGATACCAAAAGCAACCGCTTTTCGGTCTCGCCCGTCACAACTCCACGTTTTTCGCGGAAACAAAAAATTAAAATCAGTGTCTGAAAAGACTGGAACTCGAAAGCGAGAGATTCAAACATGAAATTTAGATTCTTACTCGTGCTGGTCGCAGTGTGCCAGCTTGCGCCGAATGCGCAAACGCGCGTTAATCCGCGAAAAAACGTTGTTTCAAAGCAGATCGCGCAAACTACAAACGAACAGGTTTTGCCGATTCGCCGCGTGATTCTTTATTCAAACGGCATCGCTTATATCGAACGGCGCGGGACAATTTCCGGTAGGGCGGAAATCAATCTTTCTTTTACTCAATCGCAGATTGACGACGTTTTGAAATCAATGGTCGTGCTTGATTTGGGGCAAGGCAGAATCGGCGCGGTCAGCTACAATTCGAGCGCGCCGCCTTCGGCGAGAATGGCGGAAATTCCATTTAAAATCGAAGCAGAAACCGGAACGGAAACCAGCGGCGGTCTGGCGAGCGTTTTAAGCCAACTGCAAGGCGCGCGTGTTTTGGTGACTTCAACCAAACAAACTGCGACGGGCGCGATTTTGACCGTGGAAAAACGCGCCGTTTCATCGCCGAAAGAAAAAGACAAATCGGCTGTGGCGGAAGCGCAGTTTTTGGTCGTCGCCGGTGAAAACGGCGAGATTGCGAGCTTTGATTTGGCGGAAATCCGTTCGGTGAAATTGCTCGATGACGCGACGCGCAAAGACGTGAACGCATTTGCCGCAATTTCGGCTTCGGCGCGGCGCAAAGACGCGAAAACAATCACCGTCACGAGTGAAGGCGCGGGAACGGCGCGGGAACTGGTCGTCAGCTACACAATCGCCGCGCCGATTTGGAAAACGACTTATCGCGTCGTTTTGGACGCAAACGGAAAGCCGTTTTTTCAAGGCTGGGCGATTGTTGATAACGTCAGTGATGAAGATTGGCGCGAAGTGAATTTGTCGCTCGTTTCCGGTTCGCCCGTTTCGTTTATCCAACCGCTGCAATCGCCGCTTTTCCGTCATCGCCCGATTATCGAAATTCCCGAGGATTTAAGTCTTGAGCCGCAAATTTATGAACCCGGAATAAGCAATGGAACTGGGAACGGCATTGGTTACGGAAGCGGCGACGGAAGCGGTGTTGGAAGTGGAAGCGGCAGCGGAACAGGCATTGCGCCAGATATTGAACGTGTAATGAAAACCGAGTTGAGCGATGTTTTGGCGAGCGAAAATTCGGGCGTTCAAACCGCCGCGAAAGGCGAAAAACTCGGAGATTTGTTTGAATACACGATTGTTCAGCCGGTTTCCGTCGCGCGCAATCGTTCGGCTTTGATTCCGATTGTGCAGACGAAAATGGATGGCGAGCGGATTTCGGTTTACAACGAATCCGTTCGCGAAGACCGACCGATGAGCGGGCTGTTGTTAAAAAACACGACCGATTTGACGTTTGAAAATGGAGCGATGACCGTCTTTGAACGCAATGCTTACGCGGGCGAATCTTTGATGGAGCGTTTGAAACCGGCGGAAGAAAGGCTCGTCTCGTTTGCGCTCGATTTGGAAACACTCGTTCAGGTCAAACAGGATGAAAACCGCGAGCCTGCAAAATTAGTTAAAGCCGCTAACGGCGCGTTTCAGATTCATTATTTTAAAACCGACCGTAAAGTTTACACGCTGCAAAATCAAACCGAACGCGCCAGAATTATTTACATCGAACATCCGACGCGCGAAAACTGGCGTTTATCGGACGACACGGCGCGTCCGGCGGAAACGACGCAAAATTATTATCGTTTTCGCGTTGAGCTGAAACCGTTTGCAAAAGTCGTGTTTCCGGTGACCGAACGACAGGCTTTGATGGACAGCTATCAATTGACAAAACTTTCGCGCGACAATTTGGATTTGTTTATTCGACAGCGTTCGATAAACGACGATGTGCGGCAAAAGCTCGAAAAACTGATTGATTTGCGCGCCCGCGTTTCGGAAATCGAGGAAAAATTAAAAACGCTCGAAACGGAAGAAACCGCGATTTCCGAAGACCAAGGCAGATTGCGCGAAAACATCGAAGCTCTGGCAAAAACTCCCGAAGCCAAACAATTAATCACGCGCTACATCGCCAAAGCCAACGAACAGGAAACGCGCATCGAGCAAATCACGAAAGAACGACAAACTTTAATCGCGGAGCGCGAACGCCTTGAACGCGAATTGGCGGCGGCAATTCGAGCTTTTGAGATTTAAAAGTTTTTTTGAACCGCCGAGACGCAGAGACGCTGAGAAAACAAAAAAGAAAAGAGTTTTTTCCTTAAACCTCTTTTTCTTAAAACCTCTTTTTCTTATCTCGGCGTCTCTGCGTCTCGGCGGTTCACAGTTTCTTCCTGACAATCATTCGCAGAATCTCGCGTTCCGCGTCTGTGAGTTCGAGATCAAATTTCTCGTAGATTTCGGCGGTGTTGGCGAGCGAAATTGCCTGCTGCGTTTCGTCCAAAATAATTCGGATAATTTCGAGGTTTTCGCGCAGAACTTCTCTTGCCTGCTCGCGCTCGCCGCGTTCGATGAAGCGGACGGCGATGTCGTTTAAAACTCCGGCGTGCGCCGGTAATTGCTCGACTTCTTCGATAAGAGAATGAGCTTCCGCGAGAGTTTGCAAAGATTTTTCAGTCTCCCCGTTTTTGATTTCGCCGTCACTAACCAAAACCAGAGCCGCAGCACGCGCCGCTAAATCATGGATTGAATTAACTGCCTGACCGGCTAATTCGTCGTTTCCGTTTGCCGCGCAGACGGCGGCGATTTGTCCCAAAGCCTGCCATCGCATTTCGTCAATCGGATTTTCGAGCGCGGTTTCGATTGCGCGTTCGGGTTTACCGAATTGCGCGAGGCGAACGGCGATTGTCACCATTAAATTAAATCGAGCGCGGCTGTCGCGGATTTCGCGTTCGGGCTGCGATTTTAAAACGGCATAGGCTTCTTCGAGCGATTGCACGGCTTTTTCGGTCTCGCCCGCAGTTTGATGTTCGAGCGCGATTGCAGTGTGCGCAAGCGCCGTTTGCTGTTTGTCGGCAATCGGCGACAGCACTTTTTCGGCTTGCTCGAAATTTCCGGCGTGCGCGTAAAGACCGCTGATTTGCGTCGAAACCTGATCGCGGAATCGCCCTTCAAGCTCGGCGGCAAGCTGTCCCACATTTTCCAAAATCGAAAAAGCCTGCTCGTTTTGCCCGGCTTGAATGCGGCGCGCTGCGATTTCGAGCTGAAGCTGAATACGTTCTTCGACAAATTCGATCTGTTCGGTTTCAGCCAAAGATTCGGACAAAATCTCTTCCGCATCTTCGCTCCGGTTGATTTTTATTAAAGCAAGCTCGTTTAAAACCTGCGCGCGAACAGTGGGTAAATCTATTTGGGAGAGAATTTCTTCTGCCTGCTCCCAGTCGCCGCGACGGGCGAAACGCAGAGCAATTTCGCCTTGCGTTGTAAACGGGTCGTCCAGAGAACCGGCGGTTTGCAGGGCTTCTTCAAACGCGCCGCGCTCGGCTTGTTTGACGGCGATGTTCGACAGGGCTTGCTGCTGAAAACCGTATTCTTCGATTGCTCCGGCAAGCTGCACGCCGTATTCGTCGTCGTTAAATTCTGCGCAGCGGGCTGCAATTTCGACGAGCGCAATGTCGCGCGTGTGCGGGTCTTGAATCGCATCGGCAAGCTGCGCCGCCAAATCAAGCTCGCCCTTTGCCGCAAAACGCGACGAAATCGCGGAAATAGCTTCGCCGTGCCCGTCAGCGCTGCCGATTCGCTCGGCAATAAAAGCCGCGCAATCAAAAGGATTCGACTCGGCGCGTTCAATTTCTATAAAACCGTTCATTTGTTCGTCGTTCGTTGTTCGTTGTTCGTTGTTCGTTGTAAATTGCTTTTGCGACGAACAACGAACAACGAACAACGAACTATTTGAAAACTAATTCAATCGTTTCCGGTATCCAATCCGAAAGATTTTTTGTGACGACATCAGCGCCTGCCGCGCGCAGCTCATCGGCGGAAACGGTGTTCGTTACGCCTAAAACTTTCATTCCGGCGCGTTTTGCGCCGACGACGCCGGGCGGCGAATCTTCAATCACCAAAACCTGTTCGCGGTTGAGCGGAAATTCGCCGCGTGTCGTATTTGCTTCGTCGAGTTTTCTAAAACCCAAATCAAAACATTGCTTGTCCGGTTTGCAGGCGGTTACGTCTTCGGCGCTGACGAGCGCCGAAAAATAACCGGCGAGGTCTGCGCGCTGCAAAATCGAATTGATTTCGACGCGGCGCGCCATCGAAACAATACCGAGCTTGTATTGAAAATGCATCTCTTTGACGAAATTGACAATTCCGGGAAAAAGCGGCAACTCTTCGGCAATCATTCCGGCGTGCGCGGCGGTTTTTTCTTCGACAATGCGAGAGAGCGTTTCGTCAGTCAAATCTTTTTTCGAGCGTTCAAAAGCGGCGCGGACAAAAGTTCGGTCGTCCATTCCAAGCGAATCGTAGTAATTTTGTTCGGTTAATTCGATGCCTTCGGCTTTTAAGACATTTTGATAGGCTTTCATCTGTATCGGTTCGTCATTGATAATGACGCCGTTGAAATCGAAAAGAATGGCTTTAATCATTTGAAAAATTTAAAGAATATTTTTGGCTTAAACAAACGGACATTTTACTGATTTTGCCGCAAACAGAGCAAATGCCGGTTTATTAATTAGCAGCGTTAAAATTGTCTTTGAGCTGCCGGCAAGTTTTGGCGAGATCGGCTCGATTTTGCTCGTTCATATTTGCCAGATTGCCGCGCACTTGGTTATAAATCAAATTTTTTGCTCCCTGTCGCGCCATACGTTCCGGGATTGTTTGTTCGGGATCGTTCTGCATTTGCTGTTCGATCAGCGCGAGAACTTCGTCGCATTCCGCAATTCCGGTTTTTTCGGTGTTTAAAACCGTGTCGGTCACCGATTCGTTTGTTGAGCGATTGGCGTTTGAGTTGGCGTTTGAAACGACGACCGCCGTGTTGCTGCTCGGCGGCGAAGTTTGAACCGCGCTGTTTATCCAGTCGGACAGATTGCAGTTGCAGCCTAGCGTGAAAGCTAAGACAAGAAAAGCCAAGATGGCGGAATTAACGTTTTTACTCATCGTTTTAAAAGCAAAATGCGGACTGCTTTTTCATTAAAAACAATCCGCAATCCGCAATCCAAATCTAAAATCCAAATTGCTTAGACTTCTTTGTATTCCGAATCAACGTCTTCGCTCGAAAGCGCGACGCGATAGTTTTTTGACTGCTTTTGTTTGGTAATCAAAAGGTCGTCTTTGTTTTTGAGCAAATCCGCTCTCGTATAAACGGAAATCTCGAAATTATAACCGTGCGTGATCGCGTCTTTCGGACAAGCCTCGACGCAGAAGCCGCAGAAAATGCAGCGCCCGTAATCAATGTTGTAAACGCGCGCAAAGCGTTCGTCAACGCCGATACGTTCCGGGTAAGGACGCGGGTCGTCTTCGGCTTCGATATAAATGCAGTCCGAAGGGCAAGCCGCCGCGCATAAAAAACACGCGACGCATTTTTCGTTGCCGTTTTCGTCAACGTGAAGCAGATGCTGTCCGCGATAACGCGGCTGAACCGTAATCGGATCGTCCGGGTATTGGACAGTCCATTTTTCCTGGGGAATTTTTGAGAGCGTGACGCTCATCCCCTTGATAATCGCTTTTGTCGAATCAATAATATCGCCGATTAGTGACATA
>DASWLV010000039.1:0-1655 GCA_036400075.1 Pyrinomonadaceae bacterium
AAGAATTAGCCCCGGTACCGAAGAACTTGTAAGGCGGGTTTGGCGTCGAGGGAAAGTCGAGCCAAAAACGGTTATTGATGGAAACCAGATTGGTCGCCCGGTGAAATTCGCCATTGGTCGCGCTGTTCTCGATGGTCAGCAAATTAGCATTCTCGCCCTGATTTCCGCTTGAGCCGTCGCAGTTCGAGCCTACGCAAAAGCCGAGCCGCGGACCTTCAACGTGCATTTGGCGGAAATAGGTGTTGCCGTTGCCCCACAACTTGGCGCAGATGCCTGCGGTGCTGACGCCCGCGCAAGAAAGCTGGAGAAACCGCATCTGACCGCTGTATTCGAGGAAAATCCCGTTCTGGTTTTCATACATCGGATAGACATCCATGTTCTGAACATCCCAATTGTCAGCGCCGCGGGTCTTCGTATAAAGAGAATATTCATTCCCATCCGACGCATAATTGCGAATCTTGACGTTTGAGATGGCTGCGTCGTAGCCGGTAATTGAAGACGTCGCCGAGATTCCCCGAGTAAACCGGCTGGTGCGCACGTTTTCGACGACGATATTGCTAATCCCCGATTCTCCCGCCTTGAGAGAAATACCGGTTGTTCCCTCCATACGGATGAGCGCTACTTCAGCGGAAGACGTCCGCGGCCAGCCCTCGCCGTTCAACGAGTGTAAGGTCAAATCCTTAAACGTAATGTTGGACTTGCCATCTCCCACTTCAAAGAGGGGCACGCCCATGGCGGTCAGGCGAATTTGACAGTTGTAATAGGAACCCATTCCCTGCAACCGGACGTTCGACGGCACAAAAAGAGTGCCGGAGACATTAAAAAAACCTGCGGGGAAATAGACCGTTCCTCCCGTTCCCGCCACGGAATTTATGGCGTTCTGAATCGCGATGCGATCATCGGTGTAGCCGTTTCCTAAGGCTCCGAAACTGGTCACGTTTACCGGCGTCGCCCATGCCGCAGAGACTGAGGCGCAAAACACCGCTATGAAGAAGACTGCCTTGCTGATCCTCATAGAGTTTCTTGACCGGAAATCTTTTAATTGTGTGATAACTTCAAAACCAAACAAAAAGCGTAGATTAACTTTTCTCATTCTCTTTCTCCTCAAATTCAAAACTCTTCAACAATCGTTGAATACTGATACATGAATAGACTTCGGGTGACTGACCGCTAAGACACGACCGCCGAGCAAATGCCGGGATGGCAATCGCTAATGACCGAAGCACGAAAGCACGAATTGTTAACTGCTTGATTTTATTGAGCAGAATGGCTTATGATGCGGGTAACGGGTGGTGCATCAAAAGACGTTTTACTCTTGAAGGTGAACCAATCGGCTCGGATCGCGATTGCCGTCACGATCCGGGCTTTTTCTTTGTTTCAACCTTTAAATCAAACTCATTTCAGTTAAATCGAAACTAAATCGATTCAACTGATTTTCTTAAACAAAAAAGTCGATTATCAGTTTAGGATAATCGACTTTTTATGATTTTTTTTGCGCGCAATACGCGGAAATGGTTTCTACTATTAAGTCGAAACTATTTCCTCTATCGCGTAAACTTATCCGATACTGCCGGTTTTTCATGATTTAAAAGATTACCGGACTTTGGCGAATTGCCAATCAACTGGCGCGGCGCCGTCCGGTGGACCATGTAATC
>DASWLV010000040.1:0-18494 GCA_036400075.1 Pyrinomonadaceae bacterium
CTACCCGCAACGCCTGATTGTCTATTCAATTTTGCAAGACCAGGAAGAACTGAACACTATTTATCTCGGAACGAATTTCGGCATTTATCGTTCGCTCGACCGCGGCGTTTCATGGGCAGCCGTAACCGCGCCGAAAAAGCCTGCCGCCCGCCGAGCGCCCGCGAGAAAAGGAAAAGCTGTGGCTAAAAAGCCTGCGGCGAAACCGGCTGCAAATGTCGCGCAAGCCCCGAAACCTTTACCGAAAACCATTGATGTGCTGACCGAGAGAGTCAACCAGCTTATTCCGACGCACGACGGCAAAAACGGAATGTATGCGGCGACCGACACCGGTTTGTATCGCACCTACGACATTTCCAAAGGCTGGGAGCGACTCGCTTATCCCGAAGATTTGGATAAACAAACTTTGACCGTCGCGGTTTCCGACCAATTGCACGAAAGAATTTGGGTCGGAACGGCGAAAAGCGGTGTTCTTAGTTCACGCGACGGCGGAAAAACCTGGAAACAGGAAGCGGGCGTGCAAACGGTCGCGCCGATCAGCCGAATCGAAATTGATCCGCAGCGCGCCGATTATGTTTACGTCGGCACAAAGCAAACGTTTTTCCTGACGCGCGACGGCGGCGAAGAATGGCAACGTCGCGGCGGCGGTTTGCCGATGGGCGATTACGTTTCGATTCTCGTCAACCCGCGAAATCCTAATGAAATTATCGTCGGCAGCGCACTCGAAGTTCGCGGCGGAGCTTATCGCTCAATGGACGCCGGAATGACCTGGGAACGATTTGATCAGCTCGACGCCAATATTCCGAGTCGCCGCGTCTGGGCTTTAGCGTTCGATCCGCAAAACCAAAACCGCATTTTGATCGGTTCGCACTCAGCCGGTATTTACATTGCCGACCGAGTTTTAACCGCGCGCAACTAAAAAATAAAATAAAGCAAAAGAAACGGGCGATTTATTAAACAAATCGCCCGTTTCTCTTTTAACAACGATCACTTCCGACGCAACTGTAAACTATCAACTGATTCGCAGAAATCCCTTTTTTCTCTGCAAAACAGTTTATAGTTTAGAGTTGATAGTTGACAGTTTCCTTTAGCATTTTTAAGAAGTATCTTTTTAAGTCCGTATTTATTCAAAAAAATATAATCAATCGTTGGACAAAGTTTGTATAGATGAAAGCCGGTCGTTATAATCAGCAGAGAGGAGCAGTAACCTGCAAAAAATGAGCAAAGGGGATTGTTTAAATACGCCTGTCAGCGCGCGTTTCGAGCGAGTCGAAACGTTGTCTTTCGATTGCATTCCGCATCAATCAAAGCTTTTCCTCGATTATTTAAAAAATCCGGTCGCGCTCCGAAAATTTTTTCCGTCAGCTTTGCGCTCTCACGTTGACGTTCCGGCGCGTGTGCCGGAAGTTTTAAACAACTACAAAATTGACCGCGATAAACTCGCCGATGCTTTGCTCGAAATGAACAAGCGCTGGCAGGCAGGTCCTCAAACGCTCGAAAACGTTGAAAGGTTGCGGCAACCCAATTCAGTCGCCGTCGTTACCGGACAGCAGGCGGGAATTTTTACCGGCGCGCTCTACACGATTTATAAAGCCATTTCCACAATCAAAGCCGCCGCGTGTTATCGCGGGCGCGGAATTAATGCCGTTCCGGTTTTCTGGATTGCGACCGAAGATCACGATTTTGCCGAAATCGCGGAAACTTTTGTCCAAAACCGCAACGGATGTTTGAGCAAAATCACAATGTCCGCCGCACCTGAAACCGCCGGATTGCCGGTCGGCAAAATTATGCTTGATGATTCAATCAACGAATCCGTCGAGCATTTGTTTGCCGAATTGCCAAAAACCGAATTTTCCGGCGAAGTGGAGAATTTAGTGCGGGAAGCGTATCAGCCGGGAAAAAACGTGGGCGATGCTTTTGCGCTCGTGATGTCCAGACTTTTCGGTGAATATGGGTTAGTGTTGTTTGACCCGCTCGACGAAAAATTAAAACAGCTCGCAGCGCCGCTTTATCTCGAAGCCATCGAAAAGTCTGCGGAAATAACGGCGGCGTTGCGGGCGCGAAATAAAGAACTCGAAGCCGATGGCTATCACGCGCAAATTTTGGTTGAAGAATCTTCGTTTCCGCTTTTCTGGCTCGACGAAGCCGGAAAACGCCACGCTTTACGGCGCGGGGCGGACGGAAAATTATCCGCCAAAGGCGATGAAAAGCAATTTGAAATTGACGAGCTAAAAGAGATTGCTCAAACCACGCCCCAGCGTTTAAGCCCGAACGCAACTTTGCGCAACGTCGTTCAGGATTATCTTTTGCCGACCGCAGTTTATTTCGGCGGCGCGGCGGAAATTGCTTATTCGGCGCAAAACGCCGAAGTTTATCGCATTTTGGGACGCCCGGTGACGCCGATGCTCGCGCGCGCCAGCGCCACCGTGATAGAGCCGCGCGTTAGGCGAACGCTCGATAAATACAACTTGAGAATGGCGGATTTTTTCTGTCGCCCGGAAAACCTTGTTCCGCGAATCGTCGAAGAGTTTTTGGATTCGGACACATCGGAAATTTTTGCAGAAGCGGAAGAGACGATTAACGTGCAGCTCAATCGTTTGGACGAGCGTTTAACGGAAATCGAGCCGACTTTAGCGGCGGCATTGGCGCATCGCCGCCCCAAAATTCTTTATCATATTCAGGCTCTGAAACGTAAGTTTTACAACGCTCAAATGACGCAAAACGAAACGGTCAAACGCCGGCTCGAAGCCGCTTGTTCGTCGCTTTTTCCGCAAAAAGGCTTGCAGGAACGAAAGCTTAATGTGACATCTTTAATCGCCCTGCACGGAGATTATATTCTGCGATGGCTTTACGACGAAGTTGATATTGATACATCGGAGCATCAAATTTTCTACCTGTAAGCTGCATTTTTAGAACTGACGGCGGAAAAGTTGAATTATTAATTGTCAAACAATTTACAGTTAACAATTTACAACTGACAATTTGTTTCTCACGCAATTTCGTGTCTTGCAGCGGCGGACTAGACCATTGACATTATTTAAATAGATGTTATATTTGTGATACCGGATTTGTCTAAAACATTTCAACAAATAAAATAGAAAATAGAGATCGAGGAGCTTTTTTATATGTCTCAAGCGTCCAGCTTGGTTAAGCTGTTAGCTTCGTGCGCCTTCTTATTAATCTTTGGTTTAGCCGCCGTTTTTCAGGTGAGTGCTCAATCGCAAGCCTTAAACGGTCAAATCGAAGGAACTATCACAGACCCGAATGGCGCGGCGGTTCCGAATGCATCGGTTACGGTGAGAAACATCGAAACCGGTTCTGAGCGGCAAATCACGACCGACGATAACGGCGTTTACCGCGCGCCGCTGCTGCCGCTCGGAACTTTCCGGGTGACGGTCGAAGCGGCTAATTTTAAACGCTACGTCCGCGAAGGAATCACATTGACTGCCGGACAGACCGCAACGGTTGATTTGGCGTTGGAAGCCGGCGATGTATCGGCAACGGTCACGGTTACCTCAGACGCGCCGATTGCCGATCCGGGTAAAATTGATGTCGGTCGCGTAATGACTACACGCGAAATAAAAGACCTTCCCCTTGTTTCGCGCAATCCTTATAATTTTTCGCTCTTACAAGCAAATGTGGTCGGACGCCCGAATACAGAATTCGGCGTACCGCGCGTCAGCGCAAACGGTTATGCCAGACGGACAAATTTCCAGCTCGACGGCAACGTCAACACGCAGGCAAATCAAGCCGGTCTGCGCCTTGTGCCGATCTCGGAAACCTTTATCAGCGAAGTTCAGCTTGTTACAAATGGTTTTTCAGCAGAATTCGGTAACACGCCGGGTTTGATTATGAATAACATCACGCCTTCCGGCACGAATGGATTTCACGGTTCTGCGAGCTATCGCTTCCGGCGTACCTGGATGTCTTCGCGCCCGTTTAATCTTTCGCCGTTAGCGCCGAAACCGCCAACCACAGTGGATAATTACACAATCGCAATCGGCGGACCGATCATCAAAGACCGCTGGCATTTTTACGGCGGTTATGAATATGTTAACCGCGATTTTTCGGGCAGACCGGCTCAGCAGACGAATATCAACGCGGCTAATCAGCAGGCTTTAACTAACGCGGGACTTTCATCCGGTATTTTTGTGTCCTCAATCCCGGCTTCTCAAAAAGTGAATTTTTTCATCTTTAGAACGGACGCACAATTAACCGAAAATCACCGATTAACAGGGCGTTATATTCGATTCACGAATTTTTCGCCGAACAATATTGCCGGTATTACCGGGACAACTCCGAATACGCTGGAACGTACGGTTGATCTTGACGACAAATCCAATTCTTTAGCTATTCAGCTAGCTTCAACTTTAACGCCTAATGTTTTTAACGAATTTCGTTATCAACGCGCTCATCGAAACTCGGAATTTTTGCCAACGGGGTCAACGCCTTCCGGCGTTCCCTCAGTTTTGATCACTAATGTTGCTGCATTTGGTCCGGCAACTAACGTCGGTACGATTTCGCCGATTCAAACGATGAACCAGTTTCAAAACAATTTGACCTGGACGCGCGGCGATCATGCGATGAAATTCGGCGGCGGCGTAAACAGGATTTATGATTACCGCCGGAACGACATTAACGCGCAATACACATTTCCTTCGATTGCCGCTTATCTCGCCGCCCGCGCGCCGGGGGCTACCGACGCGCAGCGACGCGGTTATACTACTTTCAGCCAAACTCTGGGCGATGCTGAAATCGAATATAACTCGACTTTCTATAATTTCTTCGCGCAGGACGACTGGAAAGCGACTCGCAAGCTAAAAATCAATTACGGTTTGCGTTACGACCTTTACGACATTCCAGAAGGCAATGCGAATTCACCGTTTGAAGCCGGACGCGAATTCAATGTTGATAAAAACAACTTTGCGCCGAGATTAGGAGTTGTTTACGCTTTGCGTGAAGGCGACCGTCCGACCATTTTGCGAGGCAGCGCCGGTATTTATTACGATACCGTTTATTTGTTAATGTACGAAAACGCAATCCAAGGCAATGGGACGGGAAGATATTTAAGCGTTTCGAGAACTCCGGCTCAACCGGGCGCTCCGCTTTTCCCTAATGTTATCCCAACCGGAACGTCTTTAAGCACGCTCGGAATAACGCAGAATGTTGAGTTAGTCGCGCCTGATTTTGAAAATATGTATGCGATGCATTATCAAGCGCAGCTTGAGCAGGCGATCAACAACGACTTTTCGGTTACAGTCGGTTTTATCCACTCCGACGGTCGCCATCTGCCGGTTTATAGACAAACAAATTGTCTGCCGACCGGAAGACTTTTAGCGGACGGCAGACCCGTTTATTCGACGCTCAATGCTACAGGAGGTCAAGTTGCCTGCGGAAGCAGGATTAATCCTGCCTTTAACAACGTGATAGTCGCGGAATCGGGCGGCAATTCGCATTACAACGCCTTGACTCTACAGCTCAACAAGCGTTTTTCGAAGGGCTATCAGTTTAGTTTGAATTACACTTTATCCCGCGCCAGAGATAATGCGCCGGAGAGAAATCTGCAGGGAGTTACCGCAGCGACACAATCCGACCCGTCAAACAGAAACTTTGATTGGGGCTATGGCGTTGCGGATCAAAGGCATACTTTTTCGGGCAGCATTGTTGCGCGACCAAGTTTCGATGTCGAAAATAGGGCTTTAAGATACGTTCTCAACAATAATCAGTTCGGTTTCTTTATTCTCGGCGGCAGCGGTGAAACTTTCCCGATTACTACCAACGCCGATTTAAATTTCGACGGAGTGGTAAATGATATTCCCGTCGGTCTGGAAAGAAACGCAGGCAGAGCGCCCGGATTCTTTAACGTTGACGCCCGTTATTCGCGCGTTATTCCAATCACCGAACGATTCCGAATTGAGTTGTTTGCGGAAGCCACTAATTTATTCAACATTAACAGCACGGTTGCTTACGGCGCAGGTACAGCTCTCGGCAACACCCCGGCGACGTTCAACCCGACGACCGGAGAGCTTCTGGTTCCGGTTGCCGATTTATATCAGCGATTTTCTCCGACGGCACAGGAAAGTCGTCAAGGGCAATTCGGCATTAAGTTTATTTTCTAAAAATCGAAATTTGGCTTTGATGTTTGAATCATAATTCAAACATCAAAGCCTTTTAAAAAAATGCATTCTGAAGAAAATAAATCGGGAATCGAAGCCGAAGAATTACCGGATGAATGGTGGTATCGAGTTTATTGGGCGGTCATTGCAACAACCGTTTTGGTTCTTGCTCTGCTTTGGGCGTTTTCGCGTTATTTTTCGAGCTAAATAAAAATGAGATTTTTAGATTGGGCTGTCGTTGCGGCTTATTTGATTTACGTTATTTGGGACGGAATCCGAATGACCAAACACAGCGGCAGTACTGAAGGTTATTTTCTCGCAAATAGAAGTCTGCCTTGGTGGGCGGTCGGTTTGTCGGTGATGGCGACGCAGCTTTCCGCAATTACGCTCGTCGGGACGACTGGACAAGCTTACAGCGACGGAATGCGGTTTTTGCAGTTTTATTACGGATTGCCGCTGGCAATGGTGATTTTGTGCATTACGGCGGTTCCGTTTTTTTACCGCGCGAAAGTTTTTACCGCTTACGAATATCTAGAAAAACGCTTTGATTCGAAAACGCGGAGCTTAACGAGCTTCTTTTTTCTGATCTCGCGCGGGCTTGGCGTAGGCGTCGTCATTGCCGCGCCGTCCGTAATTTTGTCAATCGTTTTGGGCTGGAGCGAAGTTGCGACGATTTTTGCGATGGGTCTGACGACGACCATTTACACAATGGTCGGCGGAGTTCAAGCCGTAACGTGGACGGACGTAAAGCAGATGATCGTCATTTTCTTCGGACTTTTCATTTGTCTTTTCATCATAATTTCGCAGTTTCCCGCCGAAGTTTCGGTTGCGGACGGGCTTTTTCTCGCAGGCGCCACGGGAAGGCTTGAAACTATTGACTGGCGCTTTGATTTAACAGAGAAATACACAATTTGGTCGGGCGTTATCGCCGCATTATTTCTTTTTCTTTCCTATTTCGGCTGCGACCAAAGTCAGGTGCAAAGGTTTTTGACGGCGAAATCGGTTTCACAAGGCAGAACATCGCTTTTAATGTCTGCGTTTTTGAAAATTCCGATGCAGTTTCTGATTTTGCTGGTCGGCGTGCTGGTTTTCGTTTTTTACCAGTTTGCCACGCCGCCGATGATTTTCAATCCGGTCGAATCGGCAAAAGTCGAGCAGACTGAGCAGTATCAAACTCTAAAAAATCAATATGAAACGGCGCACGCCAGCCGCGAACAAGCCGCGCTCGCTTTTGCCGAAAACCGCAGCGATGAAGCGCGTCAAAGCTATCTCAACGCAGACAAACAATTTAACGAAACCCGCAAAAACGCGCTCAATTTTGTCAAAGAATCGAGCGGCAATAAATCTTTCACCGATGTGAATTACGTTTTCCCTATGTTTGTCGTCCAGAATATGCCGATGGGCGTGATCGGTTTGATTATCGCGGCGATTTTTGCGGCAGCGATGAGTTCGATTTCCGCCGAATTGAACGCGCTGGCGACCGCGACGACGATTGATTTTTACCGGCGGCATTTTAAAAAAGAAGCTACCGACCGCGAATATGTGCGTTTCGGTAGAATCGCCACTTTCTTTTGGGGAATTTTCGCTTGCATCGTGGCGATGTATGCGACAAATCTCGGCTCGCTAATTGAGGTCGTCAACAAATTTGGCTCATTTTTTTACGGCTCGCTGCTCGGCGTTTTCGTTCTGGCAATCGGCGTCAAACGCGCTCGTTCACGCGGCGCGTTTTGGGGATTGCTGTTCGGTATCGCTTCGGTCTGGATTGCCAGCATTTATACCAACATCGAATTTTTGTGGTTTAACGTCATCGGTTGTCTGGCGACGGTTTTGGCAGGTTATCTCATCAGTTTGACGGTTAGTGAAGATTCAAAATGAAATTTACCAGATTCAAAACGTTAATTGCTTCGTTTCTTAGTTTTGCATTTTTAATTTTGCATTTGCCGGTCGCGGCGCAGGTGCGCCCGATTTACGATTTGGGCGCGATTGGTTTGGGACAGAAAATAAAACGCCTGCAAACAACGGCGAGCGCGATGCACACCGCCGCGCACCCGGACGACGAAGATTCCGGTTTGCTAGCTCGTCTGGCGCGCGGCGAAAGCGCGCGAGTTTCTTATCTTTCATTAAATCGCGGCGAAGGCGGGCAAAACGTCATCGGTTCAGAATTGTTTGAGCCGCTCGGCGTGATTCGCGCTGAAGAATTGCTGCAAGCTCGCACGCTTGACGGCGGTCAGCAGTTTTTCACCCGCGTGATGGATTACGGTTTCTCGAAAAAACGCGAGGAAGCCGCCCGCATTTGGGGCGAACAACAGGTTTTAGGCGATATGGTGCGGGCAATCCGTTTGTTCCGCCCGCTCGTCGTAATTTCCAGATTTTCCGGTACGCCTGCCGATGGTCACGGGCAGCACCAGCTTGCGGGGCATTTATCGCCGATTGCTTTCAAAGCCGCCGCTGACCCGTCGCAGTTTCCCGAACATTTGCAGGAAGGATTGCGCCCGTGGCAAGCAAAGAAATTTTATGTCGGTCAGGGCTTTGCTCAAAATCCGAACAACGCGCCGACCTTGGTCGTAAACACGGGCGAATATGACCGGCTGATCGGTCGCTCGTATTTTGAAATTGCGATGGAAGGCAGAAGCCAGCATAAATCGCAGGAAATGGGAAGTTTGGAGCTTCGCGGCAAACAAAATTCCGGTGTCCGGCTCGCAGAATCAACCGTCGGAAAAACGGAAACCGAACGCAGCGTTTTTGACGGAATTGATACGTCAATCACCGGGATTCCGAAAACCGTCAATTTAAACGACGATTTTCTAAACGGTAATTTAAGAGACATTCAAGCTGCTGCCGCAAAAGCCTTGGCAAATTTCGACGCGATGAATCCGGGCAAAACAATCGAGCCTTTGGCGGAAGGCTTGCGCGCGACACGCAAAGCCCGTCGCGAAATCGCCGAAAGAGCCGCTCGCGGACAAACCGCGCCGCTCGCTGACGCTGACTTTCTGCTCGCTCAAAAAGAGCGCGAGTTTTCCGACGCGCTACAAACAGCCGCTAGCATCGTTGTTGATGCTTTGAGCGACGCAGAGACGGTTGTAGCCGGCGATTCGATCAATGTTGCCGTTCGTGTTTTTGCCCCGGAAGGCTCGACTGTTAAAGCTATTAGCGCGAATTTGCGCGTTCCGCAAGGCTGGAATGCTACGCCCGCGCCTCAGCCGACACCCGCTCCGGCACAAGGCTTCCGTCCGCGCGACGAAGCAGCAGCCAATGCCTATTTCTTCAAAGTTTCGGCTCCGGCAAACGCCGCCTTGACACAGCCTTATTGGCTCGAAAGCCCGCGTCAGAATTTTACTTTTAACTGGTCTGCGCCGGATGCTGAAAAAAACATGCCGTTTCAATCACATTTAGCTTCGGCGGAAGTCAAAATGGAAATCGGCGGCGAAGAAGTGACGGTGACCAAACCGATTCAATATCGTTTCGCCGACCAGATTCGCGGCGAGCTTCGGCGAGATTTAAATGTTGTTCCGCTCGTAGGCGTCGGGCTTGATTCAAATCTGGTGATTGCCCCGGTTTCGCCTCGCGTGCAGCGTCACAAAATCGTCGTTTCGGTGACAAATAACGCGCCTCGTCCGACGAAAGGCGCAGCCAGACTCGATTTGCCGTCGGGTTGGAAGGCGACGCCTGCAACGGCGGATTTCGATTTAAAAGCGAAGGGTGAGAAAACCGCCGTTAGCTTTGATGTAATCATTCCCCCAGGCGCGAAACCCGATTCTTACAAAATTACGGCAAACGCCGTTGTCGGCAATCAAACTTTTAACCAATCAATGCAGGAAATTGCTTACCCGCATATTCAAACGCATCGCCGTTATTTGCCCGCCGAAGTTTCGGCGAAAGTCGTGGATTTAAAAATTGCGTCTGTACGAGTCGGCTACATTATGGGAACCGGCGACCAAGTACCGGACGCAATCCGCCGTTTGGGTTTAAACGTCACAATGATCGAAGAAAAAGATTTGGCAACCGGCGATTTATCGCGGTTCGACACGATTGTCGTCGGCGTTCGCGCTTCACAGGTAAGACCTGATTTTGTAGCGAACAATAATAGACTTCTCGATTGGGTTCGCAGCGGCGGAACGCTGATTGTTCAATATCAGCAGAACGAATACGTTCGGGAAAATCTGCCGCCGTTTCCGGCGAAAATGGATATGGTCGTTAACGGAGCGCAGCGAATTTCAAACGTTCGCGTGACGGACGAAAACGCGGCGGTTAAGATTTTAGTCCCGACGCATCCGGTTTTTAATTATCCGAACAAAATCGGCGCGAGCGATTGGGAGAATTGGATACAGGAGCGAAATCTTTACAACTTTTCAACCTTCGACGTGCAATATACGCCGCTGCTCGAATCGCACGACGAAGGTGACCCGGAAAGCAACGGCGGTTTGGTTTATGCAAAAATAGGAAAAGGGAATTACATTTACAATTCATATTCCTTTTTCCGCCAACTTCCAACAGGCAATCCCGGCGCTTACAGGCTTTTTGCCAATATGTTGAGCTTGCCGAAAGCGAGACCGACAAAATAAGAAATATTAGCCACGAACAAACACGAACAGACACGAAACAATTTTTTGGTTTTTCGTGTTCTTTCGTGTTTGTTCGTGGCTAAAAAACTATGAGTGAAGAAAAATTTCCCGCCCGAATTTATAAAGAAAACGTTCTCGCGGATTGCTTTGAAGACGCCAAACGCTATTTTTTGCAGGCTTATTACGAAGTAGATTTGGCGCACGCGATTATGCTCGCCGAACAGGGAATTATTACCGAAACCGAATTGCGCGAATTACTGGCGGCTTTGCAAAAACTCGATTTCGATTCGATTCGCCGCGCCGAATACGACGGCAGCTTTGAAGATTTGTTTTATTATTTGCAGCGCGAAATCACTCGCAACTGCGATGCGGATACGGCGGGAAAACTGCACACGGCTCGCAGCCGCAACGATATTGACGTGACGATTTATCGCCTTTATTTGCGGCGGCAAATTCTCCGGCTTTTGCGCGAAACGATGAATTTGCGCCGGAATTTTCTGAATCTCGCCGCCGAGCATCACGAGAGCTTGATTCCTGCTTACACGCACACGCAGCCCGCGCAGCCCTCGACGCTCGCGCATTTTCTGCTCGCAATGGCGGAAAATCTGGGGCGCGACATTCGCCGCTTGCAGCGCGCTTTCGACAATATGAATCTTTGCCCGCTCGGCGCGGGCGCGATTACGACGACCGGATTTCCGATTAACCGTCACCGCGTCGCCGAGCTTTTAGGTTTTTATGCGCCGACGGTTAATTCTTACGGCTCAATCGCTTCGGTTGATTATTTTACCGAAGCTCTCGGCGCGACGAGCGCGCTTCTCGTCAATGTCGGTAAATTTGCGCAGGAATTTCTGCTAATGGCGACGATGGAATTTAACGTCATTCGTTTGCCCGACGGTTATGTGCAAGGCTCTTCGATTATGCCGCAAAAGCGCAATCCGGTTGCCATCGAACACATTCGCGCAATTGCCAGCAAAGCTCTCGGTCAATCGCTCGGCGTGATAACGAGCGTCCACAACACGCCGTTCGGCGACATCAACGATGTTGAAGACGATTTGCAGCCGCTGATTTACTCGGCTGTGCGTGACGCAACCCGCGCCGTCGCCCTTTTTGCCGGAACAATCGAATCTGCGACATTTAATTTGGAAACACTTCGCCGACGAGCGGGCGAAAATTTTATCACCGTCACCGAGCTAGCCGACACGATTGTCCGCCGCGAAAACCTATCGTTTCGCATCGCGCACGGCATTGTCGCCAAATCGGTTCGAGAGGCGATTGACCGACAGAGCGACATCACGCATCCGATTTTGCAAACCGCCGCGCGCGAAGTTTTGGGGCGTGAGCTTTCGCTTTCTGCCGAAGAATTGCAGCAAACGCTGTCGCCCGAAAATTTCGTCAACATCAGAACAATTTACGGGGGCACCGCGCCCGATGAAACCCGCCGCGCTTTGCGAGTCGAACACGAACACTCAGAACAGGACGAACAATGGTTTGCCGAAAAAACAGATTATCTGGAAAATGCGGCTCAAAATTTAAACCGAACGGTGAAAAAATATTTAAACAGTTAGCCGTTTTTCAATTAAACCGAGCCGGCACGGAAGAAACTATCAACTGTAAACTATCAACTATCAACTGTTTTGCAATGACAAACAGTTGATAGTTGATAGTTTACAGTTGATAGTTAAAGATTGAATATCATTCTTTGCGGCTGGTTCGTTTTAACCGCATTCTTTTTGTGGAACTTGGCGATTCGTACAGTTTGGTGTAAAACCTGAAATAAGATGGGAAAAATTCGTGTTTTATCCGACAATCTGGCAAATCAAATCGCCGCTGGCGAAGTCGTCGAACGTCCGGCTTCGGTAGCGAAAGAGCTGCTCGAAAATTCTTTGGACGCGGGAGCGACCAGAATTGCAATCGAAATCGAAGCGGGCGGGCGTCGCCTCTTAAAAATCACAGATGACGGCGAAGGAATGACGCGCGACGACGCGGTTCTGGCTTTTGAACGACACGCGACATCGAAAATCCGCGCGTTTGAAGATTTGAATCGAATCTCGACGCTCGGATTTCGCGGCGAAGCTCTGGCTTCGATTGCGTCGGTTGCGCGAGTTGAATTAACGACCAAAACGGCGGGCGAAAATGCCGCAACAAAAGTGCAAATCGAAGGTGGGCGATTGATTGACGTGAAAGATGCGGCGCATCCGCAGGGAACGACCGTTTGCGTCCGCGATTTGTTTTTCAACGTCCCGGCGCGCCGCAAATTTATGCGCTCTGAGGCAACCGAGAATTTTCACCTTATTAATCTCGTCACACATTACGCGCTCGCGCACCCGGACAAAGCTTTTGTTTTAAACAACAACGGGCGCGAAGCGATGCGCGTCACGCCCGCCCGAAATTTGCGCGAGCGAGCTTTTCAGATTTTCGGCGCTGATTTTCTCGACAATCTAATTCCGGTCGCGGGCGGAAGTGAATTTATTGCGCGCATTTCCGGTTTTATTTCCGCGCCGCGCGAGCGCCGGACGACGCGCGACGCGCAATATTTCTTTATCAACGGGCGTTATGTCCGCGACAAAATTATGGCTCGCGCTTTGACCGAAGGTTATCGTTCGGTTTTGCCGCACGGCGTTTATCCGGTCGCGCTCGTTTTCGTCGAAATTCCGGCGGAGGAAATTGACGTAAACGTGCATCCGGCGAAAACCGAAGTCCGTTTTCGCCGACCGGAAGCCGTCCGCGAAATCATCACCGAAGAAATTCGCAAAGCTCTCGGCAATTCCGGCTTTTTGCAGCGCGAAACAACCAGCGAAAACGTTTCAAACGACGTTTTCGAGCAGACAAAAACGATTGAAAATTATTTTGACGCCACGAATCTACCCGCTCAGCCGGAAAACGACCCTCCGCAGCAAAATCGAATCGAATTTGCTGCGGACATTGTTGAACCGACAATCACGCCGTCCATTCAACCGGAAATTCCAGCTTTTTCTTCGGATTTTGAAAATCAAGCCTTATCGAGTGCGGAATTAAAAGCGGAAGATGTTTTTGAGAAAAATTTAGATTTTAAACTTCAAAATTCAGTTGCTGAAAAACAAATTGCGGAAAGCAAAGTTGAAAACCAAAATACAAATTTTGGCGAATTATTAAATTCTCCGCAATCCGCAATCGAGATGCCTTTTGATTCGGCGGCAAAGCTGCCGCGCGCCGTCGAAATCGAAAATCTTTCGACTTCAGCGATTCGTCCGCTGGGACAAATGCGCGAGAGCTTTATCATTGCCACTGATGCCGAAGGCTTGCTGTTGATTGATCAGCACGTCGCGCACGAGCGGATTCTTTTCGACAAATACCGCAAAAAAATGGGCGAACGGCGGATTGAATCGCAAAATTTATTGCTGCCGGAAACCTTCGATTTAACTCCGGCGCAAGCCGCCGCGTTTGAATTGGTGCAAAATGAATTGGAAGAACTGGGTTTCGGTTTAATGCGGCTTTCCGGGCGGACGATAGCAATCAAGAGCGTTCCTTCGGATTTGCCTGCGGGCGAAGCCAGAAATTTGCTGCGCGAGATTTTGGAAACCATAGACTCGGAAAAACGCGGCGGCGCGCGTGAAACCTGGCGCGATGAAATTGCCGCTTCGCTCGCCTGTCGCGCGGCTGTCAAAATCAATATGCCGCTGACGCAGGAGAAAATGCAGTGGATGATTGATAAATTGCTGACAACTTCGTCGCCGACGACTTGCCCGCACGGTCGCCCCGTGATTTTGCGCCTCACAATGCGCGACATCGAACGCGCTTTTCACCGTCCCTAAAAACGACAGAAGAATATTCTTTGCGACCTTTGCGTTTTTCTCTTTGCGTCCTTTGCAGTTAATTTTTGTTTTACCGCAAAGGACGTAAAGTTTTTAGCAAAGGTCGCAAAGGATAACTAAAGATTTTCGAGAACGCGCATAACTTCCGCTGCATCGGTCAGATTGTTCAAAAGATAATCCGGTTTGTGCGGAGCGAGAGTTTCCGCCGGATGATTTCTGCCGGTTGCAACGGCGACGGATTTTGCGCCGAAATGTTTGGCACAGGCAATGTCGCTGGGCGTGTCGCCCAAAACGATAAACTGCGAAGGCGCGAATTCGTAATCGAATTTTGCCGAAACATTTCGCGCCACAACCGCCGGCAAATCAATTCTGCGATGCGATTCATTGCCGAAAGCGCCGAGCGAAAAATCGAAAAATTTATGGAGTCCGACAAATTCGAGTTTAAAACGGGCGGCAAGCGGCAGATTTCCGGTCAGCAAAGCATTGACAAAACGCGGATGCGCGTCGGTCGCCTCTAAAACCTCGCGCGCGCCGGGCAGAGCGACAAAGCGATTTTCTTCCGGCGCGCATATTCGCTCTATTTCTTCGCCGATTGCCAGACAAAATTCGTCGCATTTCGCATAAATCTGTTCAACCGAAAAGCCTTCGGGCTGCAAAGACTCAAGAGCGATTTGCAAATCGGTCATTCCCGAAACTTTTAATTGCCCGCGCAAAATCCCGGTTGAGCCGTAAACCCGTTCCATCGCGGGCGCGAAATAATCTTTGTAAGAGCCGTTCCGCGGCGCAATCAAAAGAGTTCCGTCAATATCCCACAGCAAAATGCGGATTTCGGAATGAGGAATGCCGATTTGTTTTTCCGATTGTTCGCCTTGAGCTTTGAAATTTGAATTCATTCGATAACTGCGAGAACGTCTCCGGCGTTGACGGTCGCGCCCGCTTCGGCGCGGATTTCTTTGACAATTCCGTCTTTCGGCGATTTCATTTCGTTTTGCATTTTCATCGCTTCGACGACAATAATCGAATCGCCGGTTTTAACTTCCTGTCCGACTTCAGCAACAATGCGGACGACTTTGCCGGGCATTTGCGTGATGATTTGCGCAGTTCCTTCCGCCGCGTCGCCTGGAGCCTGCGCCCCGCGCAGACGTTTCGGATCGGATAGTTTTAAATCAAAAGTTTTCGTCCCTTGCCGCACCCGGTTGACGCCCGCTGCGTTTTTCGGCGCGACGTAACATTCGTAAATCCGCCCGCCGAGATTAAACAAATAAGTGTTCGGCTCGACCTCGCGCGCTTCAAGCTCGTACTGTTTTTCGCCGATGCGGGCGAAAACTTTTAAATCTTCAACGCGAATCACGATTTCGTGTTGTTCTCCGTTATGTTCGGCAAATAATTTCATTTTTATTTAATAGGATTCCATTCAAAGCCAACATCTTCACACTCGATTAACCATTCCGCGCCATTTCTGAATTCTATTTCATGTAATACAAAACTATTTTCTGATAGTCGAATTTCATCCCACAACCAGTCACCATGATTTTGCTGTGGATTGAGAGTTACAAATGAATAATTTCTGACATTTTTATAACTCAAATCCAAATAACCGTCGTGATACGCACCTAGTAAACGAACTTCGATCTGCAATAAGCGATTTTCCCGCCTTTCGCCGGATGCCGATTCAAAAAGTTTTAGATATTCAACCCAAGAATCGTGCGGGCATTTATGATCATTCGGATTTAAACGCCAATCTGCCAAAGCAAATTCACGGGCTGCAACGGGCAAATTATTTGCGATTGAATCTAAATATGCGCGATATTCTTGATAACGAAAATCAACCTGCGGGAAAGCACGCGGATTTTCCTTCGTAAAGTCCTTCTCCAAGATAAACACGATTATCTTCGCTCCGATTTTTCGTACTCGGCTTTTAATAAAGTCATAAACTCGTCACGCCGTTCAAACAAACGTTTCGGCTGGCGTGGTTCGTGCCGCGCGAGTGCATAAGCCGTAATTAAGGGCAACGCCACAGTCGAATCAATGTATGCAACAACCGCATCCGGCAATTTGTCGGGATCAACTTTTCCCCACGACACCGCCTCGGCGGGCGTTGCGCCGGATAATCCGCCCGTGTCCGGTCGGGCGTCAGTCACCTGCAAAAAGTAATCGTGACCTTTTTCGTCAATTCCCAAAACTTCCTGAATTTGCGGTTCGGTTTGCAGAGCGAAGTTTTTCGGGCTGCCGCCGCCGAGAATAAAAATTGCGGATTTTCCTCCCGCTTCTGTGTCGCCGTGAATCGCGCCGCGTTTGGCGGCGAGAACGATTGACGCGGTTTCGTTGACATCGAGATTCGGATTTAAAACTAATTTTCCGCCTTGCAATTCTTTGGCGGCGATGTTCATTCCGATTGACGAATCGCCGGGCGAAGAAGTGTAAACCGGCACGGCGTGTTCGTAACAGGCGGCAAGCAACGATTGATTTTTAATTCCGAGCATCGTTTCGCGCTCTCTCACGTATTTGCCGCAAAGATAATGAAACTCGGCGGACGACATCGTTCGTTGGAATTCTTCTCCTTCAATCAAGCGACGGAAAAACGAATCCGTGTCGAGAAGAACCGAATAATCGAAAAAGATGTCGTAAATCCTGACGACTTCTTCTTCGCGCAAAATGCGGTCGTCCAATTTCGCATCGCCCTGATGAAGACTTAAACCGATTCCGAAATGCGTGTCGTGATAAAGATTCGCGCCGGTCGAAATAATCCAGTCAATCATTCCGGCTTGGACAAGCGGAATCAAAGCCGAAATGCCCAAACCGGCGGGCGTCAGAGCGCCGGTCAGCGTGACGCCAATCGTCACGTCCGGCTCAAGCATCTTGCGGGTAAAAAGCTGACAAGCCTCGCGCAGACGCGCCGCGTTGTAAGCCATAAACGACTCGTCAATCAAATCCGCCAGCGCCGTATTAGCATCAATCGGCGTCGGCTGAATTCGCTTGCCGCTCAAAAATTTACTTTTTTGTTTCATTTTTCGATTAAAACGGTTTTGTTCAAATAATCTATCGTCAAAACTGCGTCTATCAACATTTCCGCGCCGATTAATGCGTAATTGTGTTCGCTGGTAATTGCCGTAATTTCAAATTCATCGTCAAGCCAGCGAATCGTTAATCTGGTTGTTTCGGCGAGAAACTCGGTGTCTTCAACCGCTTTGAAATATTCTTGACCGTCAACTTCCAACTGAAATTTTGAAACCGTTTCGCGCGGAAGCATTATTGTTCCGGCAAAGCCGGTGTCAACTTCACAAGATAACGATTCGGTGTTGTATCAAATTTTATGCTCTGTGTTAACTCTCTGTGACTTCTCCGTGCTCTCTGTGGTGAAATTTCGCTTGAGAAAAACTCACCACAGAGAACACAAAGAAGTCACAGAGAGCCGCAGAGATTTCCGAGCATAAATTGTGAAACATCACCAACGATTCAAACTTACCATTTGCGAAAAACTCAAGATAAATAAGCGCTTGCAGGCTTTCGCTGACAGCTCCGTTAATTTTACCCATTCGCTCGCCGAAAGCCTCCAAAGCTGTGCGCGAAAGTGTAACCGATTCTTTGCAAATAAAATTTATTGTCGGGCATTTCGCGGTGCGCTTTGTCCATTGTTTCGCGCGTTGTTTTGCCGACAAAATAACGCCCGCTTTCGGGTTCGATAGCAACAAACTTGCCGTTCTCGCCAGGTTCGAGCAATGCCTTTAAGTTTTGGTTGTAAAATTCTCTGCCTTTTTCAGCTAAACTTGTATCCATAATTATTACACCAACCGCTTTTCACATTTGGGAGCGGTTCTGCTCCTCATACGACATCGGCGCGAGTTGAAATCAGCGTCGGCTGAATCCGTTTACCGCTCAAAAATCTGCTTTTTTGTTTCGCCATAAATCAAGAAAATTAAAGTAAATTTTACGATAAACGATTCGCATATTTGAAGCCAGCCGTTTTGTTTTGGGCGGCGGAAAATTTTGCTTGTATTTTTTCGATTTTGGCAGCACAATCAACCCGC
>DASWLV010000041.1:0-2517 GCA_036400075.1 Pyrinomonadaceae bacterium
AACGCCGGAAGAAGAAGCCGAGAATGACGAAAATGAAAACGATTCTCTGCAAACGCTGATCGAAGCCGGAGAAGCCGAAGGAATAATCGAAGAACGCGAACGCGAACTGATCGAAACCATCGTAGATTTCGGCGACACGACTGCTGATGAAGTGATGACGCCGCGTACGGAAATCGAAGCTCTTCCGCTCGATGCAACGGTCAGAGAAGCGCGCGACCGGATTATCGAATCGAAATATTCGCGACTGCCGGTTTATCGCGAGCAGATTGATAACATCGAGGGAATGATTTACGTCCGCGATTTGCTGCAATTCTGGGCGGAAGACAAAGAAGAAATCACGATTGAAAACTCGCCGAATCTGATTCGGGAGGTTAGATTCGTCCCGGAAACAAAACCGGTCGCCGAGCTTTTAAAAGAAATGCAGATGGTGCGCGTGCAGATGGCGATTATCGTTGACGAATACGGCGGCGTCGCCGGACTCGTGACAATCGAAGACATTCTCGAAGAACTCGTCGGCGAAATCGAAGACGAAGACACCGATCAGGGAGAAATTATCGAAATCATCGAAGGCGAGGACAAGTCATATTTCGACTGCTTTGGCTCGGTCGAGATTGATAAAATCGAACGCCTGTTCGACATCGAGTTTGCCGAAGACGACGATTTCAACACAATCGCAGGTTTCGTCATTTCCGAAATCGGCTACGTTCCGAAAGAAGGCGAAAAATTCCAATTTCGGGGTATTGATGTCGAAATTCTGCGCGCCGACGAAAAACGAATCAATCTTCTACGCCTGCGTTTTGCCGCCGAGGATAGAGACTCAAACGCCGCCGAATCGGAACAATAAAAATTTAGGTGATAGGTGAAAAAGTTGCGAAGCTAAGAAGCTGTTTGAAAATTCAATAAAGTCGCCGAAGGCGACAAACACTATAGCCCAGCGAGAATCGCTGGGTTTGGGCGAATGACATAATCGCTCGCTGATAGCGAGCAACATTTAAGCGGAATTTGTTCGACGCCTTCAGCGTCGGGACGTTAATTGACCAATAACCCAGCGATTCTCGCTGGGCTTTAATGTTGGTCATCTTTGATGACAAAAACAATAATTTTCGAGTTTTCAAACAGCTTCTAAGTGGATTGAGTATTGCGCATTTTTAATTCTTCGGCTAAAAATCAAAAATGCACAATGCTCAATCAAAAAACTTTTCCGCAAGTTTCCTCGTCGCTTTTAAAAAATACCGTTGTAATAAATTCTTTTTGCTTCCGTTCGACCGCATTGTCCGTCAATTAAAGGATTGCCGGTTTCTCGGCAGCAAGGATTGATTGATGTACAGCTCAAACCGCTTTTCATCATTTGCCCCAGTTTGTTTTGTCCGGCGGCGGACGGATGAAAACAGTCGCAGCAGGAAAGCTGGTCGGAGCTGAAACGATACTGCCAGGGCGCGTCGCTGTAAACGAAACCGGTGGCAAAGGCTTTTGTTGCGCCGCCGACGACCGCGCCGCCGATGTTTACGACGCGCGACCTCCCGCCCTCAGGGATCGCGGCGTATTCCGCCGTCACGTTTTTCAAAATGTCGCGATATGCTTTCATCGTGATATAAGTGTCAACGATTCTGGTCGGCGAGCAATCGCGCGTGAGCGACGCGCAAATATTGGCGTTGCCCCACAAAACCCGGCACGAAGCGGGAATCTGACAGCTTGCCTTGTTTTGAAAATTACAGAGCTGCGAAACGCGAACCGGAGCGACGACGCCGATTTTCGTATAAGAAATCCCCATTAAAATATCCAAACCTTTGCGCAGCTCGCGCTCGAAAGAAGCCGGTCTCGTGCGGCAATAATTGTTCGGATCGAGGTCTGCGCTCGGACACGCCGGATTTACTTTCGTCACGGCTCCGCCGCAGTTGTCGTTGTGACCGAGGAAAACCGCCGCAAGGCGCGGAATTGACTGAAAGCTCAGATACGACCGAATATCGTTTGCCTGCGTTTCGAAATCCGACAGCATTCTCGCGCCCGATGCTGCGCTGTTGCGAAACTTAGCAAAAATCGTCGTATTGAGATCGCATTCCGCGCGCTCCAAAAAGCTAAAAACTCCTTCCGGTCCGGCGCTGCACAAATTGACCGCGCCGTTCGTTTTGCTCGTGATCCAATTGTATTCTTCCTGATCGGCGTTGGCGCACGGCGCTGCGCTGCCGGCGTTGTAACCTTTGGAAATGCTGTCGCCCGCGACATCAATCGCCTGGATATTCAACTGCGCCGTCGTCGTTTTTGAGAAAACGAGCAAAATCGTGCACGCGCACACTAAAATTCGTAATCCGACTTTCATTTTCAATGCCTCCCGAAATAGATTTGATTGCCGACTTCGTTCAACCGCAGATGTATTAAGCGGGTTGATTGTGCTGCCAAAATCGAAAAAATACAAGCAAAATTTTCCGCCGCCCAAAACAAAACGGCTGGCTTCAAATATGCGAATCGTTTATCGTAAAATTTACTTTAATTTTCTTGATTTATGGCGAAACAAAAAAG
>DASWLV010000042.1:0-13808 GCA_036400075.1 Pyrinomonadaceae bacterium
ACAACAAATAAAAGGCTTTTATGCGAAAAAATAAACATAAAACTGAAAAAGAATAAAAATCCGGCTAAATTTTAGTCAGTCAATATTGAAACGCCAGGATTGGTAAAACGGATTAAAATAAAACCATAAGCTCTTCTCTCGCAATAGGTTACCTCAACAAAGAGAACCGTAGTATTGTCTGGCACGCTGGTTGTATTAGATATGGCAGAAGTTAAAAATTAAAAACAAAAAAAAGAAGAAGGAGAAAAAAAATGAAAAACACAAACAATTCAAACAAAGGAATCTTGATGTCGGATTACGCTGGTAAGGGAATTTTGTTATCGGACTTTACGGGAAAAGGAATTTTGATGGGCGATTATGCTGGAAAAGGAATCTTGGCTTCGGATTTCACGGGCAAAGGAATTTTGTTGGGTGACTAATCACTCATTAAGCAGGCTTAGAAAACAAAATTAACTGTCTCAAAAGTTAAAAAAGAGTTCGGTTCTAAAAATCGAACTCTTTTTTAACTTTTTTGCGTTGTTTTTTGAATTGTCTTTTGCTCAAAAGGAAGTTTGGTGTTAATTTAACATCCTAATCTTTCGGTTTCTGTCACAAAGCACTTCAAAATAATGGCGCTTAAAACACCTCAAAACAAAAATCTCTCCGGATTTGATAAAAAGTTTTACGCTCATCAAATCGGAGCCGCATCGTCAAAGTATTTCTCAAACACAGATTTTGAAGCCGAAATACAGCAAATACAAGAATTAATTGAACTCGGAGTTGCGCGCGTCGCAGAAGAGAAAACCAATTCCCTTTTAAAACTTAAACCTCGCGATGTAAATTTGCTGGCGAAGCTGCGTTTATTTCTGTCAAGAGCGCTTGAATTGCAGGCTCGCTATGAAGAAGCGCTTGATGTCCTGAAAATGTATGCAAGCGAAGAAGTTCGATTGCCTCTTAACCGTCGTTTAGACCTCGAAACTCAAGCTCAAATCGCACTGCTGTATAATTATCTGGCTAACGCCCCGAAAGCCATTTCCCTTCTCAAAAATATTTTGGAGCAAGCGACGGCGGATAATACGGACAAACAACTGATAGGGCTGATTAAGGCTTCCTTGTCGAGATCATATCGTGCGGTCGGGCAATCTAAAATTGCTCGCGATTTTGCAGTTGAATCACTTGAAATTTATCGCGAAATCGGCGACCGCCGCGGTATGACTCACGCTTATACGGCTCTTTCGACCATTGCCGTCCAGGAAGACAAGTTTGAAGAAAGCATCGAACTCTGCCACCAGATTATCAATATTGTCGGCAGCCGCCCGGAACACTACGTTCTTGGCAGAGCTTACACGGATATGGCGGCGGCTTATACAATCACGCATCGCCCGGTTGAGGGCATCGCCTGTCTGGAAAAATCGGCTCGCTATTTTGAACAAACCGAACACACCGCTAACGTACTGAACGCCTATAACAATCTCGGTCTTAATCTGGTCAGAGTCGGGAATTGGGAGAGAGCCGAAAAAGCGCTACAGCGGGCACTCAAAATTGCAGTTGAAATAAATCACAAAGCTCTGCCTGTGGTTTATGATTCGTTAGGCGAGCTATATTTATTGCGAGAAGATTTTGACGAAGCCGAAAAATGCTTAAGAAGAGCCGTCGAGATCAGTCAAATTCAAAACCGTCAATGGTATCTCGCTCAGGCGCTTCACAATTGGGGACGCTATCATCAGGCAATCAAAAAATATAAACGCGCGGTCAGTATCGTCAAACAATATATTGAAACCGCAGAGGCACTAAAACACCACTCCTTCATCCAGCACGCTCATTTACAGCTTGCGGACATTTATCGCCAGCAGGAAGAATGGGACGATTTTGAAACCGAAATCAATCTCGGCAAACCGGACGAAGACCACGAAACGGATTTGTATATTGCGGCTTATTACGAAAGATTAAGGGGTCTCGCCGCACAAGCCAAAAATGATTCGACGCTCGCCGAATATCATCTGAGTCGCGGTCTCTCGATGTATGAAGTAATTCATGATTATTATCATTCGGCGCTTTGTCGTTACGAACTCGGCACGGTTCTCGGTGAAACGAATCCGAAAAGAGCTGCTGAATATTTCGATCAAGCCATCGAAAACTTTCTTTACCTGCAAATCAAAAGGCTGCTGGAGCAAGCAAAAACCGCTCGCGCCAATCTGAAAACGACCGCCGTTGAAATCAAACATCCGGCGCAAAACATCGGGCTTTTGACTACCAGATTAGCCGAAGCCGCCACATCCAGAGAATTGCTTTTTCACGAATTGTTATCCATTTTACAAAAGGAGAGCAGAGCCAGGAAAATTCTAATAGCGCGCCCTTCCGACAGCCAATCTCACAGCAAGCTTTCGGCTGTTTCGTATTCAGGTTTCACCGCCGCCGAATCAGAGAAAGTGCTCGCGGATTTGCAGCGGACAAAGGAAAACGGAAACCTTTCGGAATTTGCCGAAGCAAACAATTTTGCCGTCATTGAAATGTCTGATGCAGGCGCAACGCCTTCATTTTTGCTGGCTTTTCCGCGCTCAGGAGCCAGATTATCCGATAATTCGAGCCTCAAACCGATTATCAAAACCGTTGAGCTTGGTTTAAAAATCTGCTCGCTGCAAGAGAGACATAAAACTCAAAAAACACTTGTCGAATCCGAGCGTTTAAAGGTCGAAAGCCCTTTGCC
This sequence comes from Pyrinomonadaceae bacterium, assembly GCA_036400075.1. Taxonomy (GTDB): domain Bacteria; phylum Acidobacteriota; class Blastocatellia; order Pyrinomonadales; family Pyrinomonadaceae; genus JALZCH01. The sequence goes on from DASWLV010000042.1 coordinate 2,687, forward strand.
CGGCTTTATTCATTCAAGCCCGGGGATGCAAACACTGGTCGAAGAAATTTATAAAATCAGAACCAGCGATATTACAGTTCTCATTACGGGCGAATCGGGAACCGGAAAAGAGCTTGTCTCGCGCGCCGTGCATCAATTATCAAACCGTAAAGATCAGGTTTTCGTGCCCTTTAACTGTACCGCAATGCCGAAAGAACTCGCAGAAGGACATCTTTTCGGTTATCGCAAAGGAGCTTTTACCGGCGCGTCGCAGGATTCTCCCGGCGTAATCCGTTCGGCGGACGGCGGCACGCTCTTTCTTGACGAAATCGGAGATTTGCCGCTCGATGTACAGCCGAAACTGCTCAGGTTTTTACAGGAAGGAGAAATTCAGCCGCTCGGAGAAAAGAATCCGATAAAAGTAGATGTCAGAGTTGTCGCCGCGACAAACGTTTCCCTGGAGTCGAAAGTAGCTGACGGCACTTTTAGAGAAGATTTATATTATCGTTTAAACGTAATTCGCCTGAGAATTCCGCCGCTTAGGGAAAGACGCTCGGAAATTCCGCTTCTCGTTAACCATTATCTCAACCACTATTCAACTCAATATAACAAGCAAAACGTGACAATTACTCCGCAGACTGTGGATTTGTTGATGGTTTGCGATTGGGTCGGAAATATTCGTCAATTGTGCAACGAATTGCAAAGAATCGTTGTTCGCGCAGACGATAATGAAATCATTACGCCCGAACACCTCTCGCCGGAGTTAAGGCGCACCAGCCTGCCGCTTTCGCAGGAACCGAGTTCGATTAATTTGACTGACGAATCTTCTGCAGCCGTTTTTAGCGTCAAGAGAGAAACCGGAACGCTCGACGAAGTAATCTCGCAAATTGAAAGCCGGGTTATCCTCGAAGCTCTTCAAAGACATAACGGAAACGTTTCGCGCGTCGCTCGCGAACTCGACATTTCGCGCCGTAATTTATATATGAAGCTCGAACGCTACAACCTCATTAAACCAAACAATCCGCTTTCTAAATTTAATATTTCGTAAAATAAAGCAGGTTTTTTACGAAATTAATTACCAAACTTTTCGCCGTATTTGCTTGCTTCGTAGAATTTTCGCGCGTCTTTGATTTCCAGAATGTCTCTAATCGCCTGCCGTTTATCTTTGGCGTTGTTGTAATACGACTGAACTATTTTGTAGCCCATATAATAACCCATATCTGCCGGGCGGTCTTTGGCGTTAACGCTGTCGTAAATCCATTTCGAATAATCTTTTTCCCACATCGCAGGCTCAAATTCTTTCCAGAGCGCGGTTTCATTTGCTTCGCCATAAGTTTTTTGCACTTGGTTGGCGTGTTTTCCGGCGATCATTTCGGCAATAAAATCGCACATTCCTTCCTGAATTGATTTGGCAAGCAGAGATTGTTGCGGCGTCATTTTCTGCTGGTAATGAATTGATTCGTGCGCCACGATATACGGCAAATTATCAACCGGCAACAAAACGGATTTGAGCCAGTTGTTAAGCTCTTCGCGCGGCGATTTCGGTGTCAAGCCGTACATTTCCGAACCGATGAGCAAACCGCGTTTTGAAAGCGTGCCGCCGGAATTTAAAACCCCGACCAGAAAGTAAACATCTGGAAAAACCGCATCTGGATAAATCTTTTTCAAATTGCGAAAGCTTTTCCGCATCTGCTTTTCAAAATCGGCGATGCGTAAGGTGGAAGGGCGAATCGAGGCATAATATTTCGGATGTTTTTCGATTGATTCGACCAGATTTTTCGAGTTTTTAATACGCGCGGAAGTAAAATCCTGCAATCCGATGCTGCCTTTATCAAAATATTCGCTCTGGAAAATCGCAATTTTCTTTTCCTTGTCAGTTTCTTTGCTGGCTGTATCGTAAGCTCGCCAGAAATTATCAATGTCGGAAGTAACAAATTTGATTTTTTCAGGATCACGATTAGGTTCGGGCGTTTGCGCGGATGCGCCGAAAACAAAAATCAAACCAATCAGAAAGGCAAATTTAAAACGCTGCATTTTTTTCTCCAAAAATTTTCTTACTTTTAAAAGCGCAAAAGGCTGCAAAAAAGTAGCACCGAACCGGCTGCAACAATAGAATTATTTGAGCTTGAATTTACTTGTCAGTTGAAAAATATCGGCAATTTCTGTTAGAAACGCTCAAGCTATCATAAATTCGCTAAAAATATGAACAGAATTATTAAAGCTCCGCGCGGAAGCGAACTCGCTTGCAAAAATTGGCTTATCGAAGCCGCTTATCGAATGATTCAAAACAATCTCGACCCGGATGTCGCGTTTGATCCCGATAATTTAATCGTTTACGGGGGGCGCGGAAAAGCGGCGCGAAATTGGGAATGTTTCGATGCGATATTGGAATCATTGCGAAATCTCGAACCGGACGAAACTCTGCTCGTTCAATCGGGTAAACCCGTCGCGGTTTTTAAAACGCACGCGGACGCGCCGCGCGTTTTGCTCGCTAACTCAAACATCGTTCCGGCTTGGGCAACACAGGAAAATTTCGACCGCTGGGAACGCGAGGGCTTGATAATGTACGGGCAAATGACCGCCGGAAGCTGGATTTACATCGGCACGCAGGGCATTTTGCAAGGCACTTATGAAACTTTCGGCTCGCTTGCCCGACAACACGGTTGGGGAAGCTTGGCGGGGAAATTCGTTTTGACAGCCGGTCTAGGTGAGATGGGCGGAGCGCAGCCTTTAGCCGTTACGATGAACGGCGGCGTCGGTCTTTTTGTGGAAGTTGATAAATGGCGGATTGAAAGACGTTTAAATCTGGGACAAGTTGATGTCGAAGCGGCGGATTTAGATGAAGCGTTGAAATTAGTCAACGAATTTGTTTCTAAAAAAGAACCGAAATCAATTGCTTTGCACGGCAATGCGGCGGAAATTCATTGGCAGCTTTTGGAAAGAAACGTCATCCCGGATGTCGTCACCGACCAGACTTCGGCGCACGACGTACTTTACGGCTATATTCCGGCGGGTTTGAGCGTCGAACAAGCGACAAAATTGCGCGAAGAAAATCAAGTTGAGTATGAAAAACGAGCGATGAATTCGATGGCGCGGCACGTCGAAGCAATGCTCGAATTCCAGAAACGAGGCGCGATTGTTTTCGATTACGGCAACAATATTCGCCAGCGCGCCAAAGACAACGGCGTGGAAAATGCTTTTGATTATCCGGGTTTTGTTCCGGCTTATATCCGCCCGCTATTTTGCGAAGGCAAAGGACCGTTTCGCTGGGTCGCATTGTCGGGCGAAGCGGAAGACATTTTTAAAACCGACGAAGCGATAATGAATCTTTTTCCCGAAGACGACCATCTCGCACGCTGGCTGACAATGGCGCAGGAACAAGTCCGTTTCCAAGGTCTCCCGGCGCGAATCTGCTGGCTCGGTTACGGCGCGCGCGCCAAAGCCGGTTTGAAATTAAACGAAATGGTCGCATCGGGCGAACTCAAAGCGCCAATCGTCATCGGACGCGACCACCTCGACTGCGGCTCGGTCGCTTCGCCCAACCGCGAAACCGAAGCGATGAAAGACGGCTCGGACGCCATCGCCGATTGGGTTTATCTCAACGCAATGATTAATGCAGTCGGCGGCGCAACATGGGTTTCGCTCCATCACGGCGGCGGAGTCGGCATCGGCTATTCACTCCATGCCGGACAAGTCATCGTCGCCGACGGCACGCCCGAAGCGGCTAAAAGAATCGAAAGAGTCTTAACCACCGATCCAGGAATGGGCGTCGTTCGCCACGTTGATGCAGGTTATGAAGAAGCGATTGAATTTGCTGAAAAGCATAATGTTAAAATTCCGATAAGGAATTAAAATGTGTAGATCTGTAGGTTTGTTGGATGATAGTTTGTATTTATCCTGTGTTTCCTCAAACTTGTCTTTTTAAACATAAATCCATTTAGCCAAATTTTTGACTGAAAATTGAAAAATACAATGAGAAAAGTCTTAGTTATAACAGCAATTCAAGAAGAACTAGATGCCATTTTGTCACTAACACCGAATGGATCAGATGATTGGGAAACTAAACAACTTGATGAAGGTTACCTTTACTTTCAAATAGTTCAAAAAGACAGCAATAATCAAGATTTTCGATTGATTGCTACTTCTCAGCCTAAACCAGGACCTACAGCAGCAATCGCACACACACTTTTAATGCTACGTCAGAATCCCGACTTGGTTTTCATGACAGGAATTTGTGCAGGTAATCGCGAAAAAGGAATCGAACTTGGCGACATAATAATAGCTGATATGGCATTTGATTATGAATCTGGAAAAAAAACTGTTGGTAGCTTCAAACCCGATATGAACTCGTTAAACATTGACCCCGTAATCCTACAATGGCTAAAAACTTATACGGGAAAAATTGAAGGGAAGATAAAACTAGACGAAAAAAACTGGACGATTAGGTTTGGTTCATTTGCTACAGGAAGCAATGTAATTTCAATGAGAGGGGCATTTCAGGAATTAGAGTTGAAGGAGCGCAACGTACTTGCTCTTGATATGGAAGCATATTCCGTTCTAAAAGGCATTGCTACTAAAAATTCAAGAATCCCAGGAATCATAATTAAAGGTGTTTGTGATTTTGCTGATGAAGAGAAAAACGATGATGCGCACCAGATTGCAGCAAAAACTTCGGCACAGTTTATGATTCAGTTTACAAGGTATGCCTTGCCTCTTTTGCCTGAAAGAATAACAAAAAAGATTACAAGTCCAATTTATGAAATAGAGCTACCTCGACCAGCACGAACATATGCTCATCGAAAACTTTGGAGAGAGGTGCTTAAATGGCAGGATGGCGACTCATTTACATTCCACGACTTCGGCGAAGCTGACCTTGCGGACGATTACAATCTTTCAGGTTTACAATTCTATGATTTAGGCGATAATACCTGGCTTCTAGAGGTTGAACTAGGATTTGGTGCTTATAACGGTGAGTATGTGTTTTATTATTTAGACGAACGCGATAAACCGACTTGGTACCCTGTTCAGTTTAGGCATTTTGCTTGGGAAAACTGGAGTGAAATCAAAGAATATACAGACCCAAAGCTTTTAGGGTCAGTGTGGTTTGATAAAGATACGTCAACAATTGGTGTCTTTTACAAAGGACGCGGTATAGGTGATTTTGGGGACTTTGCAACTTATCAATTTCGTGAAGGTAAGACTCAACTAGTAGAGTTTAGGCGTCGAGACTTTCCCGATGATGAGAATTGGGATATTGAAGATACTCCTCCCCCTGAAGAATGGGAACCAATAGATGTATCTAAGAATTACCCGACTTGGAAGTCATCAGATTCAACCACCGAGTAACTGATGTAGCTGGAAATTTCGAACCCTGCTTTTGGCGTTGGCAATATGGCGAAAGTTTATTCGGTAGTTTTGCGTCCTTGCTGACCCGCGGGCTTCTGTCTTTTGTTGTGTTAAAATTACAAAACGAGGTGAAGTTATGACATCGGAAGAAGTTTTATTTCAGAAAATCAAAACGCTTCCGCCGGATTTGCAGCAGAAGGCGATTAAATTTGTTGATTCGCTGCAAATTGAAGCGCAGGAAAAAAACTCCTCGCGTTAGTCTTGAAGGCATTTGGGCAGATCTGAATGTAGATATTACTGAAGAAGGTATTCGAGAAGCCCGCCGACCACCTTGCATCTGAATTTGCCGCTCATTACCAAGACCATAAAATTCAAGCCCAGCAAAATATAAAAACGATTTGGTAAAAATCTATGACCATAAATCTCGGTTTACTCGATGAAGAATCCGCCACACAAGCGATTCAGATTGTCGCCGAAATCGCTAAAGAGAACGGCGTTGATTGGGCATTGGTCGGTGGTTTGGCGATGGCGATTTATGGAAGCGACCGCACGACCAAAGACATTGATATTATTGCCGATAAACTTTTGCCGCTGGAAAATCGTGGTTTGCTGCATCAGGGCGGTGAGCGTTACATTATCAAAACAAATAAAAAAGCGGTTGCGGTTGATTGGATCATTCGCAAAGACGAGTTTAAGAAATTGTTTCAAGAGGCTTTGAATGAGGCGGTTGAAATTAACGGCGTGCCGGTTCTCACGCCGGAATGGCTGGTGATTTTGAAATTCATCGCCGGATGTTTTAAAGATCAGGAAGATGCGGTTTTTCTTTTGAGCCGAAAGGGTTTGGTGAACCGTAATCTGATCAAGGAAAAAATCATCGGGCATTTCGGTAAAGCGGCTTGGGGATTGGCGCGGCACGGCTATCAGCGTTGGTATGATATTGCCGACGGCAGAACGCGCGAAGAAGAAGGCAATGACAAAGACGGTTACATTGATTCATAAGACAAAATCGTTTTTGGCGGTTCGGCAGGATTTGTGCGATAACAATCATCGCTAAATTGTTCTTGCTCGCAAAAGTTGTGACAAAGTAAACTAAACTCGCTTGATTCAAAATAATCTGGAGAACATTATGAAACCATTCCTGTCTGCGTTGCTTGCAGTTGCCATTCTATTTACATTTTCGGGCGTCCGAATAAACGCGCAAAAATTTACTGACGACGCGGCTCTTATCGCCAAAGCGAAAAAGATTCATGCGGAAGTGATTACGCTTGATACGCATAACGATATTGATACGAAGAACTTTACCGAAACGGTCAACTACACGCAGAATCTTCCGACGCAGGTTAATCTGCCGAAAATGAGGCAGGGCGGATTGGATGTTTCGTGGCTGATTGTTTATACCGGGCAGGGCGAACTCAACGAAGAGGGATATAAAAAGGCTTATGTAAACGCGATTGATAAATTTGATGCAATCGAGCGTTTGACAAAGAAAATTGCGCCGGATCAGATCGAGCTGGCTTTGACTTCAAACGATGTCCGGCGGATTAATAAATCCAGCAAATTGGTGGCGATGATCGGCGTTGAAAACGCTTATCCGATTGGAACCGATTTGAGCAGAATCAAGGATTTTGCGATGCGCGGCGCGCGATATATGTCGCTCTCGCATAACGGTCACAGCCAGCTTTCGGATTCGAACACCGGAGAAAGAGATAATAAATGGCTGCATAATGGTTTGAGCGAACTCGGCAAAAAAGCTGTTTATGAAATGAACAAATGGGGAATTATGATTGATGTTTCGCATCCTTCAAAACAGGCGAATATTCAGGCGATTCAACTTTCAAAAGCTCCCGTTATTGCCTCACATTCATCAGCCCGCGCGCTTTGCGACCATAGCCGTAATCTGGATGATGAGCAGCTTGAATTGATTAGAAAGAACGGCGGAGTCGTCCAGACTGTTGCGTTTCGCGGTTATGTCAGTAAAGAAAAAAGCGATTTGCGCGCGAAAATGACAGCCGAAATATTGAAAGAACTTGGCGAAAAAGAAGGCTTCAAAATGCTTGAACGGGCTGATGTCCTGAAATTACCTGAAACTGAACGGGCTGATTACGGGACAAAACTGACGGCTTTTCGGGCGAAGATGAGACCGGCAATCAATGAGCGTTTGAAAGCGGTTGCGCCAGATGTCAATGTTAAGGATTTTGTTAATCACATAGATTATCTGGTTAAAAAGATGGGAATTGATCATGTCGGCATCAGTTCGGATTTTGACGGAGGCGGCGGAGTCGAAGGTTGGGACGACGCTTCGGAAACTTTTAATGTCACACTTGAACTCGTCAGACGCGGTTATACCGAAAAACAAATCGCCAAACTCTGGAGCGGAAATCTGCTGCGTGTTTTGGACGAAGTGCAGAAAGTTGCAAAACAAATGCAGAAGTAAGGTTTCTGATTTTTAAGGCATTAACCAGATCACAAAAGAAAACCGTGAAGTATTTTATACTTCACGGTTTTTCGATTAAGCAGTCAGAGTCTAATTAATATCTTTTGACTCTAACGTATTTCCTTTGCTTCGGTTTAATTTTATAAGTGTAAAGCGCGCCGCCGCCCGCCCCCGCGGTGCCGCCGATCAAAGCGCCTTTTTTGCCGCCAATCAAACCGCCGAGGATCGCGCCGCCGAGTGCTCCGGCACCCACGTTAACGCGGTTGCGGTGGCGGCGATAAAAACTCGGTTTCTGTGTTCTGACATAACGCACGCGCCCGTTTCTCCCAACAACTCGTCTTGCGTATATTTTTTGCTGAGCTTCAGCAGTAACAGGCATCAAAAGCGGCATCAAGCCGACCATGAATGCCATCATAATGAGTGTAGCTAAATATTTCTTCATTTTATTGCCTTCCCCTTTGAGTTTTTTATTGCAAAATTAATTTGCTTAATTATTACAACGTTAAGTTACAAGCAATTACGATGCCGCCTTTTAAGCAGTAATTTAAAGAGCTTAGCCTATATCCAGATTTATCTTTGTAACTTTTTAGTGCAGTAAATGTACTATTTGGTGTTTGTTTTTAAATTACTCTTGCAGTATTTGCCTGATCCTATACGGCAAAAGCCAAATGAAAAAGGGTAAATTAATTCTTAAAAAAATCGCTATTTCATTGAAACAACCAAATGCTGCGGCAGCGGCGCGAGCGGAATGTGTTCGTTGCTCGAAAAGCCTGCCGTTTCAAACATTCCTCTCAGCTCGGCAAAAGTGTATGCATCGCCCGCCGGAGTTGCCGCGAGCATTACCAGAGCAAACATCGCTTCGGATGGCGGCGAAACGCGGTCGTCGTTCGGGACGAATTCGAGCGTTAGAACTTTTCCGTCCGCGTTCAGCGATTGATTAATCTTTTTCAGTAAATCTTCGCACGTTTGCCGGTCGAAATGATGCAGAAAATTGGTGAGCAGAACGACATCGTAATTGTCGCCGAATTCGACATCGAAGGCGCTGCCCGGAATTGTGTGATGTCGGTCGGCGACGCCGAATTTTCGGGCGTTTTCCGTTGCAACATGCAAAACGTTTGCCCAATCAAGAGCGTAAATTTCGGCGTTTCGATATTTTTGGGCGATAGTAATTCCGAAAATTCCGTGTCCGGCGGCGATGTCTAAAACTTTAAATTTGCGGTCGGTTTCAAAACCTAAATTCTCCGTCATCATTTGCGCGGCGGGCATCATCATTCCCGTCATTCCGCGCGCAAATTTCACCCACATTTCACTGTCGGGCGAAAGCGATGCGTTTTCCGTGACGGTCGAACCGCCCTGGCGGACGGCGTTTGTCAAATCGTCAAAACCGCGCTTTTGCATTGGGGACAGAATAAAATCAATCGTGCCGCCCAAATACATCGGCGAACGACGGTCTAAGAATGCGGCTGACATCTCGTTTAAATTGTATTCGCCATTTTCCTTTGTCAAAAACCCCATTACGGTCATTGTGTCGCACAGAATTCGGATGCCGCGCGATTGTGCGCTGCAGGCTTCGGCAATCGCCGATTCGGTTTTGTTTCCTTCGGCGATTTTGGTAAAAACGTCAAGCTCGACGGCGGCTTTGATCGCGGCTGAACGCTGAAAAGCGGTGATTGTTTCCCAGAATAATTGCGGCGAAGGCGCGGCGTTTTGATTCATTTCTTCGTTTCCTCCAGAATCGAACAAGCAAGATTTGTCAGCTAAATTAAATCAAAGTAAATTAAAAATCAATTAAAGGTAAACTGAAGCAGGCTTGTTGACCGAAACAAAGACGGATAAACTCTGCGTTGTGCGATGAAAAAAGTTGATTTAATTATTGAACGGGCGGCGCAGATTATCACTTGCGCGAGCGGCGGAAAGCCGAAACGCGGCGCGGTTGAGATGCAGGATGTCGGGCTGATAAAAGACGGCTCGGTGGCGGTTCAAGACGGGAAAATCGTCGGCGTCGGAAAAACCGGAGAAATTCGCCGCCGATTTCAAGCCGAAAACACGATTGATGCCGGCGGCAAGACGGTTGCGCCCGGTTTTGTTGATTGCCACACGCACATTGTGTTTGCCGGAAATCGGCTTGATGAATTTGAGCTTAAAATCAAAGGCGCGGATTATCTCGAAATTCTCGAAAAAGGCGGGGGAATCATTTCGACCGTCAATCAAACCCGAAACGCCTCGTCCAACGAATTGTCCGAACAATCGCGCCGCCGCCTTGATGAAATGCTCAAAAACGGGACGACAACTGCGGAAGTCAAAACCGGCTACGGATTGAATTTAACGACCGAATTCAAAATGCTCGACGCGATTGCAGAGCTTGACCATACGCATCCGGTTGATTTGGTTCCGACTTTTCTAGCTGCGCACGCAGTCCCCACCGAATTCAAAGGAAAAACCGATCAATATGTTGATTTGATTTGCGAGCAAATGCTGCCGCTTGCCGCCGCCTGGTTTCAGGATTCGCATTTTACGCTGGAAGAAACGCCGTTTTTCTGCGACGTTTTTTGCGAGCGCAACGCTTTTGATTTGGCGCAATCGCGGCGCGTTTTGGAAATGGCAAAAGAGCTTAAATTTAAATTGAAAGCGCACGTTGACGAATTCACCAATCTCGGCGGCGCGCGAATGGCGATTGAACTCGGCGCGACTTCGATTGACCATTTGGACAGAACTAGCGACGAAGAAATAAAAATGCTGGCAGATTCCGAAACAATCGCCGTCGTCACGCCGACCGTAAATTTTAATTTCGGCTCGAAAGAATTTGCCGACGCCAGAAAATTGATTGACGCGGGATGCGCCGTCGCCGTCTCGACCGATTACAATCCGGGTTCTGCGCCCTGTCCGTCGCTGCCCGCGGCGATGGCGATTGCGTGTCGTTATCAAAAACTACTGCCCTCGGAAGCCTTTAACGCGGCGACCGTCAACGCCGCTTTTGCAATCGGTCTCGGCGGTAAAATCGGCTCGCTCGAAATTGGGAAATACGCCGACATTTTGATTTTCGACACTGCGGATTATCGCCAAATCGCTTACGAATTCGGCGCGAATTTGATTGAAACTGTGATAAAAAAAGGTAGAATCGTTTCGCCGATTTAATGAAGAATCGAATGCAGGAAATCGTTTTAGACGGCGAAAGCCTCACAATCGAACAAGTCGTCGCCGTCGCTTACGGCGCTCCCGACCAGCCGCGCGTTTCTTTGTCCGAAAACGCCGAACAAAACGTTTTGCGCGCAGCCGGAGCGGTTCAGACTTTGCTCGAACGCGGCGAAATCGCCTATGGAATTACGACGGGATTCGGCGCTTTTAAAGACAAAATTATTGCGC
>DASWLV010000043.1:0-2406 GCA_036400075.1 Pyrinomonadaceae bacterium
CGAAAACGCGGCGGAATCAAATCTTCGAGCGAATCGCGCCATCTGGGGAAATCAACCAGAATATAAAAAACGAAAAAAGGAACGAGCAGCAAATCGAGCGAAGAAACGATTGTTTCCAAAACCACCGAGCCTCCTCCGTTGACGACAACGTTTCCGCTTCCGTCAACCGTTGTGGTGCTCATATTTTCGTTATAAAAAGCTACGGGATCGCTCAAAAACTGCTCGATTTTATTTCCCGCCATTCTTTCCAGCGCGGGCGAATAGCGTCTGAGAAATTCTCTTTGCCGCGCGGCGTTTTCCGGCGTAAAGCTGTCGGCGATTTGCTGTCCGGCTTTTGTGCTTTCCGCCCAAAGGTCTGGAACGACAAAAGTGAGAAACGCGGCGACGGCGAGCGTGACCAGCGAAATAGCGGCGATTGCCGAGACGGTTCTCGACAAACCGCGTTTTTCTCCCTGAAGGACAATCGGGTTGAGCAGATAAGCCAGCGCAAACGACGCCAGCACCGGCACAACGGCTACGCTCCCAACAACGTACAGAAAATAAAGAATCAGAACCGAAATGACGACGGTCGGAACCCACCGCAGCCACCAAAAAGGCGACGGGTCATCCGGCGTTTTCGATTTAAACCAAGTATTATTCATCCCGGTTAAATTATCAGTAATCCGACAAAATCGGAATAAGGAGAGAAAAAAGGTCGTCAAAATATCGGTTTTGTAATCGCCGGCGGACGGAGAGAATCAGACGTTTTGAATCGTGTTTTCATCGTTGATTTATCTTCTCGCCGGGACGATAAGCGCGTTCCAGATTCGCTTTAATGTCCTCAAGCGCGAGCCAGGCGGGTTTGAATTCGCCGCGTGCGTAGAGCGGCGATTGATCCATGTAATGGCGACTTTCGGGATGACCGCTTGCGCCGAAAACATGGACTGAGAGACCGCGCACTTTGGGGGCAAATTCGACCACGCTGACGTACGTCCCGCCCGCCGTGCCATAACGTCTTTTCTGTCCTTTAGCTTGCTGTGAGTAGAACGTAAAGACCGAGCCGTTCCCGCCGCTGACGCCGGGAACCGAAATGCTGGGGCGATTATCCTGAAAAGATTCTTCTTTGCTTTCGTCCACTCGCTGCAATCGGTTGATTTCGCCCCACGCGACTCGCCACGTCCCGAAATCGCGTTCCAACATTTTCAAGACATCGCCGAGTGCCGTAGCCTGCGCTTTGCCTTCAGTCAATTTGTTTTCTTCTATCTTTCCTCCCCAAAAGAAAAGAAGCGTCGTGGCAACCGATTCAATTGTGCTTCGACGATTCCATCTCGATAATTCTTCGTATGCGGCGCGCAGATTCTGAGTTTCTTTATCATCCGCTTTGCTTGATTCATCAAGGTGTTTTTTTAATGCGGCGAGCATTGACGGCAGATATTTTTCCGCAGCCATCACAGTCGTATCGGACGCCGCCCGCTGCCATTCGTCAAACGTGAATTTTTTGTTTTGAGAAAGAATTCGCCTTGAAATTTCGCCGCGAAGGTTATCTCCCTCCTGCACCATATAAGCCGGGAATTTTTTCGGGTCGGGATTGCCTTCGCTCGTCAGCAAAAAAGGCGTCGTGTTGCAGTTTTGCATCCAGCCGGTTTGCGGATTCGTCATTTGCGGCAGCTCGTCAATCGTGTGATAGCCCTGCCATTCGGTCGCCGGGTCGCTTCCGTCAACGGGTTTTTTCCAATCAAAACGCGGATTGCGGCGCGGCACTGCGCCGTTGTAAAGATAAAATGTGTTGCCTTGCCGGTCGGCGTACATCACATTGCCGAAAAGCATATTGAGCGGAGCCATCGCCCGTTTTAATTCGGCGAGCGATTTTGCTCTGGTCATCAGATACCATTCGCGAAGCCAGCCGTCGCTCTCAAATTTCGACATCTTAATCGCTAAAGGCTTTCCCTCCTGAGCGCCGATAATCGGACCATGATGCGTGCGGCGCATCGTAAAACGGCGCGTTTCCATTCCCGTCGCAGTTTTGACGCGGATTTCTTCGACGTGATCCTTCGCCATCCGGTAATCTTTGCCGTAACGATAAGCGAGCGGACGTTTCGGATCGTCGAAAGTTTCAATATAAACATCGGTTAAATCAGCCGCGTTATCGGTGCTGACCCAACCGCCGTTTTCATTATGACCGACGTAAGGGAAGGGGAATCCGAACCGAGTGTAACCCGTAAAATTCCAGCCTTCGTCGCTGTGAACGTGACCTTCATAAACCTGCCCCGAACCGAAAAACGACAGATGCGGGTTGATAAAAAGCATTGCGTGTCCGCTTGCGCTTTTCGACGGACCGACGACCCAGCCGTTTGAGCCTTGATTGGCTCTGATTCCGCGTTCGATTTCGGCGGTTTGGATGTTGCGGAAATCAATCGCCGGATCATA
>DASWLV010000044.1:0-2966 GCA_036400075.1 Pyrinomonadaceae bacterium
GAAAAGTATTCCCGCCATCGGTCGAAAGCAGAATGCGAACATTTGCAGTTCCGATTGGGGGTAAATTTGTATTGGCAACGCTCCAAGTCACAACCTGCTGGCTGCCCGCCCCCCACGAAACGTTTGTGTTCGGCTGCGTTACGGTAAATGGTCCGGCGGCGGCATTAACGGCAATTTGTAAGAACTGTTGTTGTGTTGATATGCCTCCTCCGCCCGCCCGGGTATCGCGCACGGTCAGCCAAAATCCAAACGTTCCGCTCGTCGTTGGCATAAATTCGCCGCTCGCAAATCCGTTGAAAAAAGCCGGTGGGCTATTCCCGTAATTTAAAATATAAAACGGACTTGGAAATGTACGCGACGGATTCGGTGAAGGAAGATAAGACCGGAAAAAAGGCGTCCCTAAGTTATACTGTTCCCAGTTGTATAACAACGCATCGCCGTTCGCATCGCTGGCAGAAGCTGTCAGGGTAAAAGGCGTCAGCGCCGGAATTGTGCTATTGGAGCTGGCGCTGGTAACCACGGGCGGCGAATTTCCAGTTATAGTTCGTTGCGCGCAAGCCAGCATCGGCGGGCTATCAATAAAATTAATTATTTTAAATAGACTGTCAACGTGAAAATAATCATTGCTGACCTGCTGTAGATTGCTGTTTCCGCAGATCCCGGCGTACGACATTAAGGTTGAACCGCTGCCCGGTTCAAACCACCCGCCAGACGCGAATTGTCCTGCGTTGCAGGAACCTGAGCCAAGCCCCCAAGTGTGAACGGCACCAAGCTGATGTCCAACTTCGTGAGCGAAAACTACCGATCCCCAATATATGTTTTGCGAAAGAACAGTGCCGCCTTTCGCTTTGCTAGGTTGACATAAAGAGCCTAAGACCGAAACCAACCCGTTTGGCATCGGAGCGTTGTATCCGAGAAGATGACCTATGTCGTAAGCACCCGTTCCGATCAGGTGGTCAAGTTGAAATTGATTGATTTCATTGGCTTGTCCCAAATCTTGATTTGGCGGGAATACCGTTCCGAAGCGATCAAATGCCATATAAACTATGACAAAACGTATGGTTAATTCGCGCTCATAAATAACATTTATGTTGCTGACGAAATTTGTTACCGCAGCGACCGCGGCGGCGTCATTTTCGCCGCTGGCAAGGTAAAATTGCCGCGTGACCGAAATTGCCAGACGATAACGGCGTAATACCGAGCCGGTAACAGTCAGGTGATCTTCACCGGATAAGTTGTTCTCTCCGGCAGGGGTAAAATTGGATGTCGAACATTTAAAAGCATCTCCATTCTCGTCCTGTGAAAAATAGCTCAGATAATATTGAGAGTTGCTTTCGGAATAAGGAACAACCAAAAAAGTGAATTGAGAAGAGGCAACATAAGCGTTTAGACCTTTTGGCGTCCAGTTAATGCGCATTGTAGCGGTCGGATCGTCAATTCCTTGCCCGCTGTAATTTCTTATTTCTGGATATTTCGCCGACAATTCCGGCGACATAATCGCCGATTCTTCGATTTTGAATCGCCAAAATCTGCCGTCGGGAAGCGGCAGTGTGACGACCGAATCGCCCGACATCGCCGCATTGTCGAATCGCTCCTTTGAGGTTTTCGCTAATGCTTGACTTAACGTTGAGCTGTTTAGCTCAAACACGCCGTAGCTTTTAGGTTTACTCTCCCGGCTTTTAATTAAAAGTAAATCGGATTCGTTGATCTTTCGCCATAAGTTAGACTCTGCATACGCCGGCACGGAGCAAAAAAGCGTGATTACAAAAATCGCTGCGCTCGCCGCTAAACGGAAAGCGGTTTTCGATATTTGAGAGACGGGAAAGCGTTGTATATTTGGGGATGGTTTCATTTTTTAGACTCCTTTAAAAGAAATGCCAGGATCGGCGAATCAGTTTTGTGGTGTAAGTTGACGCCGCCTATTATTCACACATTGTTTTATTTGTCAATGATTCCGGCGCGAATTTTTGCGCTCGCAGAAACAATTTGCATTTCGCCCTGACGACTTTTGCGTTTTGCAAGCGGCAAATGCTTTGAGAGGCGGATTTTGTTAAACTTTTCACGTTGGCATTTCTTTTGCTTTTCCGATATTAAAGATGGCTTCCTTCTGGCAAAAATTAAAAACGACGCTCGAAATGATCAAGTTCGAGCATACTTTGTTCGCGCTTCCGTTCGCCTTCTTGGGCGCGTTTTTGGCGGCGAACGGTTTGCCGACGCTCTGGCAGATTTTCTGGATCACAATGGCAATGATCGGCGCGCGTTCGGCGGCAATGTCTTTTAACCGCATTGCCGACCGAAAAATTGACGCCGCCAATCCGCGCACCGCAAATCGTGAATTGCCCGCCGGAAAACTTTCAATCAATTTCGCTTGGGCGTTTATGATCGCCGCGTGCGCTCTGTTTTTTCTGGCTTCGGCGATGCTGAATGGATTGACTTTGATTTTGTCGCCCGTCGCGCTCTTCAGCGTTTTGTTTTATTCCTACGCCAAACGTTTTACCGCGCTCGCGCATTTGATCTTAGGCTGGTCGCTGGCAATCGCGCCGACTGCCGCCTGGATAGCCGTGCGCGGCGCGATTGATTCTCCAGTGCCGATTTTGCTTTCACTCATCGTGATGATGTGGACAGCCGGATTTGACGTGATTTACGCCTGTCAGGATTTTGAATTCGACCGCAAAAACGGGCTTCATTCGATTCCGGCAAAGCTCGGTATCGCGGGCGCGTTGATGGTGGCACGAATTTTTCATTTTCAGGCGTTTTTAGTTTTAATTTTGCTTTATTCATTCACCGAACTCGGCTGGCTGTCACTGGTCGGCGTTGTTTTGACCGGCGCACTTTTGATTTATCAGCATCTTCTCGTCCGCCCGAATGATCTGAGCCGCTTAAATGCGGCGTTTTTTACGACTAACGCTTTTGTCAGCGTGATTTTGTTACTGACTTTCGGCGGCGCGGTTTTCGTGTCAAAATTG
>DASWLV010000045.1:0-4164 GCA_036400075.1 Pyrinomonadaceae bacterium
GGAGTAAAAATGCTCGGACTTTCATAAGTTACGCCGAACGTGACGCCGGAACGCGGGCTGTAACGGGTCAATCCTAAAATAGCCGCCGCGTCGAATTTTAAACCAGAAGCGCGGATTTGCGTTCCCAGACGAAATTCGCCCAGACTTTCCGTTCCGAGCGGCGCGCGACCGGAACGAGTGTTGAGTCTGCCGTTGACTTCGGAAACGATGTTGAAACGATTGTTAACGCGGTAACTTCCGGCAAAACCGTAAAGCAAAACGTCGTTTTGCGTAAATGCTTCGAGCGGGGCGGGCAAGATTCCGATTCCGAGATTGCCGTAAGCATTAAAGCGGCGTCCGCGATCCGGGAATGTTTTGCCGAACTTTTTGCCGACGAGAATTAGTCCGAAGATGTTGTTTTGATTTGTCCCAATGCCGCGAGCTTGATCGGTGTTCGCGATTTGAAAACCGAATTTGAAACCGACGGACGGGAGATTTTCAGTTTCGTTTCTTAATTTGATTTTGGCTGCAACGGAAAAATCGCCGATGTCATTGCTCGAATTTCCCGTCGGCGATACGTCGAGCGGAATCCTCGCTGGTCTTGTCTGCGAATTGACGGCGAGAAAATTTTGAATTGTGCCGCTGACTTCAAATTGGACGTTCGGCGCAAAACCGACTTCCAAATCAATCACGCCGAGGCGCGTCAAATCGCCTTTTAAACCGGAAAGCGGAAACTTGGCGTTTTGCAGAAATTCAACACCCGTCCCGATTCTAACCGCGCCCGATTCAATAATATCAACATCTTCGGTAATCAGCGGACGCTGTTGCGCATTCAGATAAATGCAAAAAAATAAAATTGCAAAAAACGCTTTCAGAAAATTCATAAATTTATTTGCGCCAAATTCTGCGCCCGATTTCGCCCGCGCAAAACAAAACAATTCCCAAAAACAAAAGCGAAACGCCGGTCTCTAAATCAGACATAAATCGAAAAACCGCGAAAACAATCAGCAGCAAACCGCTTAAATTTAAAATCCACAGCAAATTATTTATCATTTGTCCGCGTTTTGTTTTCCGGCTCAAAAATACTCCGGTTTCGACTTTTCTTTCAACCGCAAATTTGCCAAATATGCGTCGCGCGCTTCAAAATAAAGATAACCTGTCTGCGAGAGATTTTGAAATATGAGTTTGGAAGAAATTAAAAAAAACGAACCGGCTGCCGTTTTGCGTTTCGGCTCAAAGCGCCAGCAGCATACGGAAAACGCGCCGCAAATCAAACGGCAATTTGTCAATTTCACATTTTATAAAGCGCGCCTGGAATGGCTTTCTCTGGACGAAGCCGCAAAGCAAAACGCGATTACGGAATTTGCCGCTGCCTGCGAAGAAGCGCACGCCAAAGCCGGCTTGATAATTCACAGCTATTCGCTCGCCGGCTTACGCCGTAACGCCGATTTTATGATCTGGCGAATCGGTTACGACCTCGATGCTTTTCAGGAAATGACCGTCAACCTGAAAAAAACCGTTTTGGGGCGATATTTGGAAGTCACGGAAAGTTTTCTTTCGATGACCAAACGCTCGATGTATATTGACAAATACAACCCGGAACACGACGAAGACCGCTTGCACGTAATTCCCGGTAAAGGCAAATATTTATTTGTTTATCCGTTTGTCAAAACCAGAGACTGGTATATGCGCTCGCCCGAAGAGCGGCAGACGATGATGGACGAACACATCCGCGTCGGGATGAAATATCAATCCGTCCGTCTGCACACAACTTATTCGTTCGGGCTTGACGATCAGGAATTTGTAGTCGCTTTTGAAACCGACGAGCCACAGGATTTTCTCGATCTAGTCGAAGAATTACGCTTTACTTCCGCCAGCCGCTACACTCTGCGCGACACGCCGATGTATAGCTGCCGACAACGCACTTTGGCGGAATGTCTCGACGCTCTGGGTTAAATAAGGAGAAATGGAAGCACGAAAATTAATCATCAGCGGCGAAGTCCAAGGCGTCGGCTTTCGCTTTTTCGCCCAGAGAGCCGCCGCTAAACATCAGGTTTTAGGCTACGTCAAAAATTTACCCGACGGGCGAGTCGAATCATGGGCGCAAGGCTCAGCCCGTTCGGTCGAAGCGTTTAAAATCGAGTTGGCTACGGGTCCGGCTTATTCAAACGTCGAACAAATCGAAGAAATCGTCGTTGAGCCGACAAACATTTATTCATCATTCAGAATCGAGAGGTAATTACAGTTATCAGTTATCAGTTATCAGTTATCAATTTCTGTTAACTGATAACTGATAACTGATAACTGATAACTGGAAAGTGGAAACTTTAAAACAACTTATCCGCGAAGTGCCGGATTTCCCGAAACCCGGCATCAATTTTTACGACATCACTACGCTTTTAAAACATCCGCAAGGATTTCGGCAGACGATTGACGCGCTGTCCGAATCGTTTTCGGGCGTGCAGATTGACACAGTAATCGGTATCGAAGCGCGCGGTTTTATTTTCGCTCCGGCGCTCGCTTATAACTTCGGCGCAGGGTTCGTTCCGGTTCGCAAACCGAAAAAATTGCCCGCTGAATGCGCCAGCATTTCCTACGATTTGGAATACGGGCAGGACACTTTGGAAATTCACCGCGACGCCATCGGCGAAGGCTGCAAAGTTTTAATCGCCGACGATTTGCTCGCTACCGGCGGAACTGCCAAAGCCGTCTGCAATTTAGTCGAATCTTTGGGCGGAAAAGTGGTCGGTCTTGCTTTTGTGGTCGAATTGGAATTTCTGCCCGGACGCCAAAAGCTCGATGGTTATGACGTGCGCTCGCTTTTGAAATATCAAGAGTAAAGCTGGACATTCAAAACTCTAAAATCTAAAATCGCAAAATGTAGCTGCTCCCGTAGCTCAGTTGGATAGAGCGTTCGCCTCCTAAGCGAAAGGTCGCGCGTTCGAATCGCGCCGGGAGCATCAATAGAATAAATGGTTTAAAGGTGTAGCTTGCTACACCTTTAAACCATTTACACCAAAATTCTTTGAATAAAAGAAAACGGCTCTGAAAAAGCCTCCGAAAGCGCCGATTATGGTGCCAATTCAAACAATAAATGAAAAGGCTCGGAAGCAACGACAAGCCGTAATCACACATCAAACAAGCTGTAATCACACATCAATTGAGTTGTTAGACGAGAAAGCGAAAATGTTTTATTAAACGATTTTTCGTATGTGAACAATTACTAAACAATTTTGTCTTTTCCCTTACCTGACTGCACTGTGTATTAAAGATTCGGAAATTCGCAGATTTATACTTTTCCGACGCTGTAATGTGTAGAAAAACCTCATGAACATTAAAAATACTTTCACTTTTCTAATTACTGTAATTTATATTTCACTGGCTACTTTGACAAATGCGGAGGCGCAAACCATCACTTCACTTTCCGCTGATACGCTGGCTCGATCCGGGCGTTTGAAAATTACCGGCAGCAGCTTCGGGGCGACCCCGGGAACGGTGCAAATCGGCGGTGTTACTGCGCCCATCAGCAGTTGGTCGGACACCTCGATTACAGCTTATGTCGGGGAAACGACGGGAACCGGCAATGTCAATGTGCAGGTGTTAGCGACAACTGGCAACAGCAATCTCGTTCCGCTCAATATTACTTTACGCCCAATAGCCAATGGGCGCGTGCTCTGGCGTTTTCCAGTTGACGCGCAATACATCAACGGTCGTCCGGGAATCGGCGCAGACGGCACGATTTACACATTAGACTTAAACGGACATCTCTATGCTTTAACGCTCGACGGCGGGTTAAAATGGATTTTTAACCGCGCGCCTGGTCCAGGGCGGCAATCGGTTGATGTCGGCGCGGACGGGACAATTTATTTTGCCAGCGGAAATAAGCTCTATGCGGTCAACCCGGACGGCACGCAAAAATGGCGCATCGCCGATGAAATCAGCTACCAGGCTTTTGAGTCAGGTCCCAATGTCGGACCTGACGGCAACGTCTACGCCGCGACTCTGGACGGTTTTGCTGGCGGTCTCGGTTTTGTCGTCATCTCCCCCGCCGGACAGATTTTAAGCAATACGCCGGGTTTTGGCGAATGGGAAAGAGGAAGCAAGTTTTTCGCCCGCGAAATCTTTTTCAGCTCTAATCGGGCTTATCATACGCTGGGCAAGCTGAATGCATCTCACGTCTATCTT